>NZ_JAQFJE010000010.1:0-5175 GCF_030439945.1 Streptococcus sp. SI1
AGCGTTAGAAAAAAAGATGAAAAAAGGTATTGACAAGAAGAGTAGTAGGTGATATACTAAGATAGTTGTCGCTTGAATGGCGATAAAGACCTTTGAAAACTGAACAAGACGAACCAATGTGCAGGCGACTGTTGAGAGACAGTCAGTCAAAGATAAGCAAATAAATCTGTCAGTGACAGAAATGAGTGAAGACTCAAACTATAAATGAGAGTTTGATCCTGGCTCAGGACGAACGCTGGCGGCGTGCCTAATACATGCAAGTAGAACGCACAGGATGCACCGTAGTTTACTACACCGTATTCTGTGAGTTGCGAACGGGTGAGTAACGCGTAGGTAACCTGCCTGGTAGCGGGGGATAACTATTGGAAACGATAGCTAATACCGCATAAGAACATTTACTGCATGGTAGATGTTTAAAAGGTGCAAATGCATCACTACCAGATGGACCTGCGTTGTATTAGCTAGTAGGTGAGGTAACGGCTCACCTAGGCGACGATACATAGCCGACCTGAGAGGGTGATCGGCCACACTGGGACTGAGACACGGCCCAGACTCCTACGGGAGGCAGCAGTAGGGAATCTTCGGCAATGGGGGGAACCCTGACCGAGCAACGCCGCGTGAGTGAAGAAGGTTTTCGGATCGTAAAGCTCTGTTGTTAAGGAAGAACGAGTGTGAGAATGGAAAGTTCATACTGTGACGGTACTTAACCAGAAAGGGACGGCTAACTACGTGCCAGCAGCCGCGGTAATACGTAGGTCCCGAGCGTTGTCCGGATTTATTGGGCGTAAAGCGAGCGCAGGCGGTTAGATAAGTCTGAAGTTAAAGGCAGTGGCTCAACCATTGTAGGCTTTGGAAACTGTTTAACTTGAGTGCAGAAGGGGAGAGTGGAATTCCATGTGTAGCGGTGAAATGCGTAGATATATGGAGGAACACCGGTGGCGAAAGCGGCTCTCTGGTCTGTAACTGACGCTGAGGCTCGAAAGCGTGGGGAGCGAACAGGATTAGATACCCTGGTAGTCCACGCCGTAAACGATGAGTGCTAGGTGTTAGGTCCTTTCCGGGACTTAGTGCCGCAGCTAACGCATTAAGCACTCCGCCTGGGGAGTACGACCGCAAGGTTGAAACTCAAAGGAATTGACGGGGGCCCGCACAAGCGGTGGAGCATGTGGTTTAATTCGAAGCAACGCGAAGAACCTTACCAGGTCTTGACATCCCGATGCCCGCTCTAGAGATAGAGCTTTACTTCGGTACATCGGTGACAGGTGGTGCATGGTTGTCGTCAGCTCGTGTCGTGAGATGTTGGGTTAAGTCCCGCAACGAGCGCAACCCTTATTGTTAGTTGCCATCATTCAGTTGGGCACTCTAGCGAGACTGCCGGTAATAAACCGGAGGAAGGTGGGGATGACGTCAAATCATCATGCCCCTTATGACCTGGGCTACACACGTGCTACAATGGCTGGTACAACGAGTCGCAAGCCGGTGACGGCAAGCTAATCTCTGAAAGCCAGTCTCAGTTCGGATTGTAGGCTGCAACTCGCCTACATGAAGTCGGAATCGCTAGTAATCGCGGATCAGCACGCCGCGGTGAATACGTTCCCGGGCCTTGTACACACCGCCCGTCACACCACGAGAGTTTGTAACACCCGAAGTCGGTGAGGTAACCGTAAGGAGCCAGCCGCCTAAGGTGGGATAGATGATTGGGGTGAAGTCGTAACAAGGTAGCCGTATCGGAAGGTGCGGCTGGATCACCTCCTTTCTAAGGAAAATACGGAAGACATTGAGTTCGTTTTGTTTAGTTTTGAGAGGTCTTGTGGGGCCTTAGCTCAGCTGGGAGAGCGCCTGCTTTGCACGCAGGAGGTCAGCGGTTCGATCCCGCTAGGCTCCATTAGGATATGGAATTCACCTTTAGTTGATGATATCCTAAAGTAGCACATTGAAAATTGAATAACGATATCAAATAGTAACAAGAAAATAAACCGAAAACGCTGTGAATATTAATGAGTTTATGACTGAAAGGTCAAAATAAGGTTAAGTTAGTAAGGGCGCACGGTGGATGCCTTGGCACTAGGAGCCGAAGAAGGACGTGACAAACGACGAAATGCCTTGGGGAGCTGTAAGTAAGCGTTGATCCAGGGATGTCCGAATGGGGGAACCCAGCAGGTTGATGCCTGTTACCCATTTCTGTTAAGGAAATGAGGAGGAAGACGCAGTGAACTGAAACATCTAAGTAGCTGCAGGAAGAGAAAGCAAAAGCGATTGCCTGAGTAGCGGCGAGCGAAAGGGCAGAAGGGCAAACCGAAGAGTTTACTCTTCGGGGTTGTAGGACTGCAATGTGGACTCAGAATTTATAGAAGAATGATTTGGGAAAGTCAGCCAAAGAGAGTAAGAGCCTCGTATTTAAAATAGATTCTGTACCTAGCAGTATCCTGAGTACGGCGGGACACGAGGAATCCCGTCGGAATCTGGGAGGACCATCTCCTAACCCTAAATACTCCCTAGTGACCGATAGTGAACCAGTACCGTGAGGGAAAGGTGAAAAGCACCCCGGGAGGGGAGTGAAAGAGAACCTGAAACCGTGTGCCTACAACAAGTTCGAGCCCGTTAATGGGTGAGAGCGTGCCTTTTGTAGAATGAACCGGCGAGTTACGATATGATGCGAGGTTAAGTTGAAGAGACGGAGCCGTAGGGAAACCGAGTCTGAATAGGGCGTTTTAGTATCATGTTGTAGACCCGAAACCATGTGACCTACCCATGAGCAGGTTGAAGGTGAGGTAAAACTCACTGGAGGACCGCACCAGGGCACGTTGAAAAGTGCTTGGATGACTTGTGGGTAGCGGAGAAATTCCAAACGAACTTGGAGATAGCTGGTTCTCTCCGAAATAGCTTTAGGGCTAGCGTCGACAGAAAGATTCTTGGAGGTAGAGCACTGTTTGGGTGAGGGGTCCATCCCGGATTACCAATCTCAGATAAACTCCGAATGCCAACGAATTATGGTCGGCAGTCAGACTGCGAGTGCTAAGATCCGTAGTCGAAAGGGAAACAGCCCAGACCACCAGCTAAGGTCCCAAAATAATTGTTAAGTGGAAAAGGATGTGGGGTTGCACAGACAACTAGGATGTTAGCTTAGAAGCAGCTATTCATTCAAAGAGTGCGTAATAGCTCACTAGTCGAGTGACCCTGCGCCGAAAATGTACCGGGGCTAAAACAATTTACCGAAGCTGTGGATACCTTTATAGGTATGGTAGGAGAGCGTTCTATGTGTGGAGAAGGTGTACCGCAAGGAGCACTGGAACGCATAGAAGTGAGAATGCCGGTATGAGTAGCGCAAGACAGGTGAGAATCCTGTCCACCGTAAGACTAAGGTTTCCAGGGGAAGGCTCGTCCGCCCTGGGTTAGTCGGGACCTAAGGAGAGACCGAAAGGTGTATCCGATGGCCAACAGGTAGAGATTCCTGTACTAGAGTATAGAGTGAAGGAGGGACGCAGAAGGCTAACTCAAGCGTGCGAATGGAAGAGCACGTCTAAGCAGTGAGGTGTGATATGAGTCAAATGCTTATATCTCTAACATTGAGCTGTGATGGGGAGCGAAGTTTAGTAGCGAAGTGAGTGATGTCACCCTGCCAAGAAAAGCTTCTAGCGATAATTTATACTCTACCCGTACCGCAAACCGACACAGGTAGTCGAGGCGAGTAGCCTCAGGTGAGCGAGAGAACTCTCGTTAAGGAACTCGGCAAAATGACCCCGTAACTTCGGGAGAAGGGGTGCTGATTTAGGTCAGCCGCAGTGAATAGGCCCAAGCAACTGTTTATCAAAAACACAGCTCTCTGCTAAATCGTAAGATGATGTATAGGGGGTGACGCCTGCCCGGTGCTGGAAGGTTAAGAGAAGTGCTTAGCGTAAGCGAAGGTATGAATTGAAGCCCCAGTAAACGGCGGCCGTAACTATAACGGTCCTAAGGTAGCGAAATTCCTTGTCGGGTAAGTTCCGACCCGCACGAAAGGCGTAATGATTTGGGCACTGTCTCAACGAGAGACTCGGTGAAATTTTAGTACCTGTGAAGATGCAGGTTACCCGCGACAGGACGGAAAGACCCCATGGAGCTTTACTGCAGTTTGATATTGAGTGTCTGTGCCACATGTACAGGATAGGTAGGAGCCAATGAGATCGGGACGCCAGTTTCGATGGAGGCGATGTTGGGATACTACCCTTGTGTTATGGCCACTCTAACCCGGTAGGTTTATCATCTACGGAGACAGTGTCTGACGGGCAGTTTGACTGGGGCGGTCGCCTCCTAAAGAGTAACGGAGGCGCCCAAAGGTTCCCTCAGATTGGTTGGAAATCAATCGCAGAGTGTAAAGGTATAAGGGAGCTTGACTGCGAGAGCTACAACTCGAGCAGGGACGAAAGTCGGGCTTAGTGATCCGGTGGTACCGTATGGAAGGGCCATCGCTCAACGGATAAAAGCTACCCTGGGGATAACAGGCTTATCTCCCCCAAGAGTTCACATCGACGGGGAGGTTTGGCACCTCGATGTCGGCTCGTCGCATCCTGGGGCTGTAGTCGGTCCCAAGGGTTGGGCTGTTCGCCCATTAAAGCGGCACGCGAGCTGGGTTCAGAACGTCGTGAGACAGTTCGGTCCCTATCCGTCGCGGGCGAAGGAAATTTGAGAGGATCTGCTCCTAGTACGAGAGGACCAGAGTGGACTTACCGCTGGTGTACCAGTTGTTCTGCCAAGAGCATCGCTGGGTAGCTATGTAGGGAAGGGATAAACGCTGAAAGCATCTAAGTGTGAAACCCACCTCAAGATGAGATTTCCCATGATTTTATATCAGTAAGAGCCCTGAGAGAAGATCAGGTAGATAGGTTAGGAGTGGAAGTTGTGTGAGCAATGGAGCGGACTAATACTAATAGCTCGAGGACTTATCCAAAAAGAAGTAATGAAGGCGAAACCAGTAAGGGTTGAGCTTGAGTACGATTTCATTGAGAATCAGCGTAGAAGGGATGATCTTGAGAGGATTTGAGAAGTTATTCAATTTTGAGTGTGTTACATACTCAGTAGTTAAGTGACGATAGCCTAGGAGATACACCTGTACCCATGCCGAACACAGTAGTTAAGCCCTAGAACGCCGGAAGTAGTTGGGGGTTGCCCCCTGTGAGATATGGTAGTCGCTTAGCA
>NZ_JAQFJE010000001.1:0-432635 GCF_030439945.1 Streptococcus sp. SI1
TACTCAGTAGTTAAGTGACGATAGCCTAGGAGATACACCTGTACCCATGCCGAACACAGTAGTTAAGCCCTAGAACGCCGGAAGTAGTTGGGGGTTGCCCCCTGTGAGATATGGTAGTCGCTTAGCAGGATAGGAAGTTAGAAGACTTTCTTTTTTGGAGTTTAACTCAGTTGAAATGGAGAGAGTATTATCATTTCAATCGGTGGATAGAGAAGCAATGTTTCTTACTGCTAGCTGAGTTAATCTCACATTGGGAGTTTAGCTCAGCTGGGAGAGCATCTGCCTTACAAGCAGAGGGTCAGCGGTTCGATCCCGTTAACTCCCATTTCTTAAGCGGAAAAGCTTAATAGGTCCCGTAGTGTAGCGGTTATCACGTCGCCCTGTCACGGCGAAGATCGCGGGTTCGATTCCCGTCGGGACCGTTTTAGTGTATAGAAATACATTAGAGCGACTCGTTAGCTCAGTTGGTAGAGCATTTGACTTTTAATCAAAGGGTCACTGGTTCGAGCCCAGTACGGGTCATAGTCACAAGCGGGTGTGGCGGAATTGGCAGACGCACCAGATTTAGGATCTGGCGCTTAACGGCGTGGGGGTTCAAGTCCCTTCACCCGCATAGAAGATAAGCCGGCTTAGCTCAGTTGGTAGAGCATCTGATTTGTAATCAGAGGGTCGCGTGTTCAAGTCATGTAGCCGGCATTAGAAGGAAAGAAGTGAATGCGAACGTAGTTCAGTGGTAGAACATCACCTTGCCAAGGTGGGGGTCGCGGGTTCGAACCCCGTCGTTCGCTTGAGGAAGCCGGGGTGGCGGAACTGGCAGACGCACAGGACTTAAAATCCTGCGATTGGAAACAATCGTACCGGTTCGATTCCGGTCCTCGGCATAGGAATAGAGAGCACCCTTAGCTCAACTGGATAGAGTACCTGACTACGAATCAGGCGGTTAGAGGTTCGACTCCTCTAGGGTGCATAAAAGAATTTGACTTTTTTTATTTTTTTGATATAATGAGTGCAGATTCATAATAGAGCACCCTTAGCTCAACTGGATAGAGTACCTGACTACGAATCAGGCGGTTAGAGGTTCGACTCCTCTATGGTGCATAGGGAAGAAGTCAGAGGGCTTCGTTTTTCTACCTATACGGGAAGTAGCTCAGCTTGGTAGAGTACTTGGTTTGGGACCAAGGTGTCGCAGGTTCGAATCCTGTCTTCCCGATATTTGATTTGGTATGAAATGAAGAGATGTATGGCTCAGTGTCAATTGTAGTTGGCAGTCTGGGAACTAAATGGGTGAGTGACCAGGTTGGTTCTCTTTTTTTATGTTTAAAGCGATAAAATTAGCTCTTTATCAACTCTGGTTGATTACAAGAAACTAATATCGAGAAAAGATCATATTGGTCTTTTCTTTTTTTATGTTTAGCGTGATAAAAATATGCTTTTTAAAGTTTAAAAGGTGTGGAGGTGCAGGAGAATTCAGTTTAGCCTTTATTACTAGATAAGATTCTTTTTCACAGACAATAGTGATTTATTATGAATAATTCGGTATCATTCTTAATAGGTCTCATATGATTCTTTTTAATGACGGATTGGTCACTTTTCGTTATAATTCGTTATATGGTACTTTTGGCATACATTCAAAAAGACTGCAATCTTCAAAGTATTTTTCCGGATTCCGCTACAGATGTTATAGAGCTTAAACTTATTTTCTTCAGATGTTAAAATCTTATATTTATTCAATTTTCGTTAATTTCTTTAGTCAGAATTTAAAGCCTGGGAAGACATAGAAGGCGTATGAGGATTAAGCTAGAAATTATTAGAGTTTGATGCTATTATCATTTTATAATTCATAGTTATATTAATTTTTAATTGGAATAATATTTCTCGTTAAAAGAGGAGTAGTTAGGGTTTAGTTGAATGGAGCAAATAGCGATAGGTAGTATATATTGATATGATAAAAAATAGATAATGGATAAGAAATGTAATTTATGTTATGATATAAGTGTTATAAAGGAGAGAAGATGCATAATAATTTACTAGTACTGCAATCAGATTTCGGTTTGGTAGATGGGGCTGTATCGGCGATGGTCGGTGTGGCGTTAGAAGAATCTCCAACTTTAAAAATACATCATTTAACTCATGATATTACACCTTACAATATCTTCGAAGGAAGCTATAGATTATTTCAAACAGTCAATTATTGGCCTGAAGGGACAACTTTTGTATCGGTAGTGGATCCGGGCGTTGGTTCTAAGCGTAAAAGTGTGGTGGTTAAAACTATACAAAATCAATATATTGTCACACCAAACAATGGTACTCTTTCTTTTATAAAGAAACATGTGGGAATTGTTGCGATTCGGGAGATTTCGGAAGTGGAAAATCGGAGAAAGAATACGGAACACTCTTATACGTTTCATGGCCGAGATGTTTATGCTTATACTGGGGCAAAATTAGCGAGTGGACATATTACGTTTGAAGAGGTAGGGCCTGAATTAGATATTGAGGATATCGTAGAAATTCCTGTTGTGGAAACGATAATTGAAAATGATTCTGTTCGTGGTGCTATTGATATTTTAGATGTTCGCTTTGGCTCCTTGTGGACTTCTATTACGCGTGAAGAATTTTATACTTTAAAACCAAGATTTAATAATCGATTCGAGGTGACGATTTACAATAATGATATGCTGGTCTATCAGAATCAAGTGACTTATGGGAAATCTTTTGCGGATGTCCGGATTGGTCAGCCAATTTTGTATATCAATTCTCTTTATCGTGTTGGTTTAGCTATTAATCAGGGATCTTTTGCAAAGGCCTATAATGTAGGAGTCGGAGCGCAATGGAGCATTGAAATCAAACGGATTGAAAAATAATATAGGAGGTTGTTATGAAAAATAATTCAATAAGAAGTGTTGTCGCAACGGGGATTGGAGCAGCTCTCTTTGTTGTGATTGGAATGATTAGTATTCCAACACCTGTTCCAAATACTAGTATTCAATTGCAGTATGCTTTGCAAGCCTTGTTTAGTGTAATTTTCGGACCTGTTGTTGGATTTTTGACGGGCTTTGTTGGTCATGCGCTAAAGGATTCATTGCAATATGGGAATCCTTGGTGGTCATGGGTCATTGCCAGTGGTTTGTTTGGTTTGATTGTTGGGCTGTTTCGAAAACGGATTCGTGCTACGCAAGGGATTTTTGAGGTAAAAGATATTATATCCTTTAATGTGATTCAAGTATTAGCTAATGCTATGGTATGGGTTGTTATTGCCCCATTAGGAGATCTTTTGATTTACAATGAGCCTGTCAATAAGGTTTTTGTACAAGGCGTTGTTGCAACGATTTCTAATGGCTTAACTGTTGCTGTTGCAGGAACAGTGCTTTTGCTGGCCTATGCTCGTACACAAACCAAATCGGGAAGTTTGAAAAAGGATTAGTTATATTTGAGGGCTCAGAAAGAATAATCTGAGCTTTTTTATTTTAAATTTTTTCTAAGGCCATAAAAAATGTACAAAATGTTATTTATATATTGCATTTTATAAAATATAATGTATAATAGTAATAAAGAAAGAGTTAAAATTTATGAAAAATGATAAAAAAATAGTCGGAGCGGCTTACATGGTATGGCTGTTGCTAGGAATAACATTGTTATTAGTGGGACTAACTCAGAAAAATCGGACGTTCATAGTTATAGGTTTTAGTAATATAATTTTGGGTTTCACCTTGTACGTGACAAAGAAAAAAAGTGATTTTAGTCAAGAGGATAAAGAGAATGACGAAAAACCTTAAATTAAAAATGGCTCGGGTTGAGCATGATTTGACCCAAGGAGATTTGGCAGACGCGATTGGTGTGACACGGCAAACGATTGGTTTGATCGAAGCAGGAAAATACAATCCTAGCTTGAGTCTTTGTATTGCAATTTGCAAACGATTGGACAAAACATTGGATCAATTATTTTGGGAGGAAAATAAAAATGAAAATTAAAAAGAAACGAGTCTTTCAAGATGAGCGAACGATACAAATGGAACAAAAATTAGGTAATGAGATTGCTTTTTTAGCGGTTATCTTGTTGTTGACATCTATCTTTATTAAAATGACATTTTTACATCTATCAATTGCAGCGTATCTACCGGAAATTGTGATAATAGTAGGAATGGAGCTTTATGCGCTTATTCGTTCTTGGAAGCTTGGTTTGGCAATTCGTCAGTATGATTCAGAAAAAGGATTGAAAAGTCGTTTAGTAAACGGATTTACGGTGGCATTCATTATTTTATCTGCTTCTTTTGTTGGCAAGTTCTCTAAAATACAGCTATATTTGAATCAGCACTCAATTTTAAAATTTTTAGTTATTCTAGTGACGATTGCTTTGGTTTCTTGTCTTTTGGATAGAGGAGTTGATTGGTTGAATATCAAACGCCAGAGACAATTGGAAAAAGAATTAGAAGAATAGCAAAGGAGAGCAAATGAAATTCATTAAACGTCAGATTTTGGATGAGCGAGAAGTGCAATTAATCAATAAGGCTGGGACGGAAGCATTTAGTTTGCTGATGATTAGTAATTTTATCTTTTATATTGGAAGTGTCTTTATCCATTCAGGGGAAATCTATGCGCAGTTATTCTTGTTTTCGAGTATGATTGCATTTCTTTACTTTTTGGAGCGTTGTCGGCGGTTAGGTACAAACTATTTTAATAGTTTTACCTTTACTATTTGGGGTGTTATTGCCATGACAGCTTTTGTGACTGTCATGATCCTAGTTCAAAATTTCCAAGTTAATCATGCTATGTATCAAAACAATCTGTTGCATGCCAAGTTTTTATTGGCTATCCCAATTACATTTTTGCTGTATCTCCCTATCATGTTGGTGATTAATCTGCTATTAGAAGTTGTTGGAAAATGGCAGAAAAGGCGATTTGAGAAATATTTATCGGAATTAGAAGATGAAGCCTGAGAGGAGGTTTGTCATGAACAAAATAAAGAATTATTTTGATGGCGAAAAAGACGAGCGTATTCGGCAAGGGGCATACAAGGCTGAAGCCTATGCGTTTCGAGTTTTACTTGTCATTTTAGGCATTGGAATTGCTATCAAGTTTTTCCTGTTTAACTTTTCAATAAAATCTTATGTGGATGAATTGCTAGCTATTCTGATTAGCGGTGGAATTTACTTCTTTGTGATGAGGAAAGAAAAAATTGTTGAAAAGAAGAAGCTAGGAATACTCATGACTTTATTCCAAGCATTCTGTTTGACAGTTTTGAGTGGTTATTATCACTATCATTTTGGTGTATTGCACTATAAAACTCGTCCGACAAATGATTTCATTCTGTTTCTATTTGGCAGTTTTATCACATATTTGGTTGCGCTAGGAATATTTAATTGGTTTGTAAATACATACAATCAATCTCGTCAACATAAGATTGATAAGGAAATTGAAGATTCTGAATGAGATAGAAGCAAAGTGCCTCTATATGTTAGGAGAGGTTGGGTTTTATCCAACCTCTTTTTCTATTTAATAAATGTGAAATGAGTTTTGAGGAATCCGTCTGCCCCGCAGATACAATGACTTAAATTCGATTTACGTCATCCGCCCCTCGGCCAGCGCGAACGAATTTTAGTTCACCCTGTCGACTGAATTGCTAGTGTCAATAACTATTAGTTCACTCGGTCATCTGGGTCGATATAGTTATTCTTTTTTCTCAACGATGTTGGGAAGTGAGTCTCATTTTGCTGGGGAGGTTCATTTTCATTTTAAAGGGTTTGTAGAAATTCCAAGGGGGTCACAATTGATTTTCATCTTATTTCTTTTGTGCTACAATAGAATGAGTATATATGGGAGGAGCAGTGGATGATTTTAGAGGAATTTGATAACAATCGCAGAGCGATTATCAATCCAGAAGATTTGATTGAGGCATTGCCAGGTTTTCCTGAGACAGTAATATCTTGTTTTGCTCATGCAACTTTTGAACGCATGTTGGCTGATTTTCAGCATGATCTGTTGACCTCTACCTCTATGGCAAATATTGAGATTCCAATTTACAGGATTGTTGTAAAAGGTACACCGATTGCTCTATTTAATGCACCGGTTGGTGCATCAGCTTGTGTCGCTATTCTGGAAGATTTGATTGCCTTCGGGATGAAAAAATTGGTCTTATTTGGAACATGTGGTGTTTTAGATGAAACTATTAAGGAAACGTCCATCATTGTACCTCAGATGGCTATTCGTGATGAAGGAACTAGTTACCATTATCTGCCAGCTTCTGATGAGATAGAGGTGAATGTTGGTCTGCACGATTTTTTAACATCATTTTTGACTGACAAGGGAATTTCTCATACAGTTGGAAAAGTTTGGACGACAGATGGCATTTATCGAGAGACTGCAGAAAAATTGTATAAGCGTAAAAAAGCAGGAGCCATTTGTGTAGATATGGAATGTTCAGCAGTTGCAGCTCTAGCAAATTTTCGTAAAATCTCGATTTGCCATTTCTTTTATGCAGCGGATCATTTATCAGAAGAGGCTTGGGATATGCGTAATCTTGCAAATCATGCAGATTTAGATGAAAAAGACAAAGTAGCTAACTTGGCAATACAGATTGCCCTTGCTTTATAAAGAAGAATGTGATGGAAAAATCAATTATTCAATTTGAAAATTTTAGTTTTCAGTATCAAGTACAGACAGAACCAACATTAAAAAATGTTGATTTGACAATTTATGAAGGAGAAAAGGTCTTGATTGTAGGGCCCTCAGGTTCGGGAAAGTCTACTTTAGGACAATGCTTAAATGGAATTATCCCCAATATTTATCGTGGAGAAATGACAGGAAGTTTATTGATTCAAGGAAAGTCTGTCTTTGATAGGAGCGTTTATGAACTGTCAAATCTTGTGAGTACAGTTTTGCAGGATACAGACGGTCAGTTTATTGGGTTGAGCGTTGCAGAAGATTTGGCATTTGCTTTGGAAAACGACATGGTGGATTTGCCAACGATGAGAGATAGGGTACATTTGTGGGCTGAAAAATTGGAGCTACTGTCGCTCTTACATCAGCGTCCTCAAGATTTGTCTGGTGGGCAGAAACAGCGGGTCAGTTTAGCTGGGGTGTTGATTGATGAAAGTCCGATTTTATTATTCGATGAGCCTTTGGCAAACCTAGATCCTAAATCAGGGCAGGATACAATTGAGCTGATTGACCAAATTCATGCGGAATCAGGAACGACGACGATTATCATTGAACATCGTTTGGAAGATGTGCTTTATCGAGCGATTGATCGAATTGTACTCATCAATGATGGTCGAATTTTGTTTAATGGTAGTCCAGATGATTTGTTGCATACGGATTTACTAGCTGCCAATGGTATTCGTGAACCTCTTTATCTTGCAACGCTGCGCCAGCTTGGCTTTCATGTGAAAGATGCTACACAGTTGGCAACTTTAGATCAGATAGACGTATCTTCTATTCAATTTTTGGGAGAGTTGGTTCCTATTCAACAACCACAGGTGAAAGATTACTTGCTAGAATTGAAAAACGTTCAATTTGCTTATGGGGAGAAAAAAGTTTTAAAGGATATTCATCTAGCAATCTCTAGAGGGGAAAAGATTGCGATCGTTGGAAAAAATGGTGCAGGAAAATCCACGTTAGCAAAAGCGCTTTGTCAATTCATTGAAACGGAAGGAAGCTATACTTGGCAAGGAAAAGACATCAAAGGAGATTCAATTAAGGAGCGGGCAGAGCGGATTGGTTATGTGTTACAAAATCCAAATCAGATGATTTCAACAACCATGATTTTTGATGAAGTTGCCTTGGGATTGAAGCTGCGTGGCGTTGCAGAAGAAGAAATAAAAAAGCGAGTCTTAACTGTACTAAAAACTTGTGGTCTATATGAATTTCGACATTGGCCTATTTCTGCTTTGTCCTTTGGGCAAAAAAAGCGTGTGACCATTGCTTCCATTTTAGTGTTAAATCCAGAGATTATTCTTTTAGATGAGCCAACAGCTGGGCAAGACCAACATAATTATACAGAAATCATGAATTTTTTGGACGAGTTGAATCAAAAAGGCCACACTATTGTGATGATTACACATGATATGCAATTAATGCTGGATTATTCTGAACGTGCGATTGTCATGCTGGATGGACATATCTTAGCAGATAAAGCCCCTGCAGAAGTTCTGACAGATAAGAAGCTGATTCAGGCGGCAAATCTGAAAGAAACATCAATTTTTTCTTTGGCTGAAAAACTAGAAGTAGATCCGCTAGCTTTGACTAAATTTTACATGCGAGAAAGGGAAAAAAGTCATGCTTAATCAACAAAAACTAATCGGTTACCATGCGGGTACGACCTTTCTTCATCGCTTATCGGGTGCTAGTAAATTGCTGTTTTTCATTTTAGTATCAACTGCAGCAATGATTAGCTATGATACACGTTTATTATTGGTCATTGCGGTTGGATCACTCTTTTTATTCAAAGTGTCTCATATCCATTTTAAGGATGTATCATTTATTTTGATCTTTGCTGGTCTTTTTGCTACTTTGAATCTCATCATGGTTTACCTGTTTGCACCTCAGTATGGAGTAGAGATTTATGGAGAACAGACAGTTTGGTTAAGTGGACTAGGTAGTTACACTATAACTGCTCAGGAGATATTTTATCTATTTAATTTATTTTTGAAATATCTCTGCACCATCCCTTTGGCGGTTATTTTTCTGATGACGACTCACCCAAGTCAGTTTGCCTCTAGCATGAATCAAATCGGAATACCCTATAAAATAGCTTATTCTGTCAGCTTAACGCTGCGATATATTCCGGATTTGCAAGAGGAGTTTTACTTGATTAGAATGTCCCAAGAAGCACGTGGATTAGAATTGTCAAAAAAAGCAAAGTTCAGTCAGCGAATCAAAGGCAATTTGCAAATTATTGTTCCCTTGATTTTTAGTTCGCTGGAACGGATTGATACGATTGCGACAGCTATGGAATTGCGGCGTTTTGGTAAAAATAAGAAGCGGACATGGTACACTTATCAGGCTTTTCAGAGGTTGGATATTGAAGTAATTGTACTGGCTGATTTATTTTTATTATTCAGTCTATTACTCTTTGTCGTGAATCACGGTCGATTTTACAATCCTTGGTTATAAATGAGAATGAAAATATATATAGGAGGAAGAAAATGATTGCATTGGTAACAGGAGCTTCGGCTGGTTTTGGACAAGCTATTTGTCGCCGTTTGGTGACAGAAGGCCATCAAGTGATTGGTGCAGCAAGAAGATCAGAAAAATTAACGCAACTTCAGCAGGAATTGGGCTTTGCAAACTTTTACCCGCTTCAAATGGATGTGTCAGATACAAAAAATATAGATCAGGCTTTAGAAAGCTTGCCAGAGGCTTGGCGAACGATTGATATTTTGATTAACAATGCAGGTTTAGCATTGGGTTTAGATAAGGCTTATGAAGCAGATATGCAAGATTGGCTGACAATGATTCAGACTAATGTTATTGGTTTGGTTTATCTAACACGCCAGATTATACCACAAATGGTAGAGCGGGATAGTGGACTTATTATCAACCTTGGTTCAACTGCTGGGACAGTCCCTTATCCGGGAGCTAATGTGTATGGAGCTAGTAAAGCATTCGTAAAACAGTTTTCTCTAAATTTACGTGCTGATTTGGCTGGACATCATATTCGTGTGACCAATATTGAACCCGGTCTTTGTGAAGGCACAGAATTTTCAACTGTTCGGTTTAAGGGAGATAAGCAACGATCTGAAAAATTGTATGAGGGAGCTCATGCTATTCAGCCGGTAGATATTGCCAATACTGTTGCTTGGATTGTTGGGCAGCCTCCTCATGTCAATATTAACCGAATTGAGCTCATGCCTGTTTCCCAAACATTTGGTCCACAACCCGTTTTTCGAGAAGAATAGATAGATGGGGAATAAAGGATGGAAATAAATCTTTTATTCTCAATTGATGATCACTATATGGTGTCATTTAAAACGACCTTGTATTCAGTGTATCAGAATACACCGTCAGCCTTGTTGCATGTATTTGTCTTGCAGAAACAATTGTTAAAAAAGCATGCAGAGATTGAGAGCTTTTGTGAGGCCTTAGGAATCGTCTATGAGCCAGTTGTGATTGGTAAAAGAGCTTTTGAAGATGCCCCAAGCGCTGATCGGTATCCAGAGACAATTTACTATCGTTTGTTGGCTCATGAATATCTCCCTAAGGATTTAGATAAAATTCTATATTTGAACACCGATATTTTATGTTTGAATGATATTTTTCCACTTTATAAAATGGAGTTAGGTGCTGCTTTATATGCTGCAGCTAGTCGTGGTTCAGATACTAACATGACAGATTTAGGCAATAAGCTACGCTTATAAAATTTTGAGGCAGAAAGTTACTATAATTCAGGAGTTTTACTCATGAATTTGACAGCAATTCGACAAAAAGTGAAGCGTGACGCTATTTTAGATTATATTACTCAAAATCGTTTTAACCTTTTTTTACCAGACCAAGATGTACTCAATGCTTTGTACGGGCGTTTGATACTCCAGATTCCAGATGAATTATATAATTACGATGTGCGCTATAATGTTCTTTATTACGCTAGAAGTAAGGGAGAGTGGGATTTAGATTGGGTCATAAAACATACTGTCTTTCTTCACTTTTGTGGCCGAGATAAGCCTTGGCGGAAAGACTACCATGGTCGCTATACCGCACTTTATAAGCATGTCCAGCATTGTTGTAGAAAAGTGGACTAAATTGGAGATAATAAAGAAACCAAGCAGCTTTAAACTGCTTGGTGTTTCGTTTTATAAGGGCCGTTTATTAGGAATTCCTGCTTTGCGAGGGTATTTATTGGGAGTTTCTTTTTTCTTATCAACAATAGTGATATAGCGTGGGTCGCCATTTGGAAGTTGATAGCTACTATTTTCTTTGACTTTGCTAAATAGAAGTTTGAGAGCATCGTTAGCCTCCGTTAATTCCTCAGGGGCATTAGTAGCTTTGAGTGCTAAAAGACGTCCACCAACTTTAAGAAAAGGAATGGTCAGTTCGGCTAAGATTTGCATACGGGCGACGGCGCGCGCAGTTACAATATCAAATTGGGCGCGGAAGTCTTTATCTTGAGCAAAATCTTCTGCCCGACCATGATAGAAATGAACTTTTTCTAAATCTAATTCGTCAGCCAAATGATTTAAAAATAGAATGCGCTTGTTTAGAGAATCAATAACCGTCACATCTAACGCTGGATAGAGGATTTTCATAGGAAGGCTAGGAAAACCTGCCCCAGCTCCAATATCCAATAGTTTGATATTTTGGTTTTTAATCCGTCCCTGCAAAATTGGTGCAATGGAGTCATAGAAATGCTTGAGATACACTTCTTTTTTTTCAGTGATAGCTGTCAGATTGATTTTTTTATTCCATTCAACGAGCAGTTCAAAATAGCGTTCAAACTGCATCTGTTGTCGGTCCGTGAGTTCAATCTGTTGCTGTTTTAAAAGTTGATAAAATTCTTCGGGTGTCATCATTTGTCCTTACTTGTATCTTCTTGCCTCTATTATACCAAATAATCGGAAGAGAATCTTTAAAATTTCTCTTTTGAAGAAGTCAAAATGTTTATTATTTTCATTTTTCTGGTATAATATCTATAATAAATTAAAAGGAGAATGACTATGTGGATAATTATTTTAGCTATTGTAGTGGTACTAGTGCTGTTTGTAATTGCTAGTTACAATGGTCTTGTCAAAAGTCGTATGCAAACCAAAGAAGCATGGAGTCAGATTGATGTTCAATTGAAACGTCGAAATGACTTGCTACCAAACTTGATTGAAACGGTCAAAGGGTATGCCAAATATGAAGCATCAACGTTTGAAAAAGTAACAGAACTGCGTCGGCAGGTGGCTGCTGCAACAACTCCAGCAGAAGCTATGAAAGCAAGTGATGCCTTGACGCGTCAGATTTCAGGAATTTTTGCTGTTGCAGAAAATTACCCAGAATTGCAAGCAAGTACAAATTTTCTAAAATTGCAAGAAGAATTAACTAATACTGAAAATAAAATTTCGTATTCTCGTCAACTTTATAATAGCGTAACAAGCAATTATAATGTGAAGTTAGAAACATTTCCAAGTAATATTATTGCTGGAATGTTCAGTTTTAAGCCAGCAGATTTCTTGGCTGTTCCAGAGGAAGAAAAATCCGTACCAAAAGTTGATTTTAGCGGTTTAGGAGACTAATATGCTCTTTGATCAAATTGCTAGTAATAAAAGACGAACGTGGGTTCTCTTGATTGCATTTTTTGCTCTCTTAGCGATTATTAGCGCTGCAGTTGGCTATTTGTGGTTCGATTCGATTCTTGGCGGAGTGTTGATTGCCTTTATCATTGGAGGGATTTATGCTTTTAGCATGATTTTTCAGTCTACCGAGGTTGTCATGTCCATGAATGGTGCTCGACAAGTCACGGAAGCTGAGGCTCCTGATCTTTATCATGTGGTAGAAGATATGGCAATGGTAGCCCAAGTTCCTATGCCACGAGTGTATATTGTTGAAGACTCATCACCCAATGCTTTTGCAACAGGCTCAAAACCTGAAAATGCGGCAGTAGCAGCGACAACAGGTCTGTTGAATATGATGAATCGTGAAGAATTGGAAGCTGTTATTGGACACGAAGTGAGTCACATTCGTAATTATGATATTCGAATTTCAACGATTGCAGTAGCGCTTGCTAGTGCGGTAACGATGTTATCGAGCTTGGCAGGGCGTATGATGTGGTTTGGTGGGAGTGATCGCAGACGTGATAGCCGAGATAATGATAATGGTTTGGGCGTTCTAATGTTGATTTTGTCGCTCGTTGCGATTATATTAGCTCCTTTAGCAGCAACGTTGGTCCAATTAGCCATTTCTCGTCAGCGTGAATTTTTAGCAGATGCTTCAAGTGTAGAATTAACTCGCAATCCACAAGGGATGATTAATGCTCTCCTGAAATTAGAAAATAGCGATCCTATGCATCATAAAGTTGATGATGCTAGTGCAGCTCTCTATATTAACGATCCGAAAAAAGAAGGTGGCTTACAAAAATTATTTTACACCCACCCACCGATTTCTGAACGGGTTGATCGTTTAAGAAAAATGTAAAAAGATTGAGATAGATTCCTATGATTGTATTGTAATCATGACTGTCTATCCCGATCTTTTTTGCTATTTTACAATATAAGTGAAAGCAATCTAGCTTTATTCCTATCTCTTTTTTAATGAGAGTAGGAGAGATAGGATACCACATCCTGTAAATACCATCCAAGTGATTTTCATATTCCAAATAGCTAGACTGGTAAAAATCATCGTTCCTAGTGGAATAGAGAACGAAAAGAGCAAACTAAGAAAACTAGAAGTTTGAGCTAAAATATCTGAAGGTAGTTTGCTGAGAAGCAGGCTGTTAATTTTAGGATTGACCTTCCCTGCAATATACATCATAAAGAAAATAACAAGTAATCCTAGAAAAACAGGTAGATGATAGAAATTGATAACCCCTAAAATAGGAATTGTTAGAGAAGCCCAAAGAGCTAATTTATTGATCGATAATTTGCTAAAATAATCATTGGGGGTAAGACTAGCAGAAATACCTCCTAAAATAAACGTCGTTTCAAAGATTAGTAAAGATTGACTGAAAGAGAGGCCAAATAAAGGATGATCCAATAAATACAAATTATAAAGAGCCATAATAGAGCCACCTAGCGCATTAAGGATGAGCACCTGTGATAGTAATTTGAAAAAATTAGTAGAACTATCTTGCTCAAAAATTAATTTGGAACTTTGATACATCTGTTTGAATTGTTGCTTTAGCGGAGTTGTCTTTCCTTGTTCACGTTGAACGATTTCGTGGGTCAAACGGTGACGGACAAAGTAGAGTGTTGTAGAAGATAGTAGAAAAGACAGGGCATTGATAAGAGCGACTAGAGTGAAGTTTTGATTGCTAACAGTTAATAGCCAAACACCAAGAGCTTGTCCAGTAAGATTGCATAGATAGGTGAGGAGTTGTGTGAAAGAAAAAGCTTCCATCATATCTACATCAGCAATATTCTTTTTCAAAATAGGCATTTGTAGTCCACTACGATAGTCGCTAATAATATCTGAAAGGATATTGATGAGACAAACGGTTGAAAAGGCAATATAGGTACTAGACTTTGTCAAAATAGCTACCGCGGTAAAGACGAAAGCTTGTACATACCCCATATGAATGAGCCAGCGAGCTTTCTGAATCGTTTTATCCGCTTGCATACCGATAAATATCGTAAAAAATGTTGGAACAAGAACGATAAAATTTGCAATTCCTACAGCAAACTTTGGATGTGGCAGACTAGAAGCAAAAACAACAAAAACAATATTATAAATGGAAGAACCTAGAATATTGAACATGCGTGACAAGCTGATAAAAGCGAATACTTTATTTTTGAAGATGAGTTTCATCATAATCTCCTTTTTATTTGTTGCAATGATTATAGCAGGAACGAGCCTGATTTCAAGGCATTTTCTGTAAGTGGTAATAAAGTATAAGTAAGTGAATGGTATAGTAAAGTAACTTGCAAGTGAACTTTATGTCTTTTTTCAAAAATGGTATAATAAAACTAGAAATCTAAATACAAACGAGGAAATCATGTTACATATTCAAGAAATTCGTAAAAATCCAGATGGTCTTACTTTTGAGCAAGGTTTTGATTTGACACAAGAATTACAAATGCGCAATCCAGAAATTTTGAATGTTGCAGATATTGTTGCAAGTGGAAAGGTGCAGTATGAAGATGGCCTTTACTTTTTAGATTATGATTTGTCTTATACCATTACACTAGCGTCCAGTCGTAGCATGGAACCGGTAGATCAAAAAGAAAACTACTTGGTGAATGAGGTTTTCTCTGATGGACATAGTGGGAAAATGGATCAAGATTTGATAGCTGATGATTTGGTATTGCCGATTGAAAATGAAGTAATCAACCTAGCCGAAAGTGTAGCAGATAATATTTTATTGCATATTCCACTTAAAGTGTTGACGTCCGAGGAGAAAGCGAGTGACTGCATGCCTTCAGGAAATGATTGGCAGGTCATGACTGAAGAAGAGTATCAAAAAAATAAACAAGCGCAAAAAGAGAAGAATAGTCCGTTCGCCAGTTTGCAAGGCTTATTTGATGAAGAGTGAACCCCTCTTTAACATTGGTTTTTAGCAACAAATCCTTTCTTTTCCTGCTTAAAAATGATAAAATAAAACAAACAAAAAAGAGGAGTGCAAAATGACAAAAGCGAATTTTGGTGTTGTTGGTATGGCTGTTATGGGGCGTAACCTCGCCCTTAATATTGAATCTCGCGGCTATACAGTAGCAATTTACAACCGATCAGCGAATAAAACAGAGGATGTGATTGCATCTCATCCTGAAAAAAACTTTGTTCCAAGTTACGATGTGGAAAGTTTTGTGAATTCTATTGAAAAACCACGTCGGATCATGCTCATGGTTAAAGCTGGGCCAGGGACAGACGCAACGATTCAAGCATTATTACCGTTCCTGGATAAGGGAGATATCTTGATTGACGGTGGAAATACGTTCTATAAAGATACTATTCGTCGTTCAGAAGAATTGGCAAATTCTGGAATCAATTTTATCGGGACAGGAGTATCTGGTGGTGAAAAGGGCGCGCTTGAAGGTCCATCTATCATGCCTGGTGGACAAAAAGAAGCCTATGAATTGGTAGCAGATGTATTGGAAGAAATTTCAGCGAAAGCGCCAGAGGATGGGGCACCATGTGTAACTTATATCGGACCAAATGGTGCAGGTCATTATGTAAAAATGGTCCACAATGGGATTGAGTATGGCGATATGCAACTGATTGCAGAAAGTTATGATTTAATGCAGCACTTGCTTGGATTTTCAGCAGCAGAAATGGCTGAGATCTTTACTGAATGGAATAAGGGTGAGTTGGATAGCTATCTGATTGAAATCACTGCTGATATTTTGACACGTAAAGATGATGAAGGACAAGATGGACCAATTGTTGATTACATTTTGGATGCAGCTGGAAATAAAGGAACAGGAAAATGGACGAGCCAATCAGCTCTTGATTTTGGTGTTCCACTTCCACTTATTACGGAGTCTGTTTTTGCGCGTTATATTTCTGCTTATAAAAAAGAACGTGTTCAGGCTAGCAAGGTTCTTCCAAAACCTACTGCTATTAAATTTGATGGGGACAAGGCTGAATTAATTGAAAAAATTCGCCAGGCTCTATACTTCTCAAAAATCATGTCTTATGCACAAGGTTTTTCACAATTGCGTGTCGCATCTAAAGAGCAGGCTTGGAATCTTCCATTTGGTGAAATTGCTTCTATTTGGCGTGCTGGATGTATCATCCGTGCTCGTTTCTTGCAAAAAATTACAGATGCATATGGTCGTAATGCAGATCTTGCAAACCTACTTCTTGATGAATACTTTATGGATGTTACTGCAAAATATCAACAAGCTGTTCGCGATGTAGTTGCTTTAGCTGTTCAGGCAGGTGTGCCAGTGCCAACTTTCTCTAGTGCGATTGCTTATTTTGATAGCTATCGTGCAGAAAACTTGCCAGCTAATTTGATTCAAGCGCAGCGCGATTACTTTGGCGCGCATACGTATGAACGCAAGGATAAAGAAGGCATTTACCACTATTCTTGGTATGATGAAAAATAGGATAAGCTATGGGGAAGCGGATTTTATTAGTTGAGAATGAAAAAAAAATAGCACAATTTATTAGCTTAGAGTTGCAAAATGAAGGTTATCGAGTGGATCTTTTTGAAACGGGAAAAGATGCTTTAACATCTGCGAGAGCTAATCAATACGATTTATTCCTGTTAAATTTTATGCTTGAAGATATGACAGGAACGGAGTTTGCTGAGCAATTAAGTTTGATAAAGCCTGCTTCAGTCATTATTGTATTGGATAATCGTGATATTATTTTAAAATATACTGAGGAAATCCAACGTTTTGCTGTTAGTTATATGATAGAGCCTTTCATTGTGATGGACTTGGTCGGAAAAATTTCTGCTATTTTTCGTGGGCGTGATTTTATTGATCATCATTGTAGTCAGATGAAAGTTTCAACATCTTATCGGAATCTTCGCATTGACGTGCAAAATCATACTGTATATCGAGGGAATGAAATAATTTCTTTGACTAGAAGAGAGTATGATTTGTTAGCAACGCTGATGGGCAGTCATCAGGCTTTAAGCCGTGAACAGCTGTTAGAGCGCGTTTGGAAATACGAAGGAGCTGTCGAGACAAATGTTGTTGATGTCTATATTCGTTATCTTCGTAGTAAACTTGATACAGCAGGGCAGAAAAGTTACATAAAAACTGTGCGTGGTGTTGGCTATGCTATGCAAGAATAAGAAATAGAGAGACTTGAACAATCTTGTTCCAGTCTCTTTTTTGATTTGGAATAAAAAAACAGAAAAAAATTAAATTATTTTTCTAGAAACCGCTTTATAAATTTACTAGATCTGCTATAATATGAGATATTAATAATATAAGTACTTTTTAGTATTTGAATTTCTTATAAGGATAAGGAGCTATGAATGATGAAAGATTTCTTCAAAAATTTCTTCAATTTCAAATTTTTACAAAAATCAGAGGAAAATACTTCAAATCAAGAAGTCTCTGTAACAATGGCTGAAGCTGAAACCACAGTTATAGTAGAAAACATTGAGACAGTAGCAGATGGTGAAGTGATTGCGATTACAGATGTCAAAGACCCAGTTTTCTCCCAAAAAATGATGGGAGACGGCTTTGCAGTTGAACCAGAAAATGACAAGATTTACGCACCAGTATCTGGTACGATTAGCAGCATTTTCCCTACCAAGCACGCTCTCGGTCTTTTGACTGAAAATGGTCTTGAAGTGCTTGTTCATATTGGTCTTGACACGGTCAGCCTGGAAGGTAAACCATTTGAAGTTCATGTAGTAGAGGGGCAAACAGTCTCTGCAGGAGATCTGTTAGTAACGGTAGACTTAGGAGCTATTAAAGAAGCGGGTCGTGAAACATCAACGGTTGTTGTCTTTACAAATGCACAAGCGATTAAATCTGTATCAGTTGAAACATTCGGCAAAGTCGCTGCTAAGACAGTGGTGGCTAAAGTAGAATTGTAGCATGTTAGAAAATATTAAATAAATAGGCTCTTTTGTCAGTATTGTGGTTGGCAAGGAGCCTATTTTTGAGAAAGAAGTTATTAGTCAGAAGATTTTTTAAATATTTTGTAAAAGCGCTTTACAAAATAAAAATATATGGTATAATTGAAGAGTCAAATAAGTGCAAACGTTTGCGGAAAACGCTTGCGGAAATTTTTATAAGGAGATATGAATGATGAAAGAGACATTCAAAAACATATTCAGTTTCGAATTTTGGCAAAAATTCGGAAAGGCTCTGATGGTCGTTATCGCAGTAATGCCCGCGGCTGGTTTGATGATCAGTATTGGTAAGTCAATTCCAATGATCAATCCAAACGTAGCTGCTCTTGTTACAACAGGCGGTATTCTTGAGCAAATTGGTTGGGGAGTTATCGGAAATCTTCACATTTTGTTTGCATTAGCTATTGGAGGTAGCTGGGCAAAAGAGCGTGCGGGTGGTGCATTCGCAGCCGGACTTTCATTTATTTTAATTAACCGTATTACAGGGGTCTTTTTTGGAGTAACTTCAGACCTTCTTACAAAACAAGGAGCTACTGTAAAAACTGTCTTTGGTGGAACCATTAAGGTGGCTGATTATTTTGTAAGTGTACTTGAAGCTCCTGCCCTTAATATGGGGGTGTTTGTTGGTATCATTGCCGGTTTTGTTGGAGCAACTGCTTACAACAAATATTATAATTACCGTAAATTACCAGACGCGCTTTCATTCTTTAATGGTAAACGGTTTGTGCCATTCGTTGTTATTTTGCGTTCTACAATCGTTGCTTTGATTCTTGCAGTATTTTGGCCAGTTGTTCAAACTGGAATCAACAATTTTGGTATTTGGATTGCTAACTCTCAAAAGACAGCTCCAATTCTCGCACCATTCTTGTTTGGTACTTTAGAACGTCTTCTTTTACCATTCGGACTTCACCATATGTTGACAATTCCAATTAACTATACTCAATTGGGTGGCACATATGAAGTGTTGACAGGTGCTGCTAAAGGAACGACTGTATTTGGTCAAGATCCATTATGGTTGGCTTGGGTAACAGACCTTGTTAATTTAAAAGGTTCACACGCTGACCAATATCAACATCTTCTAAATAGTATCACTCCAGCCCGTTTTAAAGTTGGGCAAATGATTGGTTCATTTGGTATTTTGATGGGGGTTGCCTTTGCAATTTATCGAAATGTAGATGATGACAAGAAACATAAATACAAGGGGATGATGATTGCAACAGGACTTGCAACTTTCTTAACAGGTGTTACAGAACCAATTGAATACATGTTTATGTTTGTTGCAACACCTCTTTATTTGGTATATGCTGTTGTACAAGGTTTAGCATTTGCTATGGCAGATATTGTTCACTTGCGTATGCACTCATTTGGTTCAATCGAATTTCTGACTCGTACTCCACTAGCCATCAATGCTGGTTTGGGTATGGATATTATTAATTTTGTTTGGGTAACAGTGCTCTTTGCAGTTGGAATGTACTTTATTGCCAACTTCATGATTAAGAAATTTAACTACGCAACTCCAGGACGTAACGGAAACTATGAAACAGCTGATGGAGAAGATAGTCCTTCGTCTACCCCAGCTGGTGGCAAAGTAGCAGAAGCATCTCAAGCTGTGAATGTTATCA
The DNA here is from genome assembly GCF_030439945.1 of Streptococcus sp. SI1. Lineage (NCBI taxonomy): Bacteria > Bacillati > Bacillota > Bacilli > Lactobacillales > Streptococcaceae > Streptococcus > Streptococcus sp. SI1. Next base: position 19,789 of record NZ_JAQFJE010000001.1, read on the forward strand.
ATCTTCTTGGCGGACGTGCCAACATCGTTGATGTAGATGCCTGTATGACACGTCTTCGTGTGACTGTTAAAGATGCTGACAAAGTTGGTACAGAAGAACAATGGAAAGCTGAAGGAGCAATGGGACTGGTGATGAAAGGTCAAGGAGTTCAAGCGATCTATGGACCAAAAGCTGATGTTTTGAAATCTGATATTCAAGATTTACTTGACTCAGGCGAAGTGATTCCTGAAACTCTGCCAAGCCAAATGACAGCTTCACAAGCTGCCGAAGCGAGCTACAAAGGTGTGACAGAAGAAGTTGAGACGGTAGCAGATGGTGAAGTGATTGCGATTACAGATGTTAAAGACCCAGTTTTCTCCCAAAAAATGATGGGAGACGGCTTTGCAGTTGAACCAGAAAATGGCAAGATTTACGCACCAGTATCCGGTACGATTAGCAGCATTTTTCCTACCAAGCACGCTCTCGGTCTTTTGACTGAAAATGGTCTTGAAGTGCTTGTTCACATCGGTCTTGACACGGTCAGCCTGGAAGGTAAACCATTTGAAGTTCATGTAGTAGAGGGGCAAACAGTCTCTGCAGGTGATCTGTTGGTAACGGCAGATTTAGGAGCTATTAAAGAAGCAGGTCGTGAAATATCAACGGTTGTTGTCTTCACAAATGCACAAGCGATTAAATCTGTATCAGTTGAAACATTCGGCAAAGTCGCTGCTAAGACAGTGGTGGCTAAAGTAGAATTGTAAGATAGAAAAGAGAAATCATGGCAAAATTCCTGACTTTAAATACTCATAGCTGGATGGAAGAAGAGCAAGAAAGCAAGCTAAATCAGCTAGCTGAGCGTATTCTTCAAGAAAAATATGATGTCATTTGCCTGCAGGAAGTCAATCAATTAGTGGAGTCTGAACAGGTTGTTCAGGCTCCCTTCTATTATGCAGTAGATGGCACCATTCCGATTCACCAGGACCACTATGTCCTGTGTCTGGTTGAGAAACTAGCTGAGGCAGGACTGGACTATTACTGGTCTTGGGCCTATAATCATATTGGGTTTGATATTTACAATGAAGGGGTCGCGATTTTGTCAAAAACCCCGTTGACTGCAAGAGAACTTTTGGTGTCTGATGTCAATGATCCAACAGATTATCATACGCGTAAAGTCTTGTTGGCGGAAACGGAGCTTGAAGGACAGCCCATCACGGTCGCTTCCTGTCACTTATCTTGGTGGAATAAAGGTTTCCAAGGAGAATGGGCTAAGTTTGAATCAGAGCTCTTGCAAGTTCAGACTCCGCTCGTTCTCATGGGAGATTTTAACAATCCTGTCGGCTATGAAGGCTATCAGCACATTCTAGAAAGTTCGCTTGCTTTGCAAGATAGTCATGCAGTTGCTAGTACAGTTGTTGGTACAGCAACAGTTGAAGGTGATATTGCTGGTTGGGCAGAAAACAAAGATGCTCTAAAAATTGATTATATTTTTACCAGTAAAGATTTTAACATTGAGAAATCAGCTATTGTCTTTGATGGACAGCGTGGTCCAGTTGTTAGTGACCATTTTGGATTGGAAGTAGAAATTGCGTTTTAGCAAGTAAAAAGCGAGAAAGTTTCGACATCATTTTCTCGCTTTTTTATTTTTTATTCTCTAGAAGAGTGGCGTTTTCCAGCAGTGATAGCGGCGGCCTCAGTCATGGAAATTACTCTATCAAACCGTGTATTACGCGGCATATTATTGATGTTGTACCAATAAACACTGGCAGCTCCATTACGAGCCACATAAACGGTTCGTTCCTGTTGTTGCGCTGCAGCAGCTTTTTGTGCTTCTTCTTGTTGTTTTTGAGCTTCGGCAGCTTTTTGTGCTTCTTCTTGCTTCCTTTTAGCTTCAGCAGCTTTCTGAGCCTCTTCTTGTGCTATCCGCTCTTTTTCTGCTTTAGCTTTTTCTTCTTGCTCCTTTTTATCTTTTTGTGTAGATGAACTGCTACTTGATAGGCTAATTTTTGCAGAAGAGGAGGAGCTGGAAATAGTTTTGGTAGCTTCTGTATTCGAAGAGCAGCCAGAAAGGATAATGCAGGTTAGCAGGATACAAGAGCAAGCTGCAATTGTTTTCTTTAACATCATCATAATAATCTCCTTTGTACAAAAAATGATAACATTTGTCGAAAGCGTTATATAAAAATTTATCGAAAAAGAGAATAACAGATTGATTGATATTGTCCAATTTTTAGGAATCGATAGACCTGGTTGTACTAAAACTGCTGCCTTTTGTTATTTCTTAAAACATGGTATAATGAAGTATTAAGAGTTCAGGAGGGAAGCAGATGCGTTGTCCTAAGTGTGGTGGTAGTAAGTCAAGCGTTATTGACAGTAGACAGGCTGAAGATGGCAATACAATTCGTCGTCGTCGTGAATGTGATGAATGTCAATATCGGTTTACAACGTATGAACGTGTAGAAGAGCGGACGCTCGTTGTCGTAAAAAAAGACGGTACACGAGAACAATTTTCAAGAGATAAAATCTTTAATGGAATCATTCGTTCGGCACAAAAACGTCCTGTTTCTAGCGATGAAATTGAAGCAATTGTTAGCAGAATTGAGCAAAAAGTTCGCAGTAGCAATGAAAATGAGATCGCCAGTGAGTATATTGGTGGTCTAGTAATGGAAGAGTTAGCTGAGTTAGATGAGATTACTTATGTTCGTTTTGCTAGTGTTTATCGTAGTTTTAAAGATGTGAGCGAACTGGAAAGTCTATTGAAGCAGATTACAAAATCCGCTAAAAAGAAAAAGGAACAATAAATGAAACCAAATGATCAATTTTCTTTTGTGAAAAATAATCTGATCAGTCAGGATAGTACAAGTTTGATTCGTCTGTATTTGCCAATTTTAGGAATCGATGCAACTACTATCTATCAATATTTTCTTGCTTTTTGGGATAATGGAAAATCATCTTATACTGTTGGGCACATTTTGAATCATCTCAATCTGGGAATGAATGCCTTACAAAAAAGTATAAACATTTTGTCCGCTATGCAGTTAGTGGAGCTGTATCAAGGAGAAAATCATTTCCAAATCTATTTGAAGTCCCCACTGTCGCCACGTGAATTTTTAAGTAATTCTGTTTATAGACGCTTGCTAGAAAAGAAGATTGGTGAAGCTGCGGTAGAAGCTTTATTACCTAGTCAACCAAAGGGGCAGAAGCAAAACGTGAAGCTTTCAGATATGTTTCAAGTAGAAGATACAAAAACAGAATTGCCATCAAAGCAGAATCATTTTGAGCTGGACTATTTTAAACAATTGATGGCACGTGAAAACTTGCGTTTTGATAATGAAAAAGAAGATTTGCTGGTACTCTTTGCCATTGCAGAGCGACAAAATTGGACTTGGTATGAAACGTATCTGTTGGCAAAAGAAACTGCTGTAGGGCAAGTAATTTCCACGAAGCGGATGCAGCAAAAATTACAGCAAAAAGTTTCAAATGAACTGTTTTCAACTCAAGAGCAAACGATTCTTCGAGAGGCTAAGAGTAAGGCAGCTGTGCAATTTTTGGCGGAAATCAAGAAAACTAAGCATGCAACGATTACACATGGGGAGCGTCAGTGCTTGACAGAAATGGCAAATTTGGGCTTGTTAGATGAAGTAATCAATGTGATTTTACTATTGACTTTTAATAAGGTAAATTCAGCCAACCTTAATGAAAAGTATGCTTTAAAAGTAGCAAATGACTTTTCCTATCAAAAAATCTTTTCAGCTGAAGAAGCTGTGGTGTATATTCGTGAACGTTACCAAGCACAGCATAGCAAAAAAGCAGCGAAAGCTTCTGCTCCAAAAAGTAATGTGCCTAGCTGGAGCAATCCTGATTATAAAAACGAAACCAGTGCTGAAAAGCAAGTAGAATTAGAAAAACAAAAACGTAAATTGTTAGCCAAATTAGATCAAGGAGGTGACTAGATGGAACGTGTTGGACAAGCAATGTCACGTAGAAATGGTGCGCAGCAATTTGATTATGATAAATTGGTCGAGCAAATCATGGCTGATCCAGATGTGGCGGCTTTTATCCAGTCAGAAGGGATGACACCAGCTGAAATCAAACGAAGCATTTCTAAGTTTAATCAGTATATTTCTGAGCGAAATCGTTTTTTACTAAGCGATGAGGCTTATATTGCTAAAGGATATAAGCCAATTTTAGTGAAAAATGAGGGATATGCTGATGTTTCTTATGAGGAAACTCCAGAGCTAGTTGAAGCACAGAAGCAAGCGGCTATCAATGCACGTTTAAATTTGATTAGCCTTCCAGCTAGTCTCAAGGAAGCTAGTTTAGCAAAAGTAGACTTAGACGATGTTGGTCGTTACAAGGCTTTTGAGCTGCTGACGAATTTTGTAGCAGATTATCCAAACTATAAAAAAGCCCTTTATCTTTATGGTGATTTTGGCGTAGGAAAAAGTTACATGATGGCTGCGCTGGCACATGATCTATCAGAAAAACGTAGTGTTTCTACGACGTTACTCCATTATCCTAGTTTTGTATTAGATATAAAGAATGCTATTTCTTCTGGTCTGGTTAAGGAAAAGATTGATGAGGTAAAAGTAGCACAAATCTTGATTTTAGATGATATTGGTGCGGAGCAATCAAGCCCTTGGATGCGAGATGAGATTTTGCAGGTTATTTTACAGCATCGAATGCAGGAAAATCTACCAACTTTCTTTACATCGAATTTTAATTTTACGGATTTGGAACGCCATTTTGCTACATCCAAAAACGGAGATGAAACTTGGCAGGCTCGTCGAGTTATGGAAAGAATCAAGTTTTTAGCAGAGGAAGTTCGTCTGGAAGGAGAAAACCGACGATGAATGAAACAATTGATTTGATGAAAAAGCATACTTCTGTTCGTCGTTTTACAGAAGAACCGATTTCAGAAAAGGGACTACGCGCCATCATTGACGCCGGTCGAGCGGCATCCAGCTGGAAGAATTTTCAATCTTATTCGATTATCGTTGTTCGTAGTCAGGAAAAAAAAGCAGCCTTGTTTGATTTGGTGCCTCAAAAGGCTATTCGTCAGTCGTCGGTTTTTCTGCTTTTTATTGGAGATTTGAATCGGGCTAAGAAAGGGGTATGCCTTCATACGGATACGTTTTATCCGCAAGGAGTGGAAAATATTTTGATTAGCTCTGTTGATGCTAGTCTAGTTGCGCAGAATACCCTGCTGGCGGCTGAAAGTTTAGGTTATGGCGGAGTTATCATTGGCTTGGTTCGTTATGCATCTAGGGAAATAGCAGAGCTTTTTAACTTGCCGAACTATACTTACCCTATTTTTGGAATAGCTTTGGGGAAGCCAGCTCAACACCATACTGTTAAACCGCGATTGCCATATGAAGCAGTCGTTTTTGAAGAAAAATATCAAGAACAGGATGTGTCCATTATTCAGACTTATAATCAGGTTCAAGCGGACTATGCTGGGAATCGAGCAACAGATACGTAGAGTGAGCGATTGACGGCCCAATTTGCAAAAAAGCCAAACCTTGCTAGTCAGAATCTATTACAAGACAAGAAATTATTATAAATAAAGGGTACAGCTTTTGCTTACACCCTTGAAAACAGAAAGAGGAATACTATGGCTTTACCAACCATTGCTATTGTTGGCCGTCCCAATGTCGGCAAATCAACGCTTTTTAATCGGATTGCTGGAGAGCGGATTTCCATTGTTGAGGATGTTGAAGGAGTAACTCGGGACCGTATTTATGCAACGGCTGAGTGGCTGAATCGTAAATTTAGCATGATTGACACAGGTGGGATTGATGATGTGGATGCACCTTTTATGGAGCAGATCAGGCATCAAGCGGAGATTGCTATGGAAGAAGCAGATGTCATCGTTTTTGTAGTGTCAGGAAAAGAAGGCATTACAGATGCAGATGAATACGTAGCACGCATACTTTACAAGACACATAAGCCGATTATTCTAGCCGTCAACAAAGTAGATAATCCTGAGATGCGGAGTGAAATTTTTGATTTTTATGCTCTTGGTTTAGGAGAGCCTTATCCTGTTTCTTCCATTCATGGAATTGGTACAGGGGATATCCTAGATGCAATTGTTGAAAATCTACCGAAGGAAGAAGTGGTTGAAAATCCTGATATGATCAAATTCAGTCTCATCGGTCGCCCCAATGTTGGTAAATCTAGCTTGATCAATGCGATTTTGGGAGAAGAACGTGTCATCGCTAGTCCTGTGGCTGGAACTACTCGTGATGCAATTGATACGGTTTTTACGGACGGTGAAGGTCAAGAATTTACCATGATTGATACCGCTGGCATGCGCAAGTCTGGTAAGGTCTATGAAAATACTGAGAAGTACTCTGTTATGCGGGCTATGCGAGCAATTGACCGATCTGATGTGGTACTCATGGTACTCAATGCTGAAGAAGGGATTCGCGAATACGATAAGCGTATCGCAGGTTTTGCTCATGAGGCGGGCAAAGGAATTATTATCGTTGTTAATAAATGGGATACATTAGAAAAGGATAATAAGACCATGCAAAATTGGGAAGCAGATATTCGTAATCAATTTCAGTATCTCTCTTATGCACCGATTATCTTTGTCTCAGCTCTAACCAAGCAGCGTTTACATAAGCTGCCGGACATGATCAAACAAATTAGTCAGAGTCAAAATACCCGTATACCGTCTGCAGTACTCAATGATGTCATCATGGATGCCATCGCCATCAATCCAACACCGACTGATAAAGGCAAACGACTAAAAATCTTCTATGGGACGCAAGTTGCAACCAAACCACCAACCTTTGTTATCTTTGTCAACGAAGAAGAGCTGATGCATTTTTCTTATCTGCGCTTTCTTGAAAATCAGATTCGTAAGGCATTCGTTTTTGAAGGAACTCCGATTCACTTGATTGCCAGAAGGCGGAAATAGGGCGGAGCTAGCTAAACAAAACATAACATAACATAACATAAAAATAGTAGTGGCAGTATGAGGTGATTAATCTGATGTGCTTATGTAAGAAAGAATATAAATGGGACGAAATACTATAACAATCAAAGAAAACATTTTCTAAAAGAAAGCAAGAAAAACCTTGCTTTTTTTCTTTATACTGAAAATATGATATAATGAATAGATAAAATAAAGGTGGTACTTATGGCAAAATTAATTCCTGGGAAGATTCGGACAGAAGGGATAGCTCTTTACGAAGCAGGGAAAATTGAAATTCTCAAGGTGAAAGATCAGATGATTTATAGCCGAGTGGAAAATCATAATCTCCGATATAGTTTGAATGATGAAGCTATTTTTTGTGCTTGTGATTTTTTCCAAAAGAAGAAATATTGTGCCCATTTAGCAGGGGTAGAATATTTTCTGAAAAATGATCCCGAAGGGAAAATTGTTTTGACCAATCTGGAAGAAGAACAGACAAATTCAGAAGAAACTCAAACGAAGGTTTCTTTTGGGAGTCTTTTCTTGGATAGGATTCTTCCACCAGAAGATGTAGCTATTCGGTACGAATTATCTGCCGTTGGGCAAGAAGATGATTATACGGGACAATTTTTGTGGACATTGCGCATCAGCCGTTTGCCAGATGAGCGCTCCTATGTTGTTCGAGATATTTGTGCTTTTTTAAAAATTGTTGAAAAAGGTGATTATTATCAAATTGGCAAGCATTATTACGAAAAAATCCAGTTAGCAGCCTTTGATGAGGCTAGCCAAGAGGTGATTGAGTTTTTACGAGGGCTTGTTTCTTATCAACAAACTCAAGATGCTTCTTTTATCTTTCCAAATGCTGCTAGACATCTTTATTTTCCGTCTAGTTTATTTGAAGAAGGTGTGAGCCGACTTATGAATTTGCCACATTTCCGCTTAGAATACAGTCTTTATGACTATGACGAAGTTTTTTTTCAAGATTTACATGCCGAAGTAGGAATTTATAATTTCAAAGTAGAGGAAAATTCGGATTATTTTGAACTTGTCATTACAGAGCAAAATTATAAAATCCTATACGATGGGGACTTTATTTTTTATGGAAATCATTTTTTCCAACTGACGGAACAGCAAAAGCGTATTATTCGGGTGATTCGAGAATTACCTGTGGATACTGATCGGAAAAAACGGCTTCAATTTGATACAAGTGATCAAGCGAAACTGGCTTCAGGATTACTAGAATTTCAAAAAGTCGGCTCTATTCATGCACCGGAAAGTTTGGTGATTCATACGTTTGTTCCAGCGTTTGAGTTTGAATTGTTGGATACGAAAGAAATCAGCCTCAAAATTCAGTTTGATTATGGAGATCGTATAGTTACCAGTCGTTTGGAGTTAGAAAAATTACCATTTGCTAGTGATTTTCAACTGGAACAGAAAGTTTTTCAACAAACTCTATCTGCTGGCTTTGAGGCGGATTTTGTGAGCAAACGGCTTCCTTTGCAACCACAAGAGATCTACTCATTTTTCACTTCCATTCTTCCACGTTTTAAAGATTTAGGGAAGGTAGTGGTATCAGACAACCTAACAGCTTTGTACCAAATTGAAAAACCGGCCGTTTCTATTCAGACAAATGGTGGTTTGTTGGACATTGGTTTTGACTTTACAAGTATTGACCAGATGGAAGTGGATGATGCTTTAGAGGCTCTTTTTTCAGCCAATGATTATTTTGTCAGTCGTTCTGGGAAGGTCCTCGTTTTTGATGACGAAACAAAAAGAGTCAGCAAAACTTTACAAGATTTACGAGCAAAAAAAGGAAAAGGGGGCATTTTCCAGACCCAGCGGATTACTGCTTATCAGCTATCTGAATTATTCAAAGATCAAGAAAAGGTGAGTTTTTCGGAGGAGTTTCGTCATTTAGCCTTTGATTTGACACATCCAGAGGAGTTTGTTCTACCGCCATTGAAAGTGGAAGCAGCTTTGCGCGATTACCAAGAAACTGGTGTCAAATGGATGTCTATGCTTCATCATTATGGTTTTGGTGGTATTTTAGCAGATGATATGGGGTTGGGGAAAACACTCCAAACGATAGCCTTTTTAAGTAGCAAACTACAAAAAGAGACGAACGTCTTGATTTTGGCTCCATCTAGTTTGATTTACAATTGGCTAGATGAGTTTACAAAATTTGCACCAAAAATGGATGTAGCCGTTATTTATGGATTAAAACCAATTAGAGATAATTTGATTGCGGAAAGACATCAGGTGATGATTACAAGTTATGCCTCTTTCCGTCAAGATGTCGAAGAATATAGCCGATTGAATTTTGATTATCTCTTTTTAGATGAAGCACAAATTATGAAAAATGCGCAGACTAAGATCGCTCATCATTTACGAAACTTTGAGGTCAAAAATACCTTTGCTCTTTCTGGAACACCGATTGAAAATAATCTCGGCGAATTATGGTCGATTTTTCAAATTGTTTTGCCAGGCTTATTACCTAGCAAAAAGAACTTTTTGAAACTGCCTGCAAAAACTGTTGCTCGTTTTATCAAGCCTTTTGTCATGCGACGGAAGAAAGAAGATGTTTTACAAGAGCTGCCCGATCTTATTGAGGTTTCTTATCGCAATGAACTAGCAGATAGTCAAAAGGCCATCTACTTAGCGCAGCTAAAACAAATGCAGGAACGCGTACTTACTTCCACAGAGGAAGAACTGAATCGTAGCAAAATGGAAATTTTATCTGGTTTGATGCGGTTACGTCAAATCTGCGATACTCCCGCGCTCTTTATGGAGGACTATCATGGAGAGAGTGGCAAACTAGAAAGCTTGATGGAACTATTAGAGCAGATTCAGACAGGAAGCCACCGTGTGTTAATCTTTTCTCAATTCCGAGGAATGCTAGATATTATTGAAGAAGAATTGAAAAAGATGAAAATGGAGACATTTAAAATTACAGGTTCTACACCAGCAAAAGATCGACAAGAAATGACAAATGCTTTTAATAATGGAAAAGGGGATGCCTTTTTAATCTCTTTAAAAGCTGGAGGTGTTGGTTTGAATCTAACTGGTGCTGATACTGTTATCTTAGTAGACCTTTGGTGGAACCCAGCGGTAGAGTCTCAGGCAATTGGTCGAGCTCACCGTATGGGTCAAGAAAGAAATGTAGAAGTGTATCGATTGATTACGAGAGGAACGATTGAAGAAAAAATTCAAGAATTGCAGGAAAGCAAGCGGCATCTCGTATCAACTATCCTAGATGGAACAGAATCCCGTAGCAGCCTAACTGTTGCTGAAATACGAGAAATTCTAGGAATTTCTACAGAAACACTTGAAAAATAGCACCAATAGGTTATAATGAAGTGTTGAAAGGAAATGTGCCCATGAAAGAAAAAACTTTTCCATTGATTTCTGATGATGAGATTATGCTATCAGAAATGCTGCGTATGAATCTTTACGATGAAAGTGATCTTATCAGTAATATTAATGGTGACTATGTTGATAAGAATTACTTAGAATGGGAACCAATTGTAAAGAAAATTGTAGACAGTCAAGTAAAAGAAGGGAAAGCTTACCAAGCAACTTCAGCTATTCCGTCTGCTGAAGTCGCCAAACCTGCCCCAAAAAGCTATGCAGAATTGGCTAGAGAAGAAGCCAGAGCAGATTTAAAAAAGAAACGCTCAGCAGCTTATTTGACTTCAGACTTTATAACTAAAAAACGCTCCCATCCTGCTGTTAATAATGCTAATACAGCTATTTCACATCAACCAACAGCATTTTTCCAAAAGGAAAATGGTAGTGGGTTATCAAAATATAGTCGAAATTTAAAGCAGGATCATTATATTTTAGCAGATATCAACGTAAATACCTCTTTGCCGAAGGAATCACCAAAAAAATCTAAAAATAATTATGACTTTTTAAAAACAAGTCAAATTTATAACAAAAAAGAATTGCAAAATCAAAGAGAACGTCGGATAGCGCAGGAGTTAAATTTAACACGATTGGAAGAAAAATAATCGAATGTTGACAAAAAGTAAAGACGTTTTGGTGTGAACGCGATTTCACCTATTTAATGTTCTTTGTATTTAAGGAGAAATTATGACAAAAACCTATCATTTTATCGGGATTAAGGGCTCTGGAATGAGTGCTTTAGCATTGATGCTGCATCAAATGGGACATCAAGTTCAAGGAAGCGATGTTGAAAAATACTATTTCACTCAACGTGGCTTAGAACAAGCAGGAATTAAAATCTTGCCTTTTGACGAAAAAAATCTTCAAGCAGATGTAGAAGTTATTGCAGGAAATGCTTTCCGTCCGGATAATAATCTTGAAATTGCTTATGCCGATGCAAATGGTATTTCTTATAAGCGTTACCATGAATTTCTTGGAATCTTTATGCGTAATTTTGTCAGCATGGGGGTGGCGGGTGCACATGGAAAGACATCAACAACTGGCATGTTGGCACACGTCTTATCAAATATTACAGATACTAGTTATCTCATAGGTGATGGTACAGGGCGTGGCTCTGCCAATGCGAAATATTTTGCGTTTGAAGCAGATGAATATGAGCGTCACTTTATGCCTTATCATCCTGAATATTCGATTATTACGAATATAGATTTTGACCACCCAGATTATTTTACCAGTTTAGAAGATGTTTTCAATGCATTTAATGATTATGCTAAACAAGTTAGCAAAGGAGTGTTTGTTTACGGTGAAGACAAGGAGTTACGTCGGATTACAGCCAATGCTCCTATTTATTATTATGGTTTTAAGGAAGGGAATGACTTTGTCGCTCATGATTTGCTTCGTTCTACGACGGGTTCCAGCTTTAAAGTTTCTTTCCGCGAGCAAGAATTAGGAGAATTCAAGATTCCTAGCTTTGGTCGCCACAATATTATGAATGCGACAGCTGTTATTGGTTTGTTGTATACAGCTGGATTTGATTTGACTTTGGTTCGAGAGCATTTGGCTACTTTTGGTGGTGTGAAACGTCGGTTCACTGAAAAAATGGTGAATGGAGCGACAATTATTGATGACTTTGCTCATCACCCTACTGAAATCATTGCAACTTTAGATGCAGCTCGCCAGAAATATCCAAGCAAAGAAATTGTTGCAATTTTCCAACCCCATACCTTTACTAGAACTATTGCACTTTTGGATGAATTTGCAGAAGCCTTGAGTCAAGCAGATGCAGTGTATTTAGCACAAATTTATGGTTCTGCACGTGAAGTGGATCATGGAGATGTTAAAGTAGAAGATTTGGCGGCGAAGATTGTAAAAAAAGCAGAAATCATTACTGTTGACAATGTTTCGCCGTTATTAGAACATCCAAATGCAGTTTATGTTTTCATGGGAGCTGGTGATATTCAAACCTATGAATATTCTTTTGAACGCTTATTATCCAATTTGACAAGCAATGTCCAGTAATCTAACTCCTCAAGTCACTATTCGAGAAGCTGTTTCAGAAGATTTGGAAGCAATTATAACGATTGAACAGGAAAATTTTGCTACAGAAGCAGCTGTTTTGCAAACTATCCGAACATGGATTGAACAGATTTCGAATATATGTTTAATAGCAGAATTAAATAATAAAATAGCTGGCTACATCGTAGGGTCAGCCGTTTTTTCACATCATTTGGTAAATGAGATGACAGACAATTCAGCAGAAAAACAGGAAAAATCTAATTTTATTACGATTCAGCAATTATCAATTCACCCAGACTTTAAAGGTCAGGGGCTGGGGACATTGCTTTTAGCTGCTTGTAAAGAAATAGCGGTTACACAAAATCGGAAAGGTCTTCAGTTGGTTTGTTCAGATGACTTGATTTCTTACTATGAAATGAATGCTTTCGTAAATGAAGGAATCTCTGAAAAAGTTTATGATAATACTATTTTATATGAATTGATATGGGAAAATTCATACTTTAAGGAGAAAAAATGAAGATTAGACAAGCGAATTTAGCAGATTTGGATGCTATTACGGCAATTGAGTGGGAGAATTTTGGTTCAGACGAAGCCTTGAGCCGAGATATTTTAGAGGTTCATATTCAAAAAATAGCGACCAGTTTTTTAGTTGCTGAACGAGATGGTCAAATTTTAGGCTATCTGGAGGGGCCTGTTCGTCCAGAACGTCATCTAATAGATCAGTCTTTCACTTCAGAAGTGGAAGATTATAGTTATTTACAAAATCATTATATTTCATTAACTAGTTTATCTGTTTCTAAAAGTGCTCAAAATATGGGAATAGGCCATCGTTTGTTGAATAAAATGAAAGATATTGCTATTCGAGACCGGCGATTGGGAATTAATTTGACTTGTCATGATTATTTAGTTAGTTATTATGAAAAGCATGGCTTTGTCAATGAGGGACGATCTCAATCCACTTATGCAGGTGAAGTTTGGTATGATATGGTTTGGGAAACACCTAATAGTTGAAAAAGATTGATTATTTTGTAGAAAGCCTGAAAGAAAGGCCTTCTCTTATTGCTTTTATTTACCTTTTACGTTATAATAGTAGGGATACTGAACAAGGAGGTCAATTATTTGACTGAAGATTCACGAGAAAAAGAAGGGTTGAGTTTTAAAGAACAGATTCTACGTGACTTAGCCAAAGCAAAGGAAACTAGCCAATCAACTCGTGTTGAATCATCTAATGATTTACATGAAGAGTTGGAGCTAGGACAATCTACACTTTCTTCTATTCAGAAAGAAGACAAATCGCTTATTTTTGGAATGGATATATCCCAAGTGCAGCAAGAAGAAAAGAGCAAACCAGAACCAGCTTCATTAGAAAGTCCGCTACCAACTGTTCAGCAAATAGAAGCTGAAGCAGTAGCTAGGGAAGAGAAAGAGTTTAATACTCATACAACGAAAGTTCCTGTTTCTTACCCAACTACTCAGGTGGTTGATAAAACTAAGATTCCAGAAGAATTGGTTCAATCTGCAGCTTATGGGACGGAACCAGAGCCAGAGAAACTATCCCGTTTAAATCGAACTTCTCAAGCAGTCACTGCTAAGAAACGGCAAAGTAAAGTCGCCGGGAAAATTGTTAAAACGGTTTTGATTTTAGTGCTTTTAGGAATTGGGCTAACAGGTTTCTTTGCTTATCGCTATGTAACATCAGCTTTACAACCGATTGATGCAAAAAATACAAAGTATGTGACGGTTAAGATTCCAACTGGTTCTAGCCCTAAAGCAATTGGAAAAGTCCTGGAAAAATCTGGTTTGATTAAAAATGCTCAGATTTTTAGCTATTATGCTAAATTTAAAAACTATGCAAATTTCCAATCAGGTTATTACAATCTACAAAAAAGTATGACTTTGGATACGATTGCTAAAAAGTTACAAAAAGGCGGAACGGAGACTCCACAAGATCCTTCGATGGAAAAATTAACAATTCCAGAAGGCTATACGATTGATCAAATTGCAAAAATGATTGCAAAGTTGAAAAAGAATAAATTGTCATCAGATACTTTCCTAAAGAAAGTCCAAGATGATAATTTTATCACTCAGGAGGCTTCGAAATATCCGAAATTATTGGAAAACTTAGCTAAAAAAGAGAGTGGTGTGAAGTATCGTTTGGAAGGCTATCTCTTCCCTGCTACTTACAATGTGACAGATAGTACAACAGCTGAAACTCTCATTGAACAAATGTTAGCTGCAATGGATAAGACTATGTCGCGATATTATGATGTGTTAGCAGCGAAGAACTTGACAGTGCATGATGTTTTAACAATTGCATCCTTAGTTGAAAAAGAAGGTTCAACGGATCAAGATCGGAAAAATATTGCAAGTGTTTTTTACAACCGTTTGAATCAAAATATGCCTTTACAAAGCAATATTGCAATTCTGTATGCTCAAGGAAAACTTGGACAAAAAACGACCTTATCGGAAGACGCTGCAATTGATACGAATATTGATTCGCCTTACAACGTCTATAAAAATACTGGTTTAATGCCTGGTCCTGTAGATAATCCGAGCCTTTCTGCTATTGAAGCGACAGTTAATCCAGTTAAAACTGATTATCTATATTTCGTAGCTAATACAGAAACAGGCAAAGTTTATTTTGCAACTACCTATGCAGAACATGAGAAAAATGTTCAGGAGCATGTCAATAGTAAATTGACAAAGCCAAGTAGTTCAAATTAAAAGGAGTAGGGCAAAATCGGTACTTCGTAGAACTTGATTTGATTCTCCTTTAGCGCAATGAAAATTAGGTCTGAAATAGAATGCAATAAGCATATTTTAGATTGGATGGAGATTGTGCCTTGCAAAGGAATCACACACGATATTAGAAAGTTGGGACATTATTGTCCCAATCTCTTTGTTTAAAAAATAGAAAGAAGAAAATAATGGCAGAAAAAACTTATCCTATGACCCTTGAAGAAAAGGAAAAACTTGAAAAAGAATTAGAAGAACTTAAATTGGTTCGCCGTCCTGAAGTAGTAGAGCGTATTAAAATTGCTCGCTCTTATGGAGATTTATCAGAAAATAGTGAGTATGAAGCAGCCAAAGATGAGCAGGCTTTTGTTGAAGGACAAATATCTAGTCTAGAAACCAAGATTCGTTACGCTGAAATTGTAGACAGCGATGCAGTAGCTCATGATGAAGTCGCTATTGGTAAGACCGTTACGATTCAAGAAGTTGGTGAAACAGACGAAGAAGTCTATATGATTGTTGGCGCAGCTGGAGCAGATGCTTTTGCTGGAAAAGTGTCTAATGAAAGTCCTATTGGACAAGCATTAATTGGTAAAAAAACAGGTGACACAGCTACAGTTGAAACACCTATTGGTAGTTATGATGTAAAAATCCTAAAAGTCGAAAAAACAGCATAATTAAAAAAAGAAAACGCGCCCCATGGTATCATCACAATCACGGGGCGCGTCTCAGTAAAACATAGAGGAGGGAAATATGTCCCATCAGTCTCAAGTGATTTTAACCAACATGTGTCTAATTGAAGATGATCAGAATCGTATTGTTATGCAGATTCGGGACCCCAAGCGATATTCTTGGTCAGGAGCAGCTCTGCCTGGTGGACATATAGAAGAAAGGGAGAGCCTTTATCAGGCAGTTGTACGTGAGGTTTATGAAGAAACAGGATTAACAATTCATAACCCTAGATTGGTTGGTATGAAACATTGGTATACGGCAGAAGGTATTCGTTATCTGGTCTTTCTTTATCGTACAAATGAATTTTCTGGTCATCTTCGTTCGTCAGAAGAAGGTGAAGTTATGTGGGTGGCGCGTGAAGACCTAGATACTATGGAGTTGGCTTATGATTTAAAAAATTTGTTGCGTGTTTTTGATGACCAATCATTGTCAGAATTATTTTATAGTGAGCGCTTAGAAAATGATTTTGTCCGTGAATTTTGGTAAGCTTGTTTTTGAATGAGAATATTCTGTCATTCAAGTTGGTGTTTGAAAAGATGGAGTGTTGTTTCATAGTAGGATGCTTTGTTGATTGAACGACAAGCAAAAAGCTGGAATGATTGTTCCAGCTTTTTTGTTTATCTTGAACGTTGTTTTCCAGCGTTGCGATTTTTCTTTTTATTCTGTTTTCTATTTTCAATAATAGCTTGAGTGTTAGGTGTTACATCTTTTTTACGGCCAGAATTTTTAATGGCTTTAGGTGGATTGTTTTTGTATTCTTCAGTAACGCGTTTTCTGAGTTGTGGACGGATGTAATGATTGATAATCAATTGTTGAATGATCATAATGAAACCGCCGACTACCCAATAAAGTGTTACACCTGCTGGAGCTGTGAGAGAGAAGATGACAATCATGAGCGGGCTCATGTACATCATTTTCTTCATTTGTTCTTTTTGAACTTCATCAACACCGACAAGAGTTAAAGCAGATTGAATGAAATATAAAATCCCAACAATAACAGTAAGAAGAACGCTAGCTTTTCCAAGTGGAATTCCTAAGAAGACACTCTTTGCCACTCCTTCAGTATATTGAGCAGAGAAGTAAAGAGCAGAGAAAAATGGTAATTGAATCAGTAGAGGGAGACATCCGATACCCCCAAGCATATTAACACCATTTTCTTTTTGGGCAGCCATGAGTGCTTGTTGAGCAGCCAGTTTTTCTTCTTGTGTTTCAGCATTTTTCATGCGTTCTTGGATCGGCTCAAAAATCGGCTTCAAGTAGTTCATCTTTTCAGATTGATAAGTTGCTTTCCATGATTGATAAAGTCCCAGTGGCAAAATGATCAGCCGCACAATCAGGGTAACAATGATAATAGCAACACCAAAACCTAGCCCCATGTTATTAGCAAAATACTGAATGGCAAGGCTCATTGGTCTTCCAATGATATCCCAGACAAACCCAGCAGGCTTACCATCTTTGACTTGTACACATCCTGAGAGCAGAAGAAGCATAGAGAGCCCCAGTCCTGAGAATAAAATACGATTTACTTTTTTCACGTGTTTGTTTCCTTTTTCTAAAAAATAATACCTTTCTATTCTACTGTTTTTTTCTTAAATATACAATAGTTCTTCGGACCTAATTTGCAATTTTAAAATCTGAATAGGATTCAAAATTAGCCATTGTAACATCTAAATAGCTGACTTTTGAAAATGGTGTGGGACCTTTGCGGATTTCTTGGATGAATTTAGCCATGAGAGTGGGATTTTCGGCTTGTGCTAAAATCTCTACGGTTCCATCTTCATTATTCCAGACACGCCCTGTTATTCCACCTATTTCTGTAGCAAGTGTATAAACACCCCAACGAAAGCCAACACCTTGTACACGCCCTTGTGCAATCATTCTTACTTTTTTCATGCGAGTCTCCTTTTGTGTTATAATAGTTCTATGAATATTATAACCTCAAAAGCTAATAATGTGGTAAAAAATACTAAAAAATTACTTCAAAAAAAGTATCGGAAAGACTCATACTTAATTGAAGGGTGGCATTTATTTGAAGAAGCAGTTAATACACAAGCTCAAATTCTTCATATCTTTGTTCTAGAAGAATTTGCCGATAGAGTGTCAGATTTTTCTCAAGTTCATGTAGTGACGGCAGAAATTTTAGCGGATTTAGCTGATTCGAAAACGCCGCAGGGCATTGTGGCAGAGATTGCTTTTGAAAAACAATCTGCTCCTTCATTTCTCAAAGGGAAGTATCTCTTTTTAGAAGATGTGCAGGATCCCGGAAATGTAGGAACGATTATCCGAACGGCTGATGCTGCGGGTTATGATGGAGTGTTCATTTCACAATATTCGGCGGATATTTACAACCTTAAAACTTTACGTTCTATGCAAGGCAGTCAGTTTCATTTGCCGATTTATCGTATGAAGACCTCAGATTTTCTTAAGCTTGCTAAACAAGCACAGTTACCGATATTAGCAACGACGCTTTCAAAAGATTCAATAGATTATCGGGAAGTAGCGCCCATATCAGACTTTGTTCTTGTGATGGGAAATGAAGGGCAAGGGATCAGCCAGCAGATGATGGATGAGGCAGATCAGCTAATTCATATTTCTATGAAAGGGCAAGCTGAGAGTTTAAATGTAGCTGTTGCAGCAGGAATTCTCATTTTTTCTTTAAGTTAAAATTTAGAAATGTATTTATAATTAGAAGCACATGGAGGTGGTTCTATGCTTTATAAAGAAGACAAAGAGTATATGGAGCACGTTGGTCAATTGATTGCTCAACCACGCGTCCAGAAACTAAAAACCATAACACATCATATATATTCCAATCGTTTGGAACATTCGATTCATGTTAGTTATACGAGTTATAAAATTGCTAAGAAATTAGGTTGGGATGCAAAAAGTACTGCGCGTGGAGGTCTTTTGCACGATATGTTTTATTATGATTGGCGTGAAACGAAATTCAATAAGAGCCATGCTTGGGTACACCCTCGGTTAGCGGTGAGGAATGCACGGAAAGTAACCAAATTAAATAAAGTCGAAGAAGATATCATTCTCAAACACATGTGGGGTGCAACAGTAGCGCCACCGCGGTATAAAGAAGGCTATATTGTTACCATGGTGGATAAATACTGGGCAATCAAAGAAGCGATGGCACCAGTTCGGAAAAGAATTGCTAAAAGCAGACTTTTCCACAGAAAAATGTTAAAATCATAACTATAACAATAAAAGGAGAGAGTTTATGAACAATACAATTATTCAAGAAAATAGCGGCATCAATAGTTTTTATGCAAAAGTATACTCTTTAGTTGGAATGGGGATTGGTATTTCTGCTCTTGTATCAGCACTAATGCTGACCATCTTTCAAGATGTGATTTTGTCTGTCATGACAGGAAATACTTGGATTTTTTACTTAGCAATTTTTGCTGAGCTGATCCTTGTCTGGGTGGCTTCGGGCATGTCTGTCAAAAACAATCCAGCTGCATTGCCAACTTTTCTAATTTATTCAGCTTTAAATGGTTTTACGATTAGTTTAGTGTTGGCTCTTTACACACAAGCAACAGTTTTAGCAGCCTTTGTTACTTCTTCTGCAATGTTTTTTGCTATGGCATTGATTGGGAGATTTACCAAAAAAGATCTTTCTGGCCTAGGCAGAGCTTTTATTGCAGGGTTAATTGGAGTTATCATCGCTAGTTTGGTGAATATTTTCCTTAAAAATTCTGGATTAGATTTTATTATTAGTATTATTAGTGTGATTATCTTCTCTGGCTTGATTGCTTGGGATAATCAACGAATCCGTTATGTCTATGAGCAATCAGGGGGAAATGTGGCAGCTGGTTGGGCAGTTTCACTCGCCTTAAATATTTACCTTGACTTTATCAATCTGTTTCTCAGTATTCTTCGTATTTTTGGAAGAGACAATTAAAAGTAAGAATAATGGAAGTTGGATTTTTTCCAGCTTCTTTTTTTATTGGCAGATGATTCTTCTTTTATGATATAATAAAACGCATCAAGAGAAAGCATGAGACTAACTATGAAAGAACCTTATATCAGTCGTGAAAAGTTAGCTGAAATCACAGCACAATTTCCAACACCATTTCATTTATATGATGAGAAAGGAATTCGTGAAACAGCGCGTGCGCTTCATGAAGCTTTTTCATGGAACCAGGGTTTTAAAGAATATTTTGCAGTAAAGGCAACTCCAAATCCGACTATTTTGAAAATTTTGAAAGAAGAAGGATGTGGGGTAGACTGTGCCAGCTATGTAGAACTCTTGATGAGTCAGAAAGTAGGTTTTTCGGACAGTGACATAATGTTTTCGTCCAATGATACACCTGCAAAAGAAATGCAGCTTGCGCGTGAATTGGGAGCTACTATCAATCTTGATGCTTATGAAGATATTGCATTTTTACAGGAGGTAGCAGGTATTCCGGAAGTTATTTCCTGTCGTTATAATCCCGGCGGTGTATTTGAGTTAGGAACGGACATTATGGATTCTCCAGAAGAAGCCAAATTCGGAATGACAAAAGCACAGCTTATTCAAGCATTTAAAGATTTAAAAACAGTAGGAGTCAAAAAATTTGGTATTCATGCTTTGCTGGCTTCTAACACCATTACGAATTGTTATTATCCCGAATTAGCTCGTCAGCTCTTTGAATTAGCTGTTGAGATTGTGGCTGAAACTGATGTGGAACTGGATTTTATCAATCTTTCAGGTGGAGTAGGTGTTCCTTATCACCCCGAAGAAAAGGCAAATGATATTTTAGCAATCGGACAAGGAGTCCGGCAGGCTTATGAGGAAATTTTAGACCCTGTAGGCTTAGGAAAGGTAAAAATTTTTACGGAATTGGGACGCTTTATGCTGGCCCCTCACGGATTATTAGTGACGAAAGTGTTGCATAAAAAACAAACTTATCGCACTTACATTGGTCTGGATGCTTCGGCAGTAAACCTTCTTCGTCCTGCCATGTATGGTGCTTATCATCATATTACAAATATGGATCATCCAGATGGTCAAACAGAAATAGTGGATGTAGTAGGTAGCCTTTGTGAAAACAATGATAAATTTGCTATTCAGCGTGAACTACCAATTACTAATATTGGAGATACCTTAGTGATTCACGATACAGGAGCGCATGGTTTTTCAATGGGCTATCAATATAATGGCAAACTTCGTTCGGCTGAACTTTTGTTGGAAGAAGATGGTGGTGTACGATTGATTCGGCGTGCTGAAATACCTGAGGATTACTTTGCAACTTTGTATGGCTTTGATTTTGAAAAATAGACAATTTTTGATATAATAAGAAGATGTAAAAAGGGAAAAGAGGATTACATATTTATGGATTTATTATTAGCTATTTTGTTGATTATTCTTGCTTTTTTTGGTGGTATGTTTGCTGGAATGTATCTTGTTCGCAAACAAATTGAAAAAGAATTTGCTGACAATCCACGTTTGAATATCGATGCAGTTCGTACGATGTTATCCGCAAACGGACAAAAGCCAAATGAAGCAAAGGTACAACAAGTGTATCGTCAAATTAAAAATCAACAAAAAACAGCACTTGAAAATGCTAAAAAGAAAAAATAATCTTTGTTTTATACGATAAATTGATTTTTAAAGAGATAAATGAATGGGGATTTGGGACTTGCACCCAGTCCCTTCTTTAGAAAGAAGAACTTATGGATAATCGACCAATTGGTTTTTTAGACTCAGGCGTGGGCGGTTTGACAGTTGTTCGTGAGCTGATGCGGCAACTTCCACATGAGGAAGT
Source organism: Streptococcus sp. SI1 (assembly GCF_030439945.1). Lineage (NCBI taxonomy): Bacteria > Bacillati > Bacillota > Bacilli > Lactobacillales > Streptococcaceae > Streptococcus > Streptococcus sp. SI1. Next base: position 41,329 of record NZ_JAQFJE010000001.1, read on the forward strand.
AATTTATATTGGCGATTCTGCACGTGCGCCTTATGGTCCCCGACCTGCAGAGCAAATTCGGGAATACACATGGCAATTGGTACAATTCCTTTTAACCCAAAATGTCAAAATGATTGTTCTCGCCTGCAATACAGCTACTGCTGTGGTTTGGGAAGACATCAAAGAAAAGTTAGATATCCCAGTTTTAGGAGTCATCTTACCAGGAGCTAGTGCAGCAATTAAAGCATCTCAACATGGAACGATTGGCATTATAGGAACGCCAATGACGATTCAATCAGATATTTATCGTCAAAAAATCGAACGTCTCTTACCGGAAGTGGAAGTGACAAGTCTTTCTTGTCCCAAATTTGTACCGCTAGTAGAATCTAATGAACTGTCGTCTAGTATTACGAAAAAAGTGGTGTATGAAAGCTTAATGCCTTTAAAAGGCAAGGTGGACACTTTAGTACTAGGTTGTACTCATTATCCTTTACTAAAACCAATCATTCAAAATGTGATGGGACCAACTGTGAAATTGATTGACAGCGGAGCAGAATGTGTACGGGACATTTCTGTCTTGCTAAACTACTTTGAAATCAATCATAGCAGAGAAGGAAAACTCCTGCAACACCGCTTTTTTACAACAGCAAATGCGAAAAGGTTTGCTGAAATTGCAGAAACGTGGTTAAACAAAAAAATAAATGTGGAGCATGTAACATTATGAGTAATAACGTTTATGAGTATAAAGATGCTCAAGATTGGTATGTTGGAGAATGGTCTTCCTATGGCAGGGGATTCTATTTTAAAGATGTTATTTCAGAAGAACTTAGTCGAATGGAGGAAGAGCTCCGTCAATTAGTAGTTGAAGGACAGTCTTTTTCGGTTACTGTCATTCAATATAACTCAATCATGTCTTTTGTTCAATTCGTCTTGCAACTAATCAATGAAAATCAAGGATCACAGTTTCAGGCACAATTTCATAAGGGTGCTATTTTAATCACGGAAAAGGAACAATTAGTTTTAGTGCACTTGCCTGAAAAAGGTGTCAAATTAAATGTTTTCTTTTCTCAACAAGAATTGTCAGGTTTGACAGTAGGAGATACGATTTTAATTGCTACTCGTAATGAGGGAAAGACCGCTGAATTCCGCAGAATCTTTGAAAAATTAGGCTATCAGATTGAAAATCTGAATGATTATCCTGATTTACCAGAAGTCGCAGAAACTGGGATGACTTTTGAAGAAAATGCTCGTTTAAAAGCAGAGACTATCTCTAAGCTGACTGGCAAAATGGTATTGGCAGATGATTCAGGCTTAAAAGTAGATGCGTTAGGTGGTCTGCCTGGAGTTTGGTCTGCTCGCTTTGCTGGAAATGATGCGACAGACTTAGAAAATAATGCAAAACTACTACATGAATTGGCAATGGTTTTCGAGTTGAAAGATCGCTCAGCGCAGTTTCATACAACTCTTGTGGTAGCAAGTCCTACTAAAGAAAGTCTAGTCGTGGAGGCTGACTGGGCAGGCTATATTAATTTTGAGCCAAAAGGTGAGAATGGATTTGGCTATGATCCGTTATTTTTAGTAGGTGAAACAGGCAAAACATCTGCAGAATTAACAATGGAAGAAAAGAATGCTCAATCACATCGAGCTCAAGCAGTTCAAAAATTAGTGGAGGTATTTCCAACATGGCAAAACAAACCATCATCGTAATGAGTGATTCTCATGGCGATCGTGCTATTGTAGAAGAGATAAAGACCTATTATCTCGGAAAAGTAGATGCTATTTTTCATAATGGTGATTCTGAGTTGCCAAGTGATGACGAAGTGTGGCAAGGAATTTATGTTGTAGCAGGGAACATGGATTTCTATGGTGGCTATCCAGATCGTTTGGTGACAGATTTAAATGGTACCGTTATTGCACAAACTCATGGTCACCTTCAGCATATCAATTTTGGTTTTCAAAAATTGGATTTGTGGGCACAAGAGGTAGATGCAGATATTTGTTTATATGGGCATTTGCATATTCCAGATGCGTGGATGGAAGGGAAAACGCTCTTTTTAAATCCGGGGTCGATCAGTCAACCACGAGGTGTTATTAATGAGCGACTTTATGCTAAAGTAGAGATTACTGATGATGCATTCCATGTAGACTACTATACACGTCAACACGACCTATACTCTCGCCTCTCAAAGGAGTTTTCTCGATGATTGCCAAAGAATTTGAAAATTTTCTCTTACAGCAAGAAGACACTTTTTTAACACCAGCAGAAAACTTGGCTGTCTTGATTGACACCCATAATGCAGACCATGCTATTTTATTACTGAGTCAAATGACATACTCACGAGTACCGGTAGTAACAGATCAGAAAAAGTTTGTGGGTACGATTTCGCTAACAGATATCTTATCTTATCAAATGCAGCACGAAATCCCTGATGAAGAGTTTATGACAACTGATATTGTGCATATGGCAAAAAAAGATGACCTAACTGTCGGCCCAGATTTTACATTGACAGAAGTACTACATAAATTAGTAGATGAGTCCTTCTTGCCAGTTGTTGATCAGGAAAATACGTTTCAAGGAATTATTACGCGCAAATCTATCTTAAAAGCAGTCAATGCTCTTTTACACAGCTTTGCGAATGAATACGAGATCCATCCAAAATGAAAGAAGAAATAATCACCTTTTTAGAAGGAAAAAATTTATCTGACAATTCAAAAACAGCTTATTTTTATGATTTGGAGCAGTTTGTAGATGTGATTCATGCAAAAATTACAGATACTAATCTTCGAATTTATCGGGCTTCTATTGCTGACTTCAAACCTTCTGTTCAAAAGCGAAAGCTATCTGCTGTCAATCAATTTTTGTATTATTTATACAACAAACGCTTCATTTCAAATTTTTATCGCCTAGAGTTGCCAAAAGTTGGAATTCCGAAAGAACACGATGCGGAGATTTTGGACTTATCTAATTTTTATGCCGATACAAATCAATACAACGGTCGTTTGATTGCACTTCTCATTTTGGAAATGGGGCTGTTACCAAGTGAAATTTTGCAGTTAAAAGTAGCAGATGTAAATCTAGATTTTCAGATTATTCGCATTGAGAAAGCAGGTCAAAAGCGTATTGTCCCTATTCCAGATCAATTGATTGGAGAACTGGGAACAACTCTGGAAGGGACTTATTTGTTAGAAAAAAATGGGAAAACCTATTCACGGCAATGGGGCTTTCGTCAATTAGAGGCTTTTTTGATTGAAAAAAATCAAGCTACCTTATCTGCTCAGAGTTTGCGAGAGCAATATATTTTACGTCAGCGAGAGAAAGGCGTAGAAATATATGAAATTGCGCGCAATTTAGGTTTGAAAACAATGATGACGTTGGAAAAATATAGATAATGGACATAAAAATTAAAGATTTTGAAGGCCCATTGGATTTATTACTTCATTTGGTGTCAAGATACCAAATGGATATCTATGATGTGCCGATTACAGAGGTTATTGAGCAGTACTTAGCTTATGTAGCGACCCTTCAAGCTATGAAGTTAGAAGTGACTGGTGAATATATGGTCATGGCGAGTCAGCTCATGTTGATTAAAAGTCGGAAGCTCTTGCCAAAAGTGGCGGATACCATAGAAACTGAAGAGAATCTGGAGCAAGATTTACTTGCTCAAATCGAAGAATATCGGAAATTCAAATTGTTAGGTGAGAAAATGGCAGAGCAGCATGAAGAACGGGCTCTTTATTATTCCAAACCTAAAATCGAATTGGTATATGAAAATGCTGAGTTACGTCATGACAAAACAACGATTGATTTGTTTCTGGCTTTTTCAAAGTTGATGACACAAAAAAGAGAAGAATTTGCTCAAAACCACACAACCATTGTCAAAGACGAATATAAAATTGAAGACATGATGAATGTAATACGCAATCGCTGCCATTTACAAGAAAAAATTGCTCTTCAAGCAATCTTCTCAGAAACAAAAGATATAAATGAAGTCATTACTCTATTTTTAGCAACATTGGAATTGGTAAAAGTACAAGAAATTCAAGTGGTGCAGGAAGAAAATTTTGGGAATATTTATCTAATGGGAAAAAGAAATGAGTAAATTAGCAGAGATTGAAGCCTTGCTCTTTGTAGCAGGTGAGGACGGCTTGCGTGTCCGTCAACTAGCAGATCTCCTCTCTATACCGCCTACGGGTGTGATACAGAGTTTGGAGAAATTAGCAGAAAAATATCGAAAAGACGAAGATTCAAGTCTTGCTCTATTAGAGACATCGAATGCTTATAAAATTGTTACCAAACAAGATTTCGCTGACCTTTTGCGGGAATATTCAAAGGCTCCGATCAATCAAAGTTTATCAAGAGCTGCCTTGGAGACTCTATCTATTATTGCTTATAAGCAACCTATTACAAGAATTGAAGTGGATGAGATTCGCGGTGTCAATTCTAGTGGTGCAATCTCTAAGTTACAGATTTTTGATTTGATTCGCGAAAATGGGAAGAAAGAAGTGCTTGGTCGCCCAAATCTTTATGTGACGACTGATTATTTTTTGGATTATATGGGCATCAATAGCCTAGAAGAATTGCCAGTAGTGGAAGAAACAGAGCTAATAACAGAGGAAAGTCAACTATTTGCTGAAAGGATAGAGGATGAGAATCAATAAATATATTGCCCATGCTGGGATTGCTAGTCGTAGAAAAGCAGAAGAATTGATAAAGCAAGGGCTGGTCACTGTAAACGGACAAGTTATTCGTGAATTGGCAACGACGATCAAGTCTGGAGATCGCGTGGAGGTAAATGGTCAGCCAATTTACAATGAAGAAAAAGTGTACTACCTCTTAAATAAGCCACGTGGTGTTATTTCAAGCGTGACAGATGACAAAGGTCGTCAAACAGTAGTTGATTTGTTACCAAATGTCACAGAACGGATTTATCCAGTAGGGAGGCTTGATTGGGATACGTCAGGTGCCTTAATTTTGACAAATGATGGAGATTTTACAGATGAAATGATTCATCCTCGAAATGAGATTGATAAGGTCTATGTCGCTCGTGTCAAGGGGGTAGCTGATAAAGAGGTCCTTCGACCGTTGATAAAAGGTGTAAAAATTGATGGTAAGAAAACCAAACCAGCTGTTTATGAAATTCTGAAAGTAGACCCTGTTAAAAATCGTTCGATTATCCAGTTGACGATTCATGAAGGGCGAAATCATCAAGTAAAAAAGATGTTTGAGGCTGTTGGTTTGCAAGTAGATAAACTTTCCCGCACGCAATTTGGCCATCTAAATTTAACTGGCCTTCGTCCGGGTGAAGCTCGCCGTCTCAATAAAAAAGAGGTCAGTCAGTTACATAATCTAGCTGTTACAAAGAAAAAATAATGAAAAAAGTCCTTATCGCGCTAATCCGTTTTTATCAAAAATTTATCTCACCAGCTTTTCCACCTTCCTGTCGTTATCAGCCGACTTGCTCAAACTACATGATTCAAGCGATAGAAAAACATGGCATTAAGGGGTTGTTGATGGGGATTGCACGTATTTTGCGTTGCCATCCATGGGCGAACGGAGGAGATGATCCTGTACCGGATGATTTTAGTTTGAGACGCAATCACTCAGAAAATAAAGAAACTCACTAGTCTATTGACTGGCGAGTTTTTATTTAATCTAGTTATCGTTTGGACCAAGTTTGTGGCATAAAGAGCAGAATCATCGGGTAAATTTCTAAACGTCCAGCAATCATAGCAAGAGAAAGCAGTAATTTGGAAATTGGACCAAAGATTGCAAAGCTGTCTGTTGTTCCTAACATTGGACCAATGTTGTTGAAACAACTAAGAACAGCACTAACAACTGTCATCAAATTATTATTGTCTAAACTGACGATAAAGATAAGACAGATGATCATCATTGCATATAGCACAAGATATTTTAAGATTTTATGCTGTGTGTCTTTGTCAATCACATTATGATTCACATGCAAGGTCAGTACACGTTTCGGTGAAAGAGTGGATAGTATTTGATTTTTGGCGATACGAACTAATATTAAGCAGCGAACAACCTTTAACCCTCCGGCTGTAGAACCAGCAGAACCTCCTATACACATGAGAATGAGGAGAATAAATTGAGAAAAGAGTGGCCAAGAGGTAATGTCACCAAGCCCAAAACCGGTTGTGGTGATAATGTTAGATACTTGAAAAAGAGAAACTTCCAAGGTCTGGGAAAGATTTTGATAAATATGGAAAACATTGAGACAGATGAATATAGTTGCAGATGTTACAATAATGAGATAAGTTCGCAATTCTTCATCGCCAAAGAATGCTTTAAATTTCCTCAATAGTAAAAAGTAATAGAGATTGAAATTCACTCCAAAGATAAGTACTCCAAAACTGACTAGATACGTAATGAGAGAGCTGTTATAGTGAGCAATACCATCATTGTAAACTGCGAAACCTCCAGTACCTGCTGTTCCCATCGCAATGATAAAGCTATCAAATAGAGGCATACCTGCTAAGTAATAGATTATCACAAAAATAACAAAAAGTGCCAAATAGAGTAAATAGAGAATTTGCGCAGTGTCCTTTAATTTAGAGACGACTTTACCAAAGACAGGACCAGGCACCTCTGCGCGCATCACTTCCAAATGGCTATTTTTATTATTTTCCATGATAGCAAGGGCAAAGACGAGGACTCCCATGCCTCCGATTAAGTGGGTGAAACTACGCCAAAAGAGTAGAGAATGTGATAAGACAGAGACATCTGGTAAGATAGAGGCACCTGTTGTTGTAAAGCCTGAACTAATCTCAAAGAAAGCATCTATGAGGTGAGGAATTTGTCCTGAAAAAACAAAAGGAAGAGCCCCGAAGAAGGACCAAAGTATCCAGCATAAAGCGACAATTAAAACTCCTTCTTTAGCATAGATGTGATGATTTTTTGGCTTAAAAGTACTTCCTAAAAGTCCGACGACTAAGAGAATGCCAATTGTAGCACCAATGGAGAGTAAAATATCATTTGGTTCATGATAGATGAACGCTACAATGAGCGGAACCAGCAGTAGTCCAGCTTCAATGATTAATAGCTTTGAGAGGAGGAAACGAATCATACTTCTATTCATGGTTTACCTCTCTAATAAATCATAGATTTGTGTGATATTTTGTATTAGTGTTGTAACGATGATTTGGTCGTCGATTTGAATTTGATCCTCACCTGTTGGGAAAATAGGTTTTCCGTTTCGGATAATAGCTGCAATTAAGACACCTTTTTTTAATTTTAAAGTGGAAAGTGCCCTTCCAGTCATTTTATTTTCTTCCTTGATTTGAAATTGCAGGGTTTCAAGTAGTCCATTCGCTAAGTGATGCATAGCTTGTAAATCGGAATACTGGGCATTCACACGTCCACGGACAAAGTGCATAATCGTATCTACCGCGATTCTCTTTGGTGTGACAATGCTTGAAAATTCCTGACTATCTACGATTTCAAGCAAGCTAGTCCGATTGATTTTTGTGATATTTTTTTGAACACCCATGCTTTCAAGGAACATAGAAGAAATGATATTTTCTTCATCCACCCCAGTCAATGTAGCGACTGCATCATAATGTTGAGCACTTTCTTCTAGTAAAATGTCTTTTGCGGTACCGTCTCCTTGAACAATATGTAAATGTGGAAATTCTTGACTAAACCATTCAGCATGTCTCGGATTGATTTCAATGACCTTCAGTTTTATTTTGCTATTTTTTAGGATATTGAGTAGGTAATAAGCAATTTTCCCAGCTCCAATGAGCATCAGACTTTTTATGACTTTTGGTCGAACGAAATTATGGAAAAGAATAACCTCGACTCGGTTTCCAGTGACATAGATAGTATCATTCTGCAAAATGGTGATTTCACCGTCTGGAATGAACAATTGATTATCGCGTTCGATGGCACAAATCAGAACATTTCCAAATTTTTTTCGGAATTGAGATAAAGTCATCTGGCAGAGGTTGCTATTTTGTTTGACTTTGAAGGCCATTAAACTGACACGTCCATTTGAAAAATGTTCCACAGAAAGTGCGTTAGGAAATTCGATGATATTGGCAATGTACCGGGCTGCTAGTAGCTCAGGATTGACAATAAGCGAAAAACCAAGAATATTTTTTTCTTTAAAATAAGAATTTGAATATTCTGGGTTACGAGCACGAACAATCGTTTCTTTTGCTCCCATTTTTTTAGCTAATACAGCTGAAATCATATTGACTTCATCTTGCTCCGTCATGGCAATAAAAATGTCACAATGTCCGACATCAGCCTGTTCTAAAATTTTAAAATTGGCACCGTTACCCACAATGCCCATAATATCATAACGTTTTGTAACCCTATTGAGGACAGATTCATTTTGTTCGATTAGAATCACATCATGATTTTCCGCCACAAGTGAACGGCAGAGTGCAGCTCCGACTTTACCGCCACCAACGACAATAATTTTCATCTTATACCTCCCAAGTATCCTATCCTATCATACCCTTTTTTTACTAAAATTTCATCACTTTGAAGAAAGAAAAATGTATATTTTGTTTAAATAAGGTATTCTGATGAAACCGAGAAGATAAATTTTAAAAAATTACCAAATAATTAGGTTTTTTTATTGACATGTACAAAGAAAGTGATATACTAAAAAAGTACCTTCATTGATTTACCTCAAACCTGTTGTGATGTAAGTTAATGATGTCTTAACCACGCTGTCTGCTGAGCTTGACTCCGGGCAGTGTGGCTATTTTTTGTATGAGTAATGAAATCAGGTATGAAAAATTATGACATGTAAAAACCACATTGTTCTTTTTGAACCACAAATTCCACAGAATACTGGGAATATTGCCCGGACTTGTGCAGCAACGAATTCACCGCTTCACATCATTTTACCAATGGGATTCCCGATTGATGATCGCAAGATGAAACGAGCGGGTCTGGATTATTGGGACAAGCTGGATATTACTTATTATGATAGTATAGAAGAGTTCATGAGTACAATGGATGGGCATCTTTATTTGATTTCTAAGTTTGCAGAGAAGGTCTATACAGAAGAAAATTTTGCAATCGCTGGGAATCATTATTTCATGTTTGGACGTGAAGATAAAGGATTGCCAGAGGCATTTATGCGTGCTCATTCTAAAAAAGCTTTGCGTATTCCAATGAATGATGAGCATGTCAGAAGTTTGAATTTGTCAAACACAGTTTGTATGATGGTGTATGAAGCACTACGGCAGCAAGATTTTACAGGATTAGATCTAGTACATAAATATGATCATGACAAATTAAAAGAATGATATCGGAACGATTCAGATAAAACGCTTGCCCTTGCAGGCTTTTTTTGTTATGATTAAAGGGTCTTCAGGGCAGGGTGAAATTCCCGACCGGCGGTGATTTACAGTCGTTGATAATCTGTTACTTTTTATGAAATGTTATAATTTCTTGATATAGCTTTGAAGTGTAACATACTCTAAAAATAAAAGCTTTGTCAACTGAATAAACTGTTTTAAGTCCGCGAGCATGAGCTGATGTGGTGTAATTCCACAACCGACAGTACAGTCTGGATGGGAGAAGACGAAAGGCAAGGGAGAAATTCCCAAACGGTGACTTTTAAATTTTATTTAAGGAAATTTCCTTATACTATCATAAAGGTTTTATTGATTGGGATAAGATATTCTTCAGCAAGCCTTCCAGCTTCTCTAATTTTAATAAAATTGGAGGAATCTGTTATGACACATACACGGGAAATGGCTATTATTGCCATACTTTCAGCTATCTCATTTTTGCTGATGTTCTTTGATTTTCCGCTTTTACCGGGAGCCAGTTTTTTAAAGCTAGATTTTAGTATTTTATCTATTTTAATTGGTTTAGTAGTGCTAGATCTCAAAGGTGCTTTCAGTATTTTATTGCTTCGTTCAATATTGAAACTGGTGCTGAATACTCAAGGTGTCAATACCTATATTGGCTTGCCAATGAATATCATTGCAGTAGCTATTTTCGTCATTGCTTTTGGGCTCATTTGGAAAAAGGAACAGACAACTGTTCGTTTCTTGAATGCTTCTGTGTTAGGGACACTCGGATTGACCTTAGCAATGCTGATTCTCAATTATATTTACGCTATTCCGCTATATGCAACATTTGCGAATTTTGATATTTCAAAGATTCTTGGTGTGGCAAATTATTTATTTGCGATGGTCATTCCATTTAATTTATTAGAAGGTACGGTTTTTGCAATTGCTTTTTGGCTCAGCAACTTGCTTTTGAAACCAATTTTAATCAAGTATGAAAAATAAACAAACGTTTTTAACCAAGGGCTCTTTTGCCCTTTTACTTTTTGTGATTTTAGGATATGTTGTCAAGTTTCATCCTAATTATTTAAAAGGCTTTGATCGGCCAATTCAGACAATTTTGCGTGGGGATTTACCAGATTCTTTGACATTTTTCTTTTCTAACGTGACAAGTCTAATCAACATACCCGTTATTATAACTTGGGTTGTAGTTTTAGTTGTTCTTTTCCTTTATAAAAAATGGTGGAGTGAGGCGATTCTTTTGGCTGGCAACCTTGCTTTGACGGGAATTTTAGTGGCTCTTTTGAAAAATGTCTATCAACGTCCTCGTCCTACGATCCAACATTTAGTAGAAGAAGGTGGATTTTCTTTTCCGAGTGGACATGCCTTGGCTTCGACGTTAGTTGTTGGGGCGTTAGTGATTATTGTGAGCCAGCGCGTGAAAAATCGTCATCTCAGACATTTGCTGCAAGTGTTACTCATGGTATTCATTCTTACAATCATGACATCTCGCGTTTATCTAGGAGTTCATTATCCAACAGATATTTTAGGAAGTCTTTTCTTAGGTTTAGGGATGTTGCATATTGAATTTCCTTATTATGATAAGTTGCGTTTCCAATGGCGTTTTAGAAGAAAACAAAATTAGGTTGTCACAAGGGAAATGCTGATGAATAAAGTATTGAATGAAAAATTAATAAACCAAATTTTATCAGTTGTAGCCTGCATTCCCGTAGGAGAAGTCGCTACGTATGGGCAAATTGCCAGATTGATTGGACGAGAAAAAAATGCTCGTTTAGTTGGTCGCGTCTTATCTCAGGCTGGATCTTATGGAAAATATCCTTGTCATCGTGTGGTGAATGCTATGGGACGCTTAGTGCCAGCGTGGGAGGAGCAGAGACATCTTCTTTGGGCCGAAGGAGTGACTTTTAAAACGAATGGCTGCGTGGACTTGAAAAAACATCAATGGAAGCCAACTATTAATAAAGTGTAAGAGAACTCCGAACGCGAGTTCTATTTTATTTTGTGGTAAAATGGAAGTTATGAAACCTTATAATTCTTTGAATACTTATTATCGAAAACTATTTGGAGAGAAGACCTTTAAAGTCCCAATTGACGCGGGATTTGATTGCCCTAATCGAGACGGAACGGTTGCTCATGGCGGCTGTACTTTTTGTACGGTGTCAGGATCTGGTGATGCTATTGTAGCACCAGAGGCTCCTATCCGTGAGCAATTTTATAAGGAAATTGCCTTCATGCATCGAAAGTGGCCTGAAGTCAAAAAATATCTAGTTTATTTTCAAAATTTCACTAATACCCATGATAAGGTGGAAGTCATTCGTGAACGCTATGAACAGGCCATCAATGAGCCAGGAGTTGTAGGTATCAACATTGGAACCAGACCAGACTGCTTGCCTGATGAGACAATTGCTTATCTAGCAGAATTATCTGAACGTATGCATGTGACGGTAGAGTTGGGCCTGCAGACGACTTATGAAACTACTTCGCAATTGATTAATCGCGCACATTCATATGAATTATACGTTGAAACAGTTCAACGTATACGGAGATATCCCAAAATTGAGATTGTTGCCCATTTAATTAATGGTTTGCCTGGTGAAAGCCATGAGATGATGATAGAAAATGTTCGGCGCTGTGTGACAGACAATGATATTCAAGGCATCAAGCTACATCTTTTGCATTTAATGACTAACACACGTATGCAACGAGATTATCATGAAGGGCGTTTGCAGTTGCTTAGCCAAGATGAGTATGTTTCTATTATCTGTGATCAATTAGAAATCATCCCTGAACATATTGTCATTCATCGGATTACAGGTGATGCGTCACGAGATATGTTAATTGGCCCTATGTGGAGTCTCAATAAATGGGAAGTGCTGAATGCGATTGAGCAAGAAATGAACCGTCGTGGCAGTGTTCAAGGATGTAAGGCAAAGGAGCAGCGATTTATATGTTAAGACCATTGCAAATGGCACATGCCTTTTTATCAGAAGTCATAACCAAAGAAGATATAGTCGTAGATGCTACTATGGGAAATGGACATGATACTCTTTTCTTGGCACAATTAGCTAAAAAAGTCTATGCTTTTGATATTCAAAAACAAGCCCTCGAACAAACTACCAAGCGTTTAACAGAAGCTAAAGTAGATAATGTTGAATTGCTTTTAACTGGTCATGAAAATGTGGGGCAGTACATTAAGAGCACGAAGGCAGCTATTTTTAATTTAGGCTATCTGCCGTCAGCAGATAAGTCGGTAATTACCCAGCCACATACAACCATACAAGCGTTAGAAAAATTATGTCAGTGTTTAGTAGTTGGTGGTCGAATTGCTGTTATGATTTACTATGGGCATATAGGTGGTGATGTGGAGCGAGATGCAGTTTTGGATTTTGTTGGTCAGTTGCCACAGCAGGAATTTACAGTCGCTCTTTATAAAACTATCAATCAAATTAATTACCCCCCTTTTTTGGTGATGATTGAGAAATTAAGAACGACTTAACCGGAGATAATTATGGATAAATACTATCTACATGAAAAATTAAATAATTTGCGTAGTCAATACCTTGAGTCGACCAATGGAGAAATATTGAGCAAGCAATTAAATAATGCGCATATGAGCAAAAAGATGCTTCGGATTAAGAAAAAATTGGTCCATCTCGAAAGGGAACGCTGCCAAAAAATCATTGAACATCGTGATGTATCGAAAATTGAACAGAAAATTTCAGAGCAAAAAACTTTGTTTGAAAAATATTGTAAACAAAAATAAAGGAGGAAAATGTGAGCTTACTCCTTTATATTATTATCTTCTTATCTGTTTTGATTGTTTCAAATGCGATGAATAAGCTATTTCCTAGTCTGCCAACACCTCTTGTACAAATTCTTTTAGGAATTGGCTTGAGATTTCTTCTGCCGATCGGCAGATTTCATTTGGAAACGGAGATTTTTCTAGCTCTTATCATTGGACCGTTACTGTTTCGGGAGGCAGAAGAAAGTGACGTTACTAGTATTCTTAAGCATTGGAAGATTGTGGTTTATTTAATTTTTCCAGTGATCTTTCTCTCTACTTTGAGTCTTGGCTTTTTAGCGCATGTACTTTGGGCAGTTCTTCCTCTTGCGGCTTGTATCGCAGTTGGGGCCGCTTTGGGGCCAACTGATTTAGTGGCCTTTGCGTCCTTATCTGAACGCTTTACCTTTCCAAAACGTGTAGAAAATATTTTGAAAGGTGAGGGCTTGTTGAATGATGCGAGTGGTCTGGTTGCTTTTCAATTTGCTTTGATGGCTTGGATGACAGGAACGTTTTCTATTAAGCAAGCAAGTTTTTCTCTGCTTATTTCCATTATAGGTGGCTTTCTAGTAGGTAGCTTTACTGCTTTTTTGAACCGGCAGTTACAAAAGTTACTTCATACGGTTCGAGCCTCAGATATTGCAGGAGAATTGTTGTTAGAACTAAGTTTACCATTATTGACTTTCTTTCTAGCAGAAGAAATCCATGTATCAGGGATTATTGCTGTGGTCGTGGCAGGAATTTTTAAGGCCAGTCGTTTTAAAAGGATTACTTTATTAGAAGCTCAAGTTAATATCGTGACAGATACGATTTGGCAAACTGTTACATTTATGTTGAACGGGTCTGTCTTTGTTATTTTAGGAATTGAGTTGGAAACGATAGCTGAGCCTATTTTGAAGAATCCTGTATATGATAATTTCTGGCTTCTTCTGACAATTCTTTTGTTAACGATTGTGTTGTTTGCCATTCGTTTTGTAATGATTTCTGGCTTTTATTTTTTGAGAAGTCTGCGGTTGAAAAAAAGAATGTCAAATTATTGGAGGGATATGGCACTGTTGACTTTTTCAGGTGTGAAAGGAACGGTGTCTATTGCGACGATTCTCTTGATTCCAACAGCTTTAGAGAAAAAATATCCCCTTTTACTTTTTTTGGTGGCTGGAGTTACGTTACTTAGTTTTTTGACAGGACTTGTAGTATTGCCTCGGTTGTCAGAAAACAAAGAAGAGTCATCAGACTACCTCATGCAGATTGCTATTTTAAATGACGTTGTCCAAGAATTGGAAAAAGAGTTGAAACACACTAAAGTTAAGGCTCCTCTTTATGCAGCTATTGATAATTATCATGGACGGATTGAGCATCTTATTTTAGAGCAAGAAGGAAAATCTGTTCAAAAGGACTTGACAGATTTGCAATTATTGATGTTAAGTATCGAAAGCGATGGTCTAGAACAGGCTTACGAAGAAAGGAATATTAGCAATCGTGCCTACTCCATTTATCAGCGCTATTTATGGAGTATGGAACAAAGAATCAATCGAAATCTCGCTTCGCGCTTAAACTATTTTTTGATTGTTTCTTTTCGAATTGTTCGCTTCCTACTTCATGAGGTATTTACGCTGGGTTCTACTTTTCGTAATTGGCTCAATCAAGATAGAATAAATCCTAGTAAAACTGAAAAAGAAGAAATTGCCGAGCTGTATTTAGCCAATACAGAAGTGATTATTAGTAGTTTAGAAAATTTGAAGGGTGTTTATAATACTGCACTCATCAATTTCTTACAAGATTCGCGCATTCGTGAGACAGCGATTATTGAAAGTGGTGCTTTTATTGAGCGGGTTATTACGCGTATCAAACCGAATAATATCAAGGAAATGCTGCGAGGGTACTATTTGGAACGGAAGATTATTTTTGAGTATGAACACGAAAAGCTCATCTCAGCGAGTTATGCAAAATATCTTCGTCAAAATGTTAATAATTTAGAAAACTATTCTTTAAAAGAAACTGCTAATACGTTACCATACGACATGATGGATTATGTTAAACAAAAATAATAAAACGGGAGCAGAGGGAGTACTTTGGTGCGAATTCCCTCCTTTTTTAGATAAAAAAATAAGCCCTGTGAGGCCTATTTGGTTGGAATGGATATTTCAATAAGATTTGTTGAATAGAGTGTCTTAATTCGAGATGCATCAATCGATTTTGTATTAACCTTTCGTTTCAGAAAAAATTCTCGAATTTTTTCAACTTCTTGTTCACGAATGGCACGGTGTTTATTTGAAATCAGAATTTCATAATGAAGAGGGGCTTGCGTAAAGACGACGTCTGTATTTCCGGCGGAAAAAGTCTCAACTAGTGTAGCATCTGTACTTTCTAATTGACTTTGTACAAGGCGTGCATGGCTGTTTGTCGTGTTAATAAGCTTCATCTGATTTCCTCCTATATTCTATCCCTATTATAGCACTTTTCCATAAGAAATGTGAACAATTTCTCAGACTTTATGACTCTTTTTCCACATTTCAATTCCCCATTTATGGCTTCCACGTTTTAGTTTGGAAATAGCTTCTTCGATTGGAAACCAAGCAAGCTGATTAAAATCCTCTAACGGTGCTTGTAATTTCTCATAATGGCTTATTTCATAAATGTAGGCAGGGTTATAAAAATAAGTGTCGCGGTGACGAGAATAGAAATATTCATCTGCTTCTCCGTAATATTGACCAATGTGAGCAGTAAAACCAAGCTCTTCAATCAGTTCACGTTTTAAGGCAGTCAAGTGATCTTCGCCTTGCTCAATCTCGCCTCCTGGTAAGAACCAAGCACCGTTTGGAGCCTGGACTAAAATTATATTTTCTTTCTTTTCGTCTGGAATAACTGCGTAAACACCATAGCGATTAACATATTGAATGCCTTCTTGTCTTTCTCCAAAAGTTGCGACTGTCATATTTGTTCCTCTTTTGTGACTAGTTTACTATTATCATAAAGGATGAAGTGGTTACTGTCAAGGGTTTAATAAGATTTCGTTTTGTTCAGTCACTTGTTATTAAAACAAGACAAGATTTGGCAAGTTATAATGGTATAATTATAGAGAGGTGAAAACATGACTCAAGGAAGATTACTAGGTATCATTTATTATCTACTAGGGAATGGGCATGCTACAGCACCAGCATTGGCTGAGAAGTTTGAGGTGTCGATTCGTACTATTTATCGTGATGTGGATCGGTTAAGCAGTGTAGGTATCCCTATTTATTGTAATCCGGGGAAAGGCGGTGGCATTTTTTTACTGGATTCATTTGTACTGGATAAAAGTTTACTATCGGCTCAGGAGCAAGAAGAATTGCTCTTATCTGTACAAGGCTTACAAGCTTTACGAGAAGAAAATCAAGTATTAGAAAAGCTGCAGGCTTTGTTTCAAATTAAAATGGATAACTGGCTACAAATTGATTTTACAGATTGGCGTGGACAAAAATACTATCAAGAAACGTTCGAGCAGATTAAGAGAGGAATCTTTCAGAGGCGGCTTCTTCAGTTTGACTACTTGAATCAACAGGGTGAAGAGATGAGCAGATGGGTTGAACCTATGCAATTGATTTTTAAAAGTCAAGATTGGTATTTATATGGATTTTGTCGGAGAAAACAGGATTTTCGGTTATTCAAACTAAGTCGAATCAATCACTGCCAGCTATCACCTGAAATATTTGACCGAGAATTAAGACAAGCTGACTTTCAAAGTAAAGAAAACCAACAGGAAACAATTCGGCTACAATTGAAATTTGAAAAACAT
This sequence comes from Streptococcus sp. SI1, assembly GCF_030439945.1. Classification (NCBI taxonomy): domain Bacteria; kingdom Bacillati; phylum Bacillota; class Bacilli; order Lactobacillales; family Streptococcaceae; genus Streptococcus; species Streptococcus sp. SI1. The sequence continues at coordinate 58,161 of NZ_JAQFJE010000001.1, forward strand.
CAAGCTTTTCGTGTCTATGAAGAATTTTCTGGTTTGATTTCGACAGATGTGGTAGGAAATTTACTTGTAGAAGCAGAATTTCCGAATCATGACAGTCTTTATGCTTATCTTTTATCCTTTTTGGATGGAGTGGAAGTGTTAGAACCGCCTGAAGTGCGACAGAAATTAGCAAAAAAATTAAACGAAATTTTCCAAAAATATAAAAGTTGACAGAAACTGACAAGTTTACTTTGTTATGATTATGATAGAAAAACGAAAGGGGTAAACAAATGAAATATGAATGGAGAAAGGCTGAAAAAGCTATATATGGTGTGAAGGCAAGTCCGACGCTAGTGACGGTTCCTGACCAGACTTTCATTATGATTGACGGAGAAGGCAATCCAAATAGCTCTGATTTCTCTGAGCGAGTTTCGGCTCTGTACTCTCTTGCTTATGCAGTTAAAATGGATTATAAAAAATCCAATCCAGAGCTAGAAGTGACAGATTTTACAGTCTATCCGCTGGAAGGGATTTGGCGGCAAAAAGAAGCAGAAGTTTTAGTAAAAGATGACTTGGTTTATACAATTATGATTGCACAGCCGGAGTTTATCACCAGAGAAATGGTTGAAAAAGCTCTTGCAAAAGTAAAAGTGAAAAAACCAAATTTACACTATGATGAAATTCGCTTCGAACGAATGGATGAAGGAAATAGTATTGCAATGCTTCATGTAGGACCTTTTGACGATGAACCGCAAACTTTTGCGAAAATGGATGCTTTCTGTCAAGAAAATGGGTTAAAACGTTGTATGAATTACCATCGTGAAATATATTTGAACAACAAAAATCGAACAAGTCCACAAAAGCTGAAGACAATTTTGAGATACAGGGTTCAGTAACTAGAAATCACTCCTTAGAGAAACTTCTAAGGAGTGATTTTTGTATCTAATTAGCATTGTTATCTATTGTTGTCTTGGATTTATTCTCAGATTTTTTAGCTGGTTTGATGACAATCTTACCATTACTTGTCATGATAGCTTTGAGCTCTTTGTCGCTTGGATGTTCAAGATAGTAGTCAGTGATAGCATCCTCAATGTGATCTTGGATTGTCCGACGAAGTGGACGAGCTCCCATTTTCGGATCGTAACCAAGATTAACTAATTTTTCCTTGACTTTATCTGTTACATCTAGGTAAATGTCATTCGTGGCAAGCCGTTCATTGACATCTTTAAGCATCAAATCTACGATTTGTAGGAGATTTTCCTTGCTAAGAGATTTGAACTCAATAATACCATCAAAACGGTTCATAAATTCTGGACTGAAGAAGTTTCCTAATTCACCGATAACAGAATTGGTTCGTCCTTCACGCGCTGCACCGAATCCGACGTTTGCTTCAACTTTTCCAGTACCGGCGTTGGAAGTCATAATGATAATCGTATCTTTGAAACTGACTGTCCGACCTTGTCCATCTGTCAGACGTCCGTCATCCAGTACTTGCAAGAACATATGCATGACATCTGGGTGAGCTTTTTCTATTTCATCAAGTAAAATGAGAGAATAAGGATTACGACGTACGCGTTCTGTTAATTGCCCAGCCTCTTCGTAGCCAACGTAACCTGGAGGCGCTCCGACGAGTTTTGCTACGCTATGTTTTTCCATATACTCACTCATATCAAAGCGAATCATGCTGTCAGCTGAACCAAAGAGCTCAATCGCTAGTTGTTTAGAAAGTTCTGTTTTGCCGACACCGGTTGGCCCAACAAAAAGGAAAGAACCAATTGGTCGGTTTGGTGTACCTAGTCCAACTCGATTACGGCGAATAGCTTTGGCAATTTTATCAACAGCATCATCTTGACCAATGACATGAGTTTTCAAATCATCAGCCAGACTAATCAATTGTGATTGTTCCTTTTCTTTCAAGTCGCCAACTGGAATATTGGTCTTTTGCTCAATGATATGTTCAATGGTTTTTTCACTGATAAGAGGCGTATCTTGATCAGCCATTTTATTTTGCTGCATTTCTTTGTATTTGGCAATTTGGTCACGGAAATAAGCAGCTTTTTCAAAATCTTCATCACGAGTAGCTTGTGCCTTGAGATTTTCAGCTTCTACCAATCGTTGATCAATGACTTTTGGATCGACAAAGTTAAGTGTCAGATTCATCTTAGAGCCTGCTTCATCTAGCAAGTCAATGGCCTTATCAGGCAAGAAGCGATCTTGGATATACCGATTGGACAAGACAGCTGCTGCTTCAATGGCATCGTCGGTGTATTTGACGTGGTGATAGTCTTCGTATTTCTTTTGAATACCTTTGAGGATAGTGATCGTTTCTTCAACTGTTGGTTCATCAACTTTTACAGGCTGCATACGGCGTTCCAGTGCAGCATCTTTTTCGATAATCCGGTATTCATTGAGAGTTGTGGCACCAACTAATTGGAGTTCACCGCGAGCAAGTGCTGGTTTTAGAATGTTTCCAGCATCCATATTTCCATCACCGGCAGAACCAGCTCCAACAATTTCGTGAATTTCATCAATGAATAATATCACATCCTGACGAGAGCGAATTTCGTTCATAAGTTTTTGCATTCGTTCTTCAAATTGACCACGGATACCAGTTCCTTGAACCAAGCTAACGACATCTAAGCGGATAACTTCTTTGCCTTGGAGTTTATGTGGCACATCACCGTCTACAATTTTCTGAGCCAAGCCTTCGACAACTGCTGTTTTACCGACACCGGGCTCTCCGATGAGGACAGGGTTGTTCTTCGTTCTACGATTGAGGATTTCAATAACACGAACAATTTCCTCATCACGACCAATCACGGGGTCAATTTCACCACGCCGAGCAAATTCAGTCACATTGATACCGAATTCTTCTAGGAGACCTTTAGGTTGCTGTGGTGCTTGTTGGCGTGTACTATTGCCTTGATTGGAGCCATAGCCTCCATTGCCATATCCACCACCTGATTGAGTAGGAGGAGTCTGCGGTTCTTGATGATTTTGAAAATTCCCTATATTGCTAAAGAAATCATCAAATGGGTCTAGGTTGTTTTGATTATTCATATTGGTCATGCCACGAAATAAGGCATTGTTTGGATCCGTTTTCATGATTTGATAACAATTTTGACAGAGGTCAACTTGATGTTGTTTCCCATTAACATTTGTGTAAAGATGAATGGTAGATTCATTTATTTTACAGTTTTGACAAAGCATACGCTACCTCTTTCTTTGAAAAATTTACTTGGCGAAGATCAATTGGTCAATTATAGTCAAACTTCTTAGTTTCATTATAGCAGTATTCTAAAACATTGCAAGGATAAAGTGTTAAAAGAGAGAAGTTTATATTTGAGCGTTTCATTTTGTGTTAAATTTACCAAAAATGGGTCTTTTGCTGGTATTTCATCTTTCATTTGTGGTAAAATAGTAACGTATAAATGAATAGGAGAAGGAAAATGGAATCACATTTAGTAAGAATTATCAATCGTTTAGATGCTATGACAAAAGATGGTGGCAATCTGAAACGTAATTTTGAACGTGACGGAGTTGTTGTAGCAGAAGTAGCTTATAGTTATGATGAAGAAAATGGCTCAGTTTTCACTTTGCGAGATGTTGCAGCGCGTGAAACATATACGTTTGATAGCATTGATTTGATTGCGATGGAAATCTATGAATTGTTGTATTAAGTTTGTAAGTCTCTAATAAGAATATCCTCTAAGTATCCACTTAGATGTGAACTGTATCCCAAAAGTCAGACACAAAAAATCTAGCTTTTGGGGTCAGTGCAATATTGTCAAGTTGTTTCCTGTTCATTCAGAAAGCAGAAGGAGAATTTAACATGGTAAGGCCGACTAGCAAGACTGAGTTGATTAGTGCAGCGACACAGCAATATGCAAAGCTACAGTCATTGATTTCTCAATTAACAGAAGAAGAGTTGAATACCCCATTTGATTTTTCAAAAGATGAGAAACGGAAAGAAGCTCATTGGAAGAGAGATAAAAATCTTAGAGATGTTCTCATTCATCTTTATGAGTGGCAACAATTACTTCTCAATTGGGTGTATTCTAATCAAAATGGTGTAGAAAAGTCATTTTTACCACTAGCTTATAATTGGAAAAACTATGGTGAGCTGAATGTGGCATTCTGGCAGAAGCATCAACAGACTTCGTTAGAAGAAGCAACTAAAATGCTTCATCAATCTCAGAAAAACGTGCTGGTTTTAGCTGAAAATTTTACGGATGAAGAGTTGTTTTCAAAGGGCATCTATAAATGGGTTGGAGGGAGTACCCTCGGCTCCTACTTTATTAGTAGCACATCAAGTCATTATGACTGGGCTATGAAGAAGTTGAAAGCACATCGAAAGAACTGTAAAAGTCAGTAAACAATCAGTAGGGTTGGTAGCAAAAAGACAAACAACATACAATGGCTAAGAGAGCAAATCCAAAGAACTTCACATCATTCTTTGATATGTCAAAGCGAATCCAAGGTTATTCCGTTCGAAGGTTGGCAAAAGTAACTTATCAAGTAAGGTAGTGGGGCAGAACGAAAAATTGAATATGTTTAGTTTCGCTCTCTTGTTTTTAGGCTCAGGTTACTCAAGAGACCAGGAGACTGTTGAGGTGGTGAATAAAGAAAACGAAGTGTTTATCAAAGAAATTTGTTGGAGCCTAAAAGACGAACAAAATTGTGACTTGCTCCGCAAGTTCTATTCGCAACCTAAAAGCAGTGCTTTAAGCATTAGCTACCGTGTCAAAGGCTTTCGACCATAATAAAATGAGGCTGAGATCTTTTTCTCAGCCTCTTTATATGAATGGTTTCTGTGTTCTACTTGCTATTATCACCCATTAGTAAGTCTTTTGGTTGCTTACTAAGGAGTGTGACTGAAGCAATGAGGACGGAAACGATGACAATGGCAAGTCCAAAGATGACCACCTTGGTCATATCATCAGGAGATACATGTACATTGAGGCTAGTGAGGGTCTTGTTAAAGCCATCCACTTCAGCCCCGCCTCCAAGATTGGCACTCTTACCTTCTCGAGCTAGTTTTTCAGCAATACCACTGGTAACTTGTTTTAAAATGCTATTTCCCATCACCTTGCTGACAGCACTACCTGCAAAGTAAGCACCAATGAAGCTAAATATACTTACAAAGAGAACTTCTGTGATAAATTGGAAGAAAATCTTTGTTTTGCTAATTCCCATTGAAAGCATGATTCCCATTTCTTTTCTACGACCATTGATCCATAAGAACAAGACTAGGGTAAGAACAATCGCTCCAAAGATTAGAGTTCCGATTAAGAGATTTCCAGTAACGCCATAAATACCGTTAATAGAAGATTGAAGTGCTGGGAAGTTGCTTGTACTCTTAACAAGGGTGTAGGCTTCCCAATCAATAGATGATATTTCTTTTACTTTCGCCATCACTTTATCAATATCTTGGCTACCGTTTACAAAGAAAGTAGCATCTTGATAAATAGCGTTTTTATCTGTTGAACCTTGTAAAGTTTTAGTCGTTTCTAAATCTGTGATAAAGGTATTTTCATACAATTCTTGAGGACTAGAAACGCCTCCTTTATTTTTTCCGTCAAAAATTCCGATAACTGTCACTTTAGTAGTTTTATTAGCTTTGCGAACGTTATCATAGTCATAAGTATTCGATTTTATATTAATCGTATCCCCGACTTTAAGTTTGTTCTTTTCTGCAAAATCTTTATGAATTAAAGCAACATTTTTGTCATTTTTGTTGATATGTCTACCTTCAACTAGTTTGAAGGTTTCTGCGGTAAATTTATCATCTTTAGATGAATCGTTGATACCTGTTGCCATAATGGCACGGCCGAATTTTTGTTTTCGATCTTCGCTTTCAAAGTCGGTTTCTCCAGATTCAACCAATTGGTGATCAATTAGGTCAGCGACAACATTCATTCGTTTGATGTAGCCAGAGATACCTTTAACTTTTTCCACAGCTTCGATATCTTCGCCTTTAAGATTTCCTGCTCCGCGAGGGGTGCCTTGGTTCACTTCGCGGTTAATCTGCATTGAGAAACTGCTAGTGATATTTTTGAAAGTCTCTTTTGAAGCAGCATCTGTTGCATTTTTAACAGCAATACTGCCAAGTGTTAAAGTAGAGATGGCTAACAGGATCAAAAAGATAATCAGTGTTTTTATTTTTTTGCGCCATACATAGGCAAGGGCGTTCTTTATCGTTAACATATAATTTCTTCTCCTTGGAGGTCTTATTTATAATTCTTAGTGACTTCGACTAAGTTCTTATTGCTTAACTCTAAGACGACGTCCGCTTTATTAGCTAACTCTTTGCTGTGTGTTACAACAATCACACATTTATTTTTTTGTTTAGCTGATTTAATTAGGACTTCAATGATGTCCATGGCAGTACCTTCATCTAAGTTCCCAGTTGGTTCATCTGCTAAGATAATCGGTGCTGTAGATGCAAGAGCGCGTGCAATAGCAACCCGTTGCTGCTGGCCACCTGATAATCGTAATACGTTACGATGGATTTCTTTTTCGTTGAGTCCAAGTTGTAGTAAGCTATCTTTACTTGCTTGAGAATTTACGAGTCGAACATTCTCCATCGGAGTTAAGTAATCGATTAAATTATAATTTTGGAAAACCAGGGAGATTTGTTTCCGTCTGTGATGGTTATAGCCCTTTTGAGCGATGTCTTGATCTTCAAAGAGGATTTTTCCTTTTGTAGGAGTATCAAGTCCTGCAAGAAGGGAAAGCAAGGTTGATTTTCCTGCACCAGATTTCCCTATAATAGCATAAAATTTTCCTTCTTCAAATGAAGCTGTGATCTGATTCAATACATTTTCTTGTAGGCTATTGTATTGGTAACTAACTGAATCCATTTTTAAAATTGTCATGTTTTGTCTCCTTAACTTATATCGGTTAAAATATCTTTTGGTTTTTTATGTAGGATAATAGAAGATGAACCTACTACTGCAAGTAAAATAATGATGAGCAGTATTCCATAAGTCATCAGAATAGTAGAGGTATGTAACTGCGGAACGATATTTTCAAAAATAGCAGATGAGCTATCTTGTTGTTGACCGCCTTTTATAAACCCTTTGAATACCATAGTGGAAATATAAGAGCCACTAATAGAAGCTAGTGCCATACTAAATACTGATATGATAACCAGTTCCAGTATGAATTGAGAGATAATCATCGCTTTTGAAATACCGAGAGATAATAGTACTCCGATTTCATAAATCCTTTCTCTCAACCAGAACATGAGAATCAAAGAAAGAACGATGATACTTCCAATAATGATACTGAAAGTTAAAACATTAATAATCTGTTTGAAACTGGTAACAGAAGAAGAAACTGCTTCAAAAGCCTTAGAATTTTTAACAAGATCAGTTTGCTTCCAATCAATTTTTGACTTTTTGACTGTATTAATGACTTTATCAATTTGATTTGGATTTGATACGAAATAAACGGCTGCAGATAATTTATAATCAGCTGGTTTGTAGCCTTGTAAGTGTTGGCTCGATTCATAGTCCATATAGACAGTATTTTCTGTCGCATCTGAGCTTAAACCTGTTTGTTTCTCTTCTTTTTTTCCAGAGAAGATACCAGCAATTTCAAACTCTACTTCATGGAGTTGTTTAGCATCCTCATCCTTTAAGGAAGCTCCCTTTAGTTTTAGTTTATCTCCAACCTTTAAATGGTTCTTTTTAGCTAATTTTTCATGGATGAGAATCTTGGATTTATCACCTTTACGAATTGGCTTTCCTTGTTCAAGTTTGAAAACACCACTTGCAAAGGTTGTTTCTAGAGTAGAATCACTTGTTCCTAATGCAGCAACCAGATTGTTGAGGACAGGGTTTTGATTGTCTCTTGTGACACCTTGTTTTTTCTTAACAACAGTTTTATCTGTCAAACTTGCTAAAGCATCGTATTTGAAGTTGAATTTTGAAATTTCTTTATTCTCAAGTAATTTTTCTGCTGTTTTTAGTGAAAGTGGTCGTTCAAGTGTTTTACTAGTTATGGTAAAGCCGGTATTAGATGCGTCATAGATTTTCTTTTCGATATTATTAGTTGTTCCCATAATGGAAAAACTACTAGTTAAGGCAGTTGAAATGAGAGTAAGTATCAGAAATACAAGAAGAGTTTTAACTCTTTTTCTACTGATGTAATTCAAAGCCTGTTTGGCTATTTGCATAATTTTCTTCCCTTCTATATATTTTTAAACTAAATCGGTACCGTGTTCTATGTTAAAGCAGTTACCTTAAAATAGTTTTAAGTTTTAAGGTAATTTTAAGTTTTTTGGCTGATTTTTTTCTGTTTTTTATGTAAATTTTTATAAAATATTAAAAGCTGAAAGAAGGAAGGAATTCTACGATCGTTTGATTGATAACGTTTTATAAGAAAAAGCAGTCATTTTTTTGTTATATGTTATAATAGAATGAAGAAATTAGAAATGAGATGGATATGACAAAGATAATTGATGGCAAGGCTTTGGCAGAAAAATTGCAAACACAGTTAGCAGAAAAGGTTAGAAAATTAAAAGACGAAACAGGAACGATTCCAGGTCTTGTAGTGATTTTAGTGGGAAATAATCCAGCCAGTCAGATTTATGTACGAAATAAAGAGCGTTCAGCTTTGGCAGTGGGGCTTCATAGTGAGGTGGTACGTTTGCCAGAAACGACTAGCCAAGAAGAATTACTTGCTTTGATAGGACGATACAATCAAGACTTAGCTTGGCATGGTATTTTAGTGCAATTGCCTCTTCCAAAACATATTGATGAAGAAGCGGTGCTGTTAGCGATTGATCCCGATAAAGATGTGGATGGCTTTCATCCGATGAATATGGGGCGACTCTGGAGTGGCCATCCTGTTATGATTCCCTCAACACCTGCTGGTATTATGGAAATGTTTCATGAGTATGGTGTTGACTTAGAAGGCAAACGTGCGGTGGTCATTGGACGAAGTAATATTGTGGGTAAGCCGATGGCACAGCTTTTACTTGCTAAAAATGCAACAGTAACCCTGACGCATTCACGAACACATCATTTATCAGAGATCACAAAAAAAGCTGATATTTTGGTTGTCGCCATTGGTCGTGGTCACTTTGTGACGAAAGATTTTGTTAAAGAAGGTGCAGTCGTGATTGATGTGGGGATGAACCGTGATCAGAATGGTAAATTGATTGGCGATGTAAAATTTGATGAAGTATCAGAAATCGCTAGCCTCATTACTCCTGTGCCAAAGGGCGTTGGTCCCATGACCATTACTATGCTCATGGAACAGACATATAGAGCCTGCAAACGGAGTTTAAAGAAATAGAATGCGACATGTCTTCGATTTTGGAGGCATGTCTATTTCGTTTATGGTAAAATAAAGATAAACAAGGGTGTCACTTCTATACTGGCATAAGTGAAGGGAGCAAACATGAAAGTGGTAGACTATACATTATTGAAAAAGGTTATTCAGCCACGTGCGCTGAATGGTCACAAGGGAGAGTATGGTCGTCTGTTATTGATTGGCGGTACTTATCCGTTTGGTGGCGCAATAATAATGGCAGCAATGGCTGCGATCTATAGTGGAGCTGGCTTGGTCACAGTGGCAACAGATAAGGAAAATATCCCATCGCTGCATGCACAATTACCTGAGGCAATGGCTTTTGATATTCGGGACGAGAAATTATTGAAAGAACAGGTACAAAAGGCAGATGTGCTATTGATTGGTCCAGGTTTGGCTGAAAATCCTCTTGAAAAAGCTACTTTACAGTTGGTAATAAATCTTGTTAGTGAACGTCAAGTTTTTATCATGGATGGTGGAGCCATTTCTTTTTTTAGCAAAGAAGTTTTGCCATTTCCAAAGGCACATACGATTTTTACACCACATCAAAAAGAATGGGAACGGTTGAGTGGATTAAAGCTAACAGAGCAGACACTCGAAAAAAGTCAAGAAGCAGTTAATGCTTTTCCTGTTAAAACTATCGTTGTTCAAAAAAAGCATGGAACGACTATTTTTCAAAGTGGAAATCGGAACTGTTTTCAACTGTCCATTGGAGGTCCGTATCAAGCAACAGGCGGTATGGGAGACACACTTGCAGGTATGATTGCAGGCTTTACAGGACAATTTAAAACGAGCTCTCTACTAGATCGTGTAACTGCCGCTGTCTATCTTCATTCGGCGATTGCAGAGGAGTTGAGCAAAAAATCTTATGTGGTCTTGCCAACAGAAATTAGTAAAGCGATTCCTAAGTGGATGAAGAGATAGTGCCGTAAATAATGAAATTTATAAAAAATTCTTGTCTTTAAAGTGGTCGCATGGTAACATAAAAGTAAGAAAGGAGGTTAATTATGAAGGCAACAATGAAAGATGTCGCTGAGCTAGCTGGAGTGGGAGTTGGAACAGTTTCACGTGTTGTAAACGGTTATCGAGTAAAAGATTCTACATACCAAAAGGTTCAAGATGCTATTCAAATGTTGGATTATACTCCAGATGAATATGCTAGAGGATTAAAAACAAATCGAAGTAATATTGTTGCTTTGATTATTCCAACGATTTGGCATCCTTTTTTCTCTGAGTTTGCTTATTATGTTGAAAAGGAATTGCTGAAAAAACAGTATAAATTATTTATTTGTAATGCAGATGGAGATGCAGTTAATGAAATTGAATACATCGAAATGTTAGAAAAAAATAAAGTAGATGGCATTATTGGGATTACTTACTCAGATATCGATCGCTATATTTCCTCTAGTCTCCCTTTTGTCAGCTTTGACCGCCATTTTTCAGAAAATGTCGCTTATGTGACTTCGGAAAATTATATTGGTGGACAAATTGCAGCAAGAGAACTATTAGAGCGAGGGGCTAAACAGTTAGCATATATAGGGGGAACTAATATTCATGAAAATGAAACAACACAGAGGAAAAGAGGATTTTATGCAGAAGCAGAGGCACAAGGTTACTCTGTTTTGAAATTAGATATGTCAGAACCTTTGTTGAATCCTAAGCAACAAATTGCAGATTTTTTGGTAGCACATCCACAGATTGATGGTATTTTTACAGTCAATGATTTTATGGCACTAGATGTCATGAAAGTAATGGAAAAATTAGGGAAAACAGCACCCGTAGATTATCAAATTATTGGTTTTGATGGCTTGCGCAATGCTGCAGACCAGACTTACTTACTCTCAACAATTGCGCAATCATTGGACTTGATAGCCCAAGCTTCAGTTAATTTATTGCTTCGATTAATTGCAAAAGACAAAGTTGTCGAATCAAGAGTTACTATTCCAGTTCATTTTGAAGAAGGGGGTACAACGAAAAAGAAGGAATTTGACGAAAAAGTATAAAAAGTGTTGACTTTTGATGAAAGCGCTGTTATAATAAGATTATAAAAATGAAACGTTTCCAAAAAGGAGAGGCTTATGCGTAAAGGTATTGTTCTATAAATGGTTGCAGCTTTGTCAATCGGAGTGTTAACAGGTTGTAGTGGAAGTTCTAATAAAAGTTCAAAGAGCGCATCCAATGATGTAAAAGTTTGGGTTCAATTTTCTGATGAAACTGCTGAAGGAAAAGCTTGGGAAAAAGTCGTTCAAAACTTTAACAAAAAATATAGGGGTAAATACAAAGTTACGACAGAGTATATTCCTCGTAGTGGAAGCGGAGGCGGATACGAAGATAAGGTTAATGCTGCCATTTCAACGAATAGCCTTCCTGATGTGATTACACTTGATGGTCCCAACACAGCTGCTTATGCAAAATCAAAAGTTATTGCACCATTAGATAAGTATCTAAAAGATAACAACATGGATGATGTTCTTGATAGTATCAAGCAACAAGGTACTTATGATGGGAAATTCTATGCTTTTGGCTATTCAGAGTCAAACGTTGGTATTTATTATAATAAAAAAATGTTCAAAGAAGCTGGTATAGATGAAGCAAGCTTGCCAACTTTGAAAAAACCTTGGACTTGGGATGAATTTAAAGCGATTAGCCAAAAATTAAAAAATCATTTTAAAGAAGCTGCGATTGATTTCCGCCTTAATTCAAATGATGAAATGTTGCCATATGCTTATATGCCCCTGATTTGGTCAAATGGTGGTACGGTTGTCAATAAAAAGGGAACAAAGGCTGCAGGCTATTTTAATGCCAAAGAAAGCGTAGAAGCAGTTCAATTTATTCAAGATCTTATTAAACAAGGGTATACAACAGTTAGCCCAGTTGAAAAGGGGTTTGAAACCGGAAAATATCCAATGGTTTTGAGTGGTTCGTGGACAATTGCTGACTTACAAACTAATTACAAAGATATTGATTTCGGTATTTTACCATATCCGGTATCTAATAAGACAAAGAAATTAGTCTCTCCTTCAGGAAGCTGGCAATTGGCAGTCACTACTAAATCTAATAAAAAAGTAGCAGCGGCTGAATTTGTCAAATTTGCAACCAATACAGAATCAAGTGAAATCTTAAGCTTGGGGAATAGCGTTTTGCCAATTCGTAAATCAACTATCAAGAATATGCAAAATAAGGTTTCTGAACCAATGAAATTCTTGATGGAACAAAATGCAGCGACTGCTCATGCGCGTCCAGTTGTTGTAGCTTATCCACAAGTATCTCGGGCATTCCAACAAGCTATGCAAGATATTAGTTATTATAAGGAAAATCCAAGTGTTCAAAAAGTACTAGATTCACGTGCAAAAGAAATGCAAACAGCAATTGATGATTCCTTGAACAAATAGAATCTGTTCTAATCTTTGAGATGAGGCAATGTCCTAAAAAGCGGCTCTGTTTCATCTCCGTTTTATTTCAAGAAGAAGGAGATTTATTATGGTTCAAAAGAAGCGTCAGAAATTAAAAGAAAATTTATTAGGTTATGGTTTTTTATCACCTGCATTGATTCTTTTGTTAATTTTCTTAGTCATTCCGGTTGGAATGGTAGTCTATTACGCCTTTACGGATTATTATTTATTAACACCGAATGAGCGTAAATTTATTGGATTAGCTAATTTTGCTCGTTTGCTTAAAGATCCTACATTTCTGAAAAGCGTCTTAAATACGGCACAATTTGTTATCTGGATTATTCCAGTTCAGCTGGGTGCAGCTCTTGGGATGGCTTTGATTGTTAATAAAAAGCGAAAAGGAAATATGTTTTTCAAGGTTGCATTTTTTGCGCCAGTTGTTATGTCTTTAGTTGTTATTTCTATTTTGTGGTTGTATTTGCTCAATCCAAATAATGGTTTATTAAATGCTTTATTAAATAAAATTGGCATTGCTTCTCAACCATTTTTGAGAAGTCCAAAACAGGCTATGTATGCTATCGTGTTTGTCTCTGCTTGGCAAGGTGCAGGTTATCAAATGTTACTCTTTCTTGGTGGAATGCAAAACATTCCTCAAGATGTCTATGAAGCCGCAGAATTGGATGGTATTACTAAGTGGCAACAATTTCGCTATATCACCATGCCACTCTTGAAGCCCACTGCTTTGTTTGTGCTCTTAACGACCTTAATTTCAGCTTTTAAATTGATTGTACAACCAATGGTTATGACGCAGGGTGGCCCAATGAACTCTACAATTACCATGGTGTACTACATTTATCAACAAGGATTCACTGATCGTTTAGTCGGTTACTCTAGTTCGATTGCTCTAGTGTTTACAACTTTGATTGGTATGATTAGTCTCGTGCAAAGACGTGTCTTGAAGGAGGATGAATAATATGAAGCGAAAAAGGATAAAACCAAATACTATTTTGGAATATGTTCTCTTGCTTTTGTTAGCAGCACTCTTTCTTTTTCCAATGCTTTGGATGGTTGTTTCTTCTATGAAGCCAGAGGCAGAAGTTTACAAAAATTTAACAGGTTGGCAGGCCTTTTTGCCAAGTTTTAATCCACTAAATTGGTTTAAACCATACCAAGAAGTATTGGCACGATTTAGTATTTTAACCTATTTGTCTAATAGCTTGTTTTATGCGGGGACTTTTGCTATCGGATCGATTATTATTAATTCACTAGCAGGGTTTGCATTTGCTAAAATAAATTTTTCGGGGAAAAAGTATTTATTTGGATTTCTATTGGGATTGCTTATCATTCCAATGGAAACTATGCTCATTCCTCAATTTACGATTATCAATACTCTGGGGTTGGTTAATAATCGTTTAGCAGTTATTATTCCAGGTTTAGCAAGTATTTTTAATATCTATCTTTTTAGAAATTTCTTTATTGCTATTCCAGAGGAAATTATTGAATCTGCTAGAATGGACGGAGCTAGTATTTTACGTATTTTCTTTCGGATTATGTTGCCAATGTCAAAACCAGCAATTGCAACGGTTGGTGTGCTTTCCTTTATTTCCAGCTGGAATGATTATATTTGGCCTTTAATGGTGTTAACAGATTCTTCAAAATTTTCCATGCAAGTTGCTATTACTACAATCAATACGACACAGCCTGTTTACATCAATCAAGTAATGGCTGTGTTGACCATATCAACTATTCCACTGATTTTGGTTTATATCGTTGCTCAAAAATATATTATCCAAGGTTTAGGTGGATCAGGTACAGGGATTAAGTAGGTAATATATGAAAATAAACATTCAAAAAGCAAACGAATATATAGCTAATCACCGACATCAAGTAGTGAATCAGTACAGAGGCAAGCTTCACCTGTTGCCTCCAATTGGCTGGATGAATGATCCTAACGGGTTTGTCTATTTCAAAGGAGAGTATCATCTTTTTTATCAATTTCACCCTTATGATAGCATTTGGGGGCCCATGCATTGGGGACATGCAAAGTCGAAAGATTTGCTCCATTGGGAGGAATTACCAGTTGTCTTAGCACCAAGTGAAACTTACGACCAAAACGGTTGTTTTTCAGGTAGTGCATTGGTTGTAGATGATAGATTGGTACTTATTTATACAGGCCATGTTGAAGCTGGTGAGGAGCGGATAGAAACCCAGTGTATTGCGACATCTAAAGATGGTATTGTTTTTGATAAATACGTTGGTAATCCTGTTATCTCACAAGAACAAATTCAAAGAATTGCGGATATTGCAGATTTTCGAGATCCGAAAATGTTCAAATATGGGAATATCTATTATACTGTTGTAGCTTCTAAAACAGCTGATTCACGAGGTCAAATTCTTCTATTTGAATCAACAGATGGTTTCAATTGGCAATTCAAATCCGTTCTTCTGGAAGGAAATCAGGAAGAAGGAATCATGTGGGAGTGTCCAGATTTATTTGAATTAGACGGTAAATGGGTGCTTATGATATCACCAATTGAAATGAAACGGCAGCAATATCAGTATTGGAATATCAATTCAACGCTGGTCTTTATTGGGGAAATAGATTGGAAAATTGGACGCTTTAAAGTCGAACATCAACACGAAGTGGATGGTGGTTTGGACTTTTACGCTCCACAGACCTGCGTGAATGATACAGGAGAGCGATATCTGGTTGCTTGGATGCAAATGTGGAATCGGACCATTCCTTCTCACGAACTGGGACATGGATGGTCTGGCATGATGACCTTGCCTCGTAAACTTTCTATAAAAAACAATTGCTTGTATCAAGAAATTCCTCGTAGCCTATTTCAACAATTGGATGTACAGGGGAAAATTATTTTATCCGATAAAGAAGCTGTTTTGCGTCTTGAAAACAGTGTGAGACAACAGCAGTATATTCGTCTAGAATTAGAACAATTAGGTGATTTTGAACTTCAATATGCTAAAAATGAGCATAATCAATTCATTAAAATTGCTTATTCTCAAAAAAATCAAATATTAGAATTCAGTCGTGTAGGAGTGGGGTATGCAATTAAAGGAAAAGAAGAGCCGTATTCTGATACTCGCTATATGAGGTTAACATCATTGAACGAACCATTTATATTAGAACTTGCCCGCGATACAAATTCTTTAGAGTTGTTTATAAATGGTCAGACTATGTCTATGACTTTTTATGAAAAAAAGTTTGCCCATGATTTAGTATTGAAAAGAGAAAATAACTTTATAAAGGGGTGTTTAGAATTATATAATATTTCTTAACTTCTGCGATCTTTAGTTTATAAAATGCTTCTTATAAAATAACCCAATCGTTTTTCGATTGGGTTTGTGTGTATAAAAGTGAATAATTCATATAGTTCTCTACTAACTTTATAAATTCTGTTTAAAAAAATAAACTGTTTTTCTCCAAGAATCAATGCTATCTTGGAGCAGTCTTTCCCAAGGAATCTGATGATATCGATGATTTCCTTGATAAGCAACAGTTAACATATGTCTGCTATTGGGATATATAGCTAAATCTGAGACATATTTTTGATTGACCTTTTTCAGAATATTTAAAGAAGCTTGATAAGCTGGCCAAATTTCGTCATTTGGAGATGCAATTAGTAAAATATTAGCTTGTATTTTTTCTACAGGAATGATACTTTGTGGATTGAAATTACAAAGTTGCTTAAAGAATCTTTGTTTTATTAACTTTATAATGGAAAAAGCTGTGTAAGGCAGTTCGTTATTATGATAAGTCCAAGAAGAGGCCTTTGAATTTTTGTACCCTTTCAATCCTTCTAAAACTGCCATAGATGGGGAATTTAATACTAAGCAATGAATATCCGAAAACAAAGAGGCGGCAACTAAGGCAAATTCAGCTCCTTTTGAACGACCATATATTCCTATCCTATCAGAAGCAATATCGCTTTTTCCTTTAAGGAAATCAATTGCCTCTTTAATAATTTCTAACGGAATTTGATTTAGATTTTGATGCACCCCATCTAAGCCAAAATAAGCAAGTGCTAAACAGGCGAAGCCATGATTTGATAATAGCTGAGCGATGTTTTGGGCTTTTTCAATTCGACCATCACTTCCGCTAAGTACGATGATAGCAGGCATTTGTTGTTGATTCTTTCTACAGAAAAGGCGACCAATTGCTTGTTTAAATTGTACTTCATGGTAGTTGGTGTCTGGATCCAAATAATACCTTTCAAATTGGATTTCTTCTAGTATTTCTTCTTTTTGAATTACTTGAATTTGTAGATGAAAGCTAGAAAATAAGGGGATGTTTTTGATGTTTTTAGATAATTTCTTCTTTTCTTGACTTGTTGGTTGGAGATTGAAAAATAACCCCATTTCGCTTACTCCTGTGTAAGAACCAGAGATAGCAGGAGTTTTGTTTAGAGAGATGCTTCCTTTTGCGTTTGTCAGAAAAATAGCTTGAGACTGCCAAATAGTATCAGGAGATAAAGCCATTGATGTATTAATATTATAATAATCTCGACTAATCATTCGGACAGTTGCTTCTTGATAAGGATGTAAACCAGTAATTCTGATATTAAA
Organism: Streptococcus sp. SI1; assembly: GCF_030439945.1. Classification (NCBI taxonomy): domain Bacteria; kingdom Bacillati; phylum Bacillota; class Bacilli; order Lactobacillales; family Streptococcaceae; genus Streptococcus; species Streptococcus sp. SI1. Next base: position 75,437 of record NZ_JAQFJE010000001.1, read on the forward strand.
AGGTGAGTCAGCAAATAAATTAGGACTTTCTACAAAAATTTTTACAACCATTTTAACCTCCCTCTGTTAAGTGCGTTTCACACAGTAATAAAAACAATTAATCTAACCAGGGTAAAGTTTCCCATAGTAATTTTGTTTCTTTCATTAAGTTTTCAAATGAATCAATTATCTCAGGGGGATAATGATTCAAAATTTTTAACAGTTCTTGACTAAGATATTGCTGTTGCTCTTTATGAATTTTTAAAATTTTTTGACCTGTATCAGTTAGAACCAATTGATATCCGATTTTAGAGGTGCGAGATGGTAACTTTTTGACAAGATATTTTGTTTCTAATCTTTTTATCATCTGACTAATTGCAGAACGAGAAATATTTTGAAGTTTAGAAAGTTCTATCATGGAAATCTTATTATTTTTGCCAATTTCAACAATTGTATGAACTTCTGCAAGGGTTAAATTTTTAAATGGTTTAATCCAATGTTGCTGCTTTTCCAATTGTAAATAGGCTTGTATGAACGATTGAAATAATTGATTGAAAGAATATAGTTCTTTTTTATTCATAGCCCCTCCTTGTTAAGCTGCTTAACATTATAACAAAATCTTTGTATAGAAGTCAATAGAGTAGGCTTCTATCTTGCGAATGTTTAGACCATATCTATGAAATACTTGTTATTTTTTAGTACTTTGTGTAGTTTAGCAAGCTCATTGAGGAAGGATCAGCTTGAAGTCTAGGAAACTAGGCTTTTTTACACTTTTATGAATTCTGTCAATGATTTTTTATAGATAGTTTGGTATAATAAACATTACAAATGAAGAAGAACTATAGGGGAAGAAAGGAGAGAAATGGCTGAGTATTTATCTGTATCGACCTTGACTAAATATTTAAAGTTAAAGTTTGATAAAGATCCTTATTTAGAGCGGGTTTATTTGACAGGAGAAATTTCCAATTTTCGCAAACGTCCGAATCATCAGTATTTCTCTCTCAAAGATGAAAAGGCTGTTATTCAGGCAACAATCTGGGGCGGAGTTTACAAAAAGCTAGGTTTTGACTTGGAAGAAGGCATGAAAATCAATGTTGTCGGCCGGATTCAGCTTTATGAGCCAAGTGGCTCCTACTCTATTATCATTGAAAAAGCGGAGCCCGATGGTGTAGGGGCTTTAGCAATTCAGTTTGAGCAGCTAAAAAAACGATTAGGGGAAGAAGGCTTGTTTGAGACTCGATTTAAACAAACCTTACCACGATTTCCTAAGAAAATTGGGGTAGTGACTAGTCCTAGTGGTGCAGTGATTCGTGATATTATTACAACTGTTAGCCGTCGTTTTCCAGGAGTAGAGATTATTCTTTATCCAACCAAAGTACAGGGAGAAGGAGCTGCTACTCAGGTGGCAGATAGTATCCGTCGTGCTAATACGCGAAGGGATTTAGATGTCCTTATCATCGGCCGAGGTGGTGGGTCAATTGAAGATCTTTGGTCATTTAATGAAGAAATTGTTGTCCGTGCTATTTTTGAATCTCAAATTCCAATCATTTCAAGTGTAGGGCATGAAACAGATACGACTTTGGCAGATTTTGTTGCAGATAGACGCGCCGCAACGCCAACTGCCGCTGCAGAACTAGCAACGCCTGTAACAAAATTGGATCTCTTAGCGCACATACAGCAGCAACAAAATCGTTTGGCTACTGCTACATCTAATCGTCTTACTTATAATCGTGAGCGATGGGGTAAGTTGAGCCAGTCTGTCATTTTTCGTCAACCGGAACGATTATATGATGGCTATCTTCAAAAATTAGATCAATTAAATTTGCGACTCAAGCAACAAATTCGCGAATATTATAGTGAAGGGATGCAGCAAGCAAGGTTGTTAGAACATCGTTTGGAGGCTTTATCTCCCTTAAGCATGGTTCAGACTTATCAAGAACGTGCAGTCCAGTTGGAACGCCTTTTACGTAGCAATACGGCAGTGATTTATGATTACAAGGTAGCAGAAGTCAAGCGATTATCTGATGCATTGCTTATGTTGGATACCAGTCGAATTGTGGCTCGTGGCTATGCGATTGTTCAAAAAGACGACAAGGTGGTGTCAGGTGCCAAAGATATAGAAACGGGTGACAAGGTCAGTGTGGTTATGCGTGATGGTCATCTGGAAGTTGAGGTAAAAAATGTCAAAAGAAAAGAAATTTGAAGAAAATTTAGCTGATTTAGAAGTCATTGTGCAAAAGTTAGAAAACGGAGATGTCCCTTTGGAAGAAGCGATTTCTGAGTTTCAAAAAGGAATGCAACTTTCAAAAGAACTTCAAGCAACCTTAGATAAGGCAGAAAAAACACTAGTCAAGGTTATGCAGGCTGACGGTACAGAAACGGAAGTGGAATGAAACAAGACGAAAAATTGGTTAGAATTGGACGGACTATTGAGAATTTTTATGTTCAAAAGATGGTATCGGCTGATTTGATTGAAGCGATTCTTTACTCGATCAATGCAGGTGGCAAGCGGATTCGCCCTCTGCTGCTTTTGGAATTGTTAGAAGGTATGGGTTTGGAATTGACAGAGGCCCATTTTCAGGTGGCCGCAGCGCTTGAGATGATTCATACTGGAAGTTTGATTCATGACGATTTACCAGCTATGGATGATGATGATTATCGTCGTGGCCGTTTAACCAGCCACAAAAAATTTGGAGAGGATATGGCTATTTTAGCTGGGGATTCGCTCTTTTTGGATTCTTATGCCTTAGTAGCAGAAGCGGCATTACCTAGTCAGATTAGGGCAAACTTAATTGCAGAATTATCTCAAGCTGCTGGAACCTTTGGCATGGTTGGAGGTCAAGTTCTTGATATGCAAGGAGAAGGTCGTGACGTTAGTTTGGAAGAGTTACAGGTTATTCATGCTAACAAAACTGGTAAGCTCCTGACCTATCCTTTTATTGCAGCTGGTTTGATTGCTGAACTAGCAGAACCGCAGCAAGAAAAATTAAGAAAAACGGGTCAATTACTTGGACTAGCTTTTCAGGTGCGAGATGATATTCTAGATGAGACAGCTAGCTTTGAGGACTTGGGGAAGACACCACAAAAAGATGTAGCAGCAGGGAAGGCCACTTATCCAGCTATCTTGGGCTTGGATGGTGCTAAGCATTTCTTTGAAGAACAGTTGAGCGCAGCTGAGATTTTATTAGCAGAAGTAGAAATGGACATAGATTTTTCAGGGTATGCTATCAGAAAAATAATAGAAAGTTTGAGGCTGAATGACGAAGGAAAGAGTAGATGTTCTAGCTTATAAGCAAGGTTTGTTTGAAACGAGAGAACAAGCTAAACGAGGGGTCATGGCAGGTTTAGTTGTTGCCATTGCCAATGGTCAACGTTTTGATAAACCTGGTGAAAAAATTGATGAAAGTATGGAGTTGAAACTCAAGGGAGAAAAGCTCAAATATGTCAGTCGTGGTGGTTTAAAATTAGAAAAAGCTTTGCAGGTGTTTGACATTTCAGTTGAGGAGCAGGTCACGTTGGACATTGGAGCCTCGACAGGTGGCTTTACGGATGTTATGCTGCAAAATGGTGCACAGCAAGTCTACGCAGTAGATGTCGGTACGAATCAGCTGGCATGGAAACTCCGTCAAGATGAGCGAGTGGTCAGCATGGAGCAATTTAACTTTCGTTATGCTGAAGCAGCTGATTTTGAGAAGATACCTAGTTTTGCCTCCATTGATGTCAGTTTTATCTCGCTTCGTCTCATTCTACCAGCTTTGCATAAGGTTTTGGCTAAAAATGGAGAAGTTGTGGCACTCATTAAGCCGCAGTTTGAGGCCGGTAGAGAGCAAATTGGCAAGAATGGAATTGTAAAAGATAAAAAAGTGCATCAAGCAGTTTTAGAAAAAGTAACGGACTTTATGGTTGAAGCCGGATTCTCTGTCAAAGGTCTGGATTTCTCCCCTATTCAAGGTGGACATGGGAATGTGGAATTTCTGGCCTATTTAGAAAAAAGGTTTCACCCCGAAAACCTAGTAAAGCCGATGATTACAACTGTCGTGGAAACAGCACATAAGGAATTTAAGGATGAATAAAAAAGAAAGATTAGAAAAAATTAGACATTTTGTGTCGGACTATGAAGTTGGAACACAAGAAGCCATTGTAGAATATCTGAAACAATCGGGAATCACAGCAACACAGGCAACCATTTCACGAGACATTAAAGAGTTGGGAATTGTCAAAATTCCGCAGAAGAATAACACCTATATCTATGAATTACCAAAATCAGCTAGTACAAGCTTAAAATTAGCGGATAACAATATTTTAGACTTTGAGTTGTTAAGAAATATGATCAACCTTCGCCTTGTCCCTGGAAGCACAGCTTTTGTGAAGCGACAAATTGTAGAAGATTTTTCTGATGACATTTTTAGTATTTTAGCGGATGATGACACAATCCTCCTTATTTTCCGTAATGAAGAAATGGCTCATAAGGTATTGGAAGAGATAAAAAATTGGTAGGTAGCCTATGTTACTTGAAATTTCCATTAAAAATTTTGCAATTATTGAAGAGGTTTCTCTCAATTTTGAGCAAGGCATGACCGTTTTGACAGGTGAAACGGGTGCTGGGAAGTCTATTATCATTGATGCTATGAATATGATGTTGGGAAGCCGAGCAACAACAGATGTGATTCGTCATGGCGCTCCGAAAGCTGAGATTGAAGGACTGTTTGCGATTGAACAGAGTAAAGCTTTGGTTGAAATCTTTGAGCAGCAAGGGCTTGATATGACAGATGAGTTGATTATTCGGCGAGAAATTTTCCAAAACGGTCGCAGTATCAGCCGTATTAATGGTCAAATGGTCAATTTATCCGTTTTGCGATCGGTTGGACAGCATTTGGTGGATATTCATGGTCAGCACGACCAAGAAGAGTTGATGCGTTCCCAGTTACATATTGCTATGTTGGACGAGTTTGGAGATGAAGTATTTTTTAAACTCAAAGCGGATTATCAGCAAACTTTTGATCAGTATCGTCAGTTGCGTAAGCAAGTTATAACGATTCAGAAGAATCAAGAAGAAAATAAGGCGCGGATTGATATGCTGGAATATCAGATTGCAGAGATTGAGGCGGCTAATTTAAGAGCTGGCGAAGATTTGGCATTAAACCAAGAACGCGATAAATTACTCAACCATAAGCAGATTGCAGACACTTTGACAAATGCCTACGCTATGCTGGATAATGAGGATTTTTCGAGTTTATCTAATATTCGAGCTGCCATGAATGATATGGAAGCTATCGAAGAGTACGATGTTACTTACAAAGAAATTGCGGCTAATCTTTCTGAGTCTTACTATGTACTGGAAGACGCAACAAAGCGTTTGGAAGACATTCTAGATGACATGGATTTTGATGGTGATCGTCTCTTAGAAGTTGAAAGGCGTCTAGATCTGATTTATAGCATTACTCGTAAATACGGTGGGCATGTGGATGATGTGTTAGCTTATTTAGAGCAAATTTCTAAAGAATATGCGCTTCTGACTGGAAAGAATCTCTCATCAAATGATTTGGATCAAGAGTTGAGAAAGCTAGAGAAAGATTTGGTCTCTCTAGCAGGTCGTCTGAGTCAGGGACGGCACGAATTAGCCCAGCAATTAGAAGCAGAGATTCAGCAAGAATTAAAAGATCTCTATATGGAAAAGGCGAATTTTCGAGTTCAATTTACCAAAGGAAAGTTTAGCCGCGAGGGAAATGAGCATGTTGAATTTTACATTTCGACTAATCCGGGCGAAGATTACAAACCGCTCGTTAAGATTGCCTCCGGTGGTGAATTGTCACGTTTGATGTTGGCAATCAAGTCTGCTTTTTCTCGTAAAGAAGGCAAGACAAGCATTGTTTTTGATGAGGTAGACACAGGCGTATCTGGACGTGTTGCGCAAGCTATTGCTCAGAAAATTCATAAAATTGGCTCCAATGGACAAGTTCTTGCCATCTCGCACCTGCCACAAGTGATTGCTATTGCAGACTATCAATTTTTCATCGAGAAAATATCAGATGAATATTCAACCGTTTCAACAGTTCGCTTGTTGTCTGATGAAGAGCGTATCGAAGAGATTGCTAAAATGTTAGCGGGTGAAAATGTGACTGAAGCAGCTCTCACTCAGGCTAGAGAACTATTGAAACAGTAAATAGGTTGACATTGTTTGTCTCCTTCGTTATGCCAAAGTTCTGGTATAATGCCCCCGAATATTTGTATAATCTAATTTCTACAAAGTTGCTTAAGCACCTAGAAGGCTGCTAAGTCAGCAATGGAATAAAATGAAGTTTTCGTCAAAAGCACTCTTCCAAATTTGGAAGAGTGACTTGCTTCGCAAGTTTTATCTATAACTTCAAAGTAGTACTTTGAGTATAGTTCGTTTCTGCACTAGTTGTTTACTATACAAGAGGCTTTGAAGTTGGAGACTTGCGTTTCAATCTCTTCTTTTATCAGGAGGAAAACCATGACAAATTATTTTGTAATTGGAGATGTACATGGAAAGGCAAATATGCTAAAAATGCTACTCAAAAAATGGGATGGAAAAAGCCAGCTCATTTTTTTAGGAGATTTGATTGACCGTGGTGAGGATAGTAGAGCAGTTTTAGAGTGTGTGAAGAACCTTGTTGTAAAGCAAGGAGCGATTTGCATTTCTGGAAATCATGAGTATATGTTTCTAACTTGGTTAGATAATCCCGAGAGAGGATATGAACATTATCGCCGTAATGGTGGAGATACGACAATCAATTCCATTTTAAGACGATCTTTAGATACTCCTGTTGATGGAGTGGAAGATGCTAAGCGCGTGTTAGAAGAGGCACCAGATCTCGTGACTTTCATCCGTCAGATGCCCTTCTTTGTTGAAACAGAACAGTATATTTTTGTGCATGCCGGTATTGATTTAGATTTGAAAGATTGGCACCAAACTAGTGATTATCAAAAGGTTTGGTTGCGTGAACCCTTTCATCAGGGATACAATCAAACCGGAAAGACAATCGTATTTGGTCATACCCCAACTTTTTATCTCTTTTCTGAGAGACCTGGGACAAGTCACCTTTGGAGAACGCAGGATCAAAAAATTGGTATGGATGGTGGAGCTGTCTATGGTGGGGTTCTCCATGGAGTTTTATTCGGAGACGAGGGCATTTTAGAACATTATTTCGTCAAAAATCATACATTGGTGGCTGAAGATAATTGAATGTTGTACAACAAAAGAGTTGAAAGAACTTTTCAAGTAAGTTTTCTTTCAACTCTTTTTGTTTATTTTCCAGCTATATTTTTGACATCTTTAATCATCAATTTAGTAGACTCGAGACCACCACCGCTAAGGTACCAAAGATCCGATGTTAAATTAACAATCGCTTTCTTTTTAGCAGCATTTGTTTCTTGAATTAATGAATTATTCAATAAATCTTTATTCACTGAATTATCACCACCGATAGCAAGAGTTCGGTTGAGAGAGAAAATAATGTCTGGGTTGATTTGTTTGACACTTTCGAAACTGACCTCTTGACCATGCCGAGAGTCTTTAATTTTGGCATCAGTGGCTTTGAATTTCAGGGTGCTATAAAGAAATGCAAAACGTGATTTCGCACCAAATGCTGACATTGCGCCCTCGTTCAGCATAAGCGTTAAGGCTTTTTTAGTTGACTTTTCATTTGCACTTGCAACACTTTCAATCTCTTTATCTAATGCAGCTAGTTCGCTTTTAGCTTTTTTTGTTCCATCTTCTCCAAAGATACTTGCCAGGGAGAGAATGTTTTGTTTAGTAGACCCCCAGTAATCTTTATTATCTGCTTTAAAAAGGACAGTAGGAGCAATTTCTTTAAATTTCTTAACATACTGTGCCGTACGTGGAGAAGCAATGATTAAATCTGGTTTCAAGGCAGCGATTGCCTCCATATCAGGCTCTTTCATGGTGCCAACATTTTTGATGTTTTTTGAAAGATTTTTCAAGTAAGCAGGCAAGGTTTTCTTTGGGATCCCAGCGAGACTACTTTCCTTTCCTAGAGCCCGAATGGTATCGGCTGCACCAAGGTCAAACGTAACAATTTTTTTAGGATTGATTGGAACTTTAGTCTCCCCTGCTGCCGATTTAATAGAGACTTCACTTGCAGAAGATGAGGTATTTGTCTTTGTGTTTTGTTTATTATGAGCACCACAAGCTGCTAAAAGCACAACAGCAAAAGCTGTAAGGATAGATAACAATAGTTTTTTTGTATTCTGTTTCATCAGAAATCCTCCAAATTTAAATTATAGATATACACAGATTTTTTTCCCGTTGATTTCACCAAGGGTTATGTCCATTTCGTACAATGAATCTAAAGTTTCTTTTTTCATGATTTGTTCTGTCGTACCTTGACAAAAGAGTTTTCCATCTTTAAAGGCGACAATCTCATCCACATATTGACTAGCGATATTGATATCATGAATGACAATAATAATCGTTTTTCCCAGATCATCCACAAGTGAACGCAAGATTTTCATCATGGCAATACTTTGCTTAATATCCAGATTATTCAGTGGCTCATCCAAAAGAATAAAATCTGTATCCTGTGCCAAAACCATGGCAATAAAGACACGTTGCAATTGCCCTCCTGAAAGTGTATCAATAAAGCGATTTCGCAAGTCAAGGATATTCAGATAAATCAAGGCTTGCTCCACTTTTTGAACATCATCTTTTGTTAAGTAATCTTGGCTATACGGAAAGCGCCCAAATGAAACTAGTTCTTCAACGGTTAATTTCGATTGATAGTTGATTTTTTGCTTTAAAATCGTTAGCTCTTTAGCTAATTCTCTAGAATTCCAAGCTTCAATTTCTTTTCCTTTGATACTGAGAAACCCTTGATCTTTTTTGAGTAAGCGACTCATGATAGAGAGAAGAGTAGATTTGCCAGCACCGTTTGGTCCGATAAAGGCGGTGAATTTACTGGGAGAAATTCTTAAACGAATGTCGTCTAAGACTAACTCTTCCCCAAATGATTTGCTAATGTTTTCTAATTGCATTTAACGTTTTGCCTCCTTTGCTAACAGATAGAAGAAGAAAGAACCTCCTACTAACTCGATGACCATGCTGACATTAATTTGTAGTTGAAAGATTCGCTCTACCAGCAGTTGTCCGCTGATTAGAAAGATAAAGCCGAGTAAACTGGCCACTAAAAAGAGCCATTTATGCTGGTATTCTTTGATGAGTAGATAGGCTAGATTAGACATCATAAAGCCAAAAAACATCATGGGTCCAGCTAAAGCAGTCGTTGACGAAGTCAGTAAAACAATAGCCCATAGCAGTTTTTTTTGCTCTTTTTCTACCTCTATGCCTAAAATCATAGCTGTCTTTTTATCTAAACGGAAGACATTGAGCACAGCATTCTTTTTCAGTACATATAGACTGACTAGTCCGATGATGACAGTAGCAATCAGAACAATTTCCATATTCATTCGTTGAAATGAAGGAAATAGTTTTGTTTGAAGCTTATCGTATTCGTTAGGATCCATCAATACTTGCAGAAAGGTACTCGTACTTCTAAATAGTGTGCCTAATGCCATACAGATGAGTAAGATGAACACAAAACCTTGTTGTAACAGTTTTTTAATCATAGGCTGCAAACAAAGGAAAAATCCACATTGAATACTCATAATGATAATAAACTCAAACAAGGGATTTGATATCTTTCCAATAAACTGATTGGCAAAAAATAGATAGACAGTCTGCATGAGCACGTAGAGAGCATCCAGGCCTAGGATACTTGGTGTTAAAAATCGATTTTCAGTAATCGTTTGGAAACTGATTGTTGAAAAACTAGCAGCAACTGCAATGATTAGATAGGCCAATAACTTTTGCGATCGCAGTTTTATGATAAAGCCTGTCAAAGGATACTCTGTTGGCATCAGGTAGAAAAATATAGCTACTATAGCCACAAAAAGTAGCAAGATGATGAGTCCTCTTGTTTGGATTTTCATTTTATTCATGAGTGGCACCTCGCCATAAAAGATAAATGAATGTTAAACTTCCAAAAATTCCCAGAATCAAACTAACTGAGATTTCGTAGGGACGGATCACCATACGTGACATAATATCACAGATTAAAATCAAGCCTGCTCCTGTCAGGGCAGTAATACTTTTGATGCGCGTGATATGATCTCCATAAAATTTTCGCACAATATTTGGTACAATCACGCCTATGAAAGGAAGCGAGCCTACTGTAATCATTGTCACACTGGTTGTGAGAGCAATGAGAAATAGGCTCAATCCTTCCATTTGATAAAAAGATATCCCTAGATTATGGCTAGCATCTTCTCCTAGATTCATGATTGTAAAAGTAGCAGACAACCGCCAGACAGCAATCAGAATAACAAAACTCAAAAAAAGCCACTCATATTGATGTGTCTGAATCATTGCAAAAGATCCTTGCGTCCACGATGTCATACTTTGCACTAGATCAAAATGATAGGCAAGAATTTCAGCAGCTGCACTAATGACACCACTATAAATAATTCCGACAAGTGGCAGCAACCATTTTTCCTTAAATGATAATTTTCTGATAAATCTAATAAAAATAATCGTAAAAAAAATAGAAGAGAGAAAGGCGAAGAGCATTTTTTGAGCCAAATTTGCTGTTGGAAAGAAGAAGAGGCTGAGAAGCATACCGAACTTTGCAGCATTTACTGTTCCAATTGTACTAGGCGCCGCAAAATGATTCTGTGTAACAGATTGCATCAAAAGCCCTGCAATACTCATGCTAGAACCTGCCAAAATGATACTAATGGTCCTTGGTAAGCGTGACTCTAAAAACAACAGCCAAGTGTTCGTCTCACCACTAAGTAGTTTATGCCAAGAAAAACTGCTAGCACCAACCATAATTGAAATGAAAGCCAGTATAAGACAAAGAATTCCTAAAAATTTTGTCTGTTTCATTTGTCAACTATTCCCTCTTTCTCTGAAAATTTACTTTAACTTAAGATACTAGAATAGGCTAACAAAAAAACATTAGAGTGTCAATTATTTTCTGAAAATTTAATAATTCTGTCTATTGAGAACAATAAAGAGCTATACACATCTTTTACATATTTTATTCAGAAAAATTATTCCACAAAATATTATTTTTTTGATATAATAAATTAAATAGATAAAAATTATAAAGTAGGGAAAACATGGCAAAAATCAAAATTGTAACGGATTCATCTATTACGATTGAACCGCAAGTTGTAGAGGATTTAGAGATTACAATCGTCCCTTTGTCTGTAATGGTAGATGGTGTTGTTTATTCCGACGCTGATCTGAAAGAAGGAGAATTTCTTCGCTTAATGCAGTCCAGTAGAAATCTTCCTAAGACAAGTCAACCGCCCGTTGGAGTCTTTGCAGAGGTTTTTGAACGATTAGGTGAACATGCTGATAAAATCATTTCAATTCATATGTCCCATGCTTTATCTGGAACAGTTGAGGCCGCACGGCAAGGTGCTACTTTATCAAATGTTGATGTCACAGTCATTGATAGCTCTTTTACAGATCAAGCTTTGAAGTTTCAAGTGGTAGAAGCTGCCAAATTAGCCAAGGCAGGTGCTGATTTAGAAGATATTTTAGCAAAAATTGAAGAAGTGCGTGAAAAAACGGAACTTTATATTGGTGTATCAACTCTTGAAAATCTTGTAAAAGGAGGTCGCATTGGTCGTGTAACAGGACTTCTCAGCTCGCTTCTGAATATTCGAGTGGTGATGCAGATGAAACAGCATGAACTACAACCAATTGTAAAAGGGCGGGGCGTAAAAACTTTTAAAAAATGGGTCAATGATTTAGCTGTCAATCTGCAAGATAAAAAAGTGGCAGAAATTGGAATTTCGTATGCAGGGACTGCTGAATTGGCGAACGAGATGAAACAAGTCTTGCAAGAGTATGTGACCATGCCAATTCCTGTTTTAGAAACGGGTTCTATTATTCAAACGCATACGGGAGAAAATGCTTGGGCAGTCCTAGTTCGTTATGAATAAGTTTAATATTTTGTGAAAAATATAAAAAAGTTCGTTTTGTGCTTGACCTAATGGTATTTTTTAGATATGATAATACTTGTTAGGATTAGTAACTACTAATTCATAAAATATTTTGGAGGATTTGTTAAATGGCTAACAAACAAGATTTAATCGCAAAAGTAGCAGAAGCTACAGAATTGACTAAAAAAGATTCAGCAGCAGCAGTTGATGCAGTATTTGCAGCAGTAACTGAATTTCTTTCAGCTGGTGAAAAAGTTCAATTGATTGGTTTTGGTAATTTTGAAGTTCGTGAACGTGCAGCTCGTAAAGGTCGCAACCCACAAACTGGTAAAGAAATCACAATTGCAGCTTCTAAAGTACCAGCTTTCAAAGCAGGTAAAGCTCTTAAAGACGCTGTAAAATAACAGCGATTTAAAAAGCCTATTGCGTCAAGCTTTCTAGCTTGTGCAATAGGCTTTTTTCTATAGTTTGAGGGAGAGGTTTAGCATTTGTTTTGTGTTACAATCATTCTAATACGCATTCTTCTGTTTTCATGATATAATAAAGAAAAATGATTATGAGTGAGTAGGAAATGAGTTTACATCCTTATTTAGAAATTAAAGATCAAAGTGATTATGAAAATGTTATTCAACGATTGAAAAAGAAAGGTGTGCGTATTACAGAAACCAGAAAGGCAGTTATTGCCTATATGATTTGGACGCATGCGCATCCTAGTGCAGAAAAGATTTATCAAGATTTGAGGCCTGAGTTTCCTAATATGAGCTTAGCAACGGTTTATAATAATTTAAAAGTGCTGACTGACGAGGGGGTTGTGGAGGAAATTAAAATAAAAAATGACAACACGACCTATTTTGATTTTATGGGGCATGAGCATTTGAATATTGTTTGTGAAAAATGTGGGCGAATCGCTGATTTTGATGATGTAGATATTCCAGATATTAAGCGAGAAGCCGAGGAGCAAACAGGCTACAGTATTACAAAAACAAAAGTTTTGATGTATGGAATTTGCTCGGATTGTTTGAAAAACGGCTAAGATTATAGGTGCTATCTAAACAAAGAAAATTGTCAAAAATAGAATATTCTCCCGTTGATACTAGCTTTTTTTGAAAAAATTTTGTAAAATAGAGTAGTGACTGCAATACAGTTTTCAAAAATCAAAGGAGATATCTAATGGTAAAATTAGTTTTTGCTCGCCATGGTGAGTCTGAATGGAACAAAGCTAACTTGTTTACGGGTTGGGCTGATGTTGATTTGTCTGAAAAGGGGACACAACAAGCAATTGATGCTGGTAAGTTGATCAAAGAAGCTGGTATTGAATTTGACCAAGCATATACGTCTGTTTTGACACGTGCTATCAAAACAACAAATCTCGCTCTTGAAGCTGCAGGTCAACTTTGGGTTCCAGTTGAAAAGTCATGGCGTTTGAATGAACGTCACTATGGTGGTTTGACAGGTCAAAACAAAGCTGAAGCAGCTGAAAAATGGGGTGATGAACAAGTTCATATTTGGCGTCGTTCTTATGACGTATTGCCACCAGCAATGGCGAAAGATGATCAATATTCAGCACATACTGATCGCCGTTATGCAAATCTTGATGACTCAGTTATTCCAGATGCAGAAAACTTGAAAGTAACCTTGGAACGTGCACTTCCATTCTGGGAAGATAAAATCGCTCCAGCTTTGAAAGATGGTAAAAATGTGTTTGTTGGGGCACATGGGAACTCAATTCGTGCTCTTGTAAAACACATCAAGCAATTGTCAGATGACGAAATTATGAATGTAGAAATTCCAAATTTCCCACCACTTGTCTTTGAATTTGATGATAAATTGAATCTTGTAAAAGAATACTATCTTGGAAAATAAGTCCAATAAAATATTAAGAGGCTCTGCGTAAGCGGGGCTTTTTGATATTATGCCAAGCTTTCATTCTTTGCTTGTATTTTTTATCAGTATTTTCCATTTTACTTGACTTCATTTTCTTGGATTTGTGGTACAATAAAAGGTAGCATTTTGACTAGAATGAGAGAAAATATGTCTAAGAAAATAAGAAAATTTGATAGTCACTCTATCCCACGACGCTTGAATTTATTATTTGGAATTGTGATTTTATTGTTTATGGGCTTGATCGTTCGCTTGGGCTATATGCAGGTTGTCCATAAACATTTTTATACAAAAAAGTTAGCAACGGCCAGTAAAACCAAAGTGACAACCAGTTCTGTTCGTGGTCAGATTTATGATGCGAGTGGGAAACCTTTGGTTGAGAATACAACCAAGCAAGTTGTTTCCTTTACACGTAGCAATAAAATGACAGCTGAAAAGATTAAAAAAATTGCTCAGAAGTTGCTACCATTCGTTTCTATTTCTAATGTAAATGTTACTGATCAGCAACAAATAGATTATTATTTAGCAGACAGTGAGATTTATAAGAAAGTTGTTAATCGACTTCCTAAAAATAAAAAATATAGTTCAGATGGAAATCGTTTGGCGGAATCTAAGATTTATAAGAATGCTGTTAAGAGTGTGGATGTGGCTGAGCTAAATTATTCAGATGAAGATAAAAAAACGATTTATTTGTTCAGTCAAATGAATGCCATTGCAAATTTTGAGACAGGAAATATTCGAACAGATGATTTATCGGCTGACCAAATTGCGACAATTGCCTCTAGTTCGAAAGACTTATCTGGTATCAGTATTACCACTAGCTGGGATAGAAAAGTGCTAGATACATCTTTAGCCTCTATCATTGGAAGTGTTTCCAGTGAAAAGGCAGGTCTGCCCGCTGAAGAAGTTAATGCTTATTTGAAAAAGGGTTATTCTCTCAATGATCGTGTTGGAACAAGTTACTTAGAGAAGCAATATGAATCTACTCTTCAAGGGAAACGTGCAGTCAAAGAAATCAATCTTGATAAAAATGGGAATATGGAAAGTGTTAAAAATATTTCCAACGGTAGTAAGGGAAATAATCTGAAATTAACACTGGATTTGGCATTTCAGAATGGTGTTGAAGATATTCTAAAACGATATTTTACGGCCGAGTTAGCTAGTGGACATGCCACTCATTCGGAAGGTGTTTATGCAGTTGCTATGAACCCTAAAACGGGTGCTATTCTAGCAATGGCAGGTCTGAAACATGACATCAATACAGGGAAGTTAACAGCAGATTCTCTGGGGACCATTATGAATAGTTTTGTGCCTGGTTCGGTTGTTAAGGGTGCGACTTTAACAGCTGGCTGGGAATATGGAGCTATCACTGGAAATCAAGTTATGACAGATCAGCCGATTTCTTTTGGAGGTTCCTCTGCAATCACTTCTTGGTTTACACAATATGGAGCGCGACAAATTACAGCTTTAGAAGCATTGGAATATTCCTCTAATACATACATGGTCCAACTAGCGTTGAATATGATGGGAACGCCTTATTCGCCTAATATGACGATTGATTTGAAAAATTTGAATTCCTCTATGGACAAATTGCGTAAAACTTTTGCGCAATATGGATTAGGAGCATCCACAGGAATTGATTTACCAAGTGAGTCCGAAGGCTATACTCCTAAAAAATATACGTTTGCAAACTATTTAACCAATGCTTTTGGCCAGTTTGATAATTATACACCAATGCAATTAGCTCAGTATGCTGCAACGGTAGCTAATGGTGGTACTCGTATCGCACCACACTTAGTGGAAGGAATTTATGACAATAATGAAAAAGGTGGTCTTGGAAAATTAATTGAAGGAAAAGCCACCAAAGAGTTAAATAAAGTGGATATTTCAAAAGACAATATGGAATTAATTCGTCGAGGTTTTTACCAAGTAGTACATGGCACAAGCGGCTTTACAACAGGGCGTACTTTATCTCAAGGTGAAGCAGTGCCAATCAGTGCGAAAACAGGGACAGCAGAAACCTTTGCAGGTGGAAAAGAAGCCATCAACACCAATGTCGTCGCTTATGCGCCAAGTAATAATCCGCAGATTGCTGTAGCGGTCGTATTTCCACATAACACCAACCTATCTTCAACCGTCAGCCATAGTATAACTCGTGATATTATTAACTTATATCATCAACAACATCCGATGAACTAGAAAGGAACTTATGCTTTATCCAACACCGATTGCAAAATTGATTGAAAGTTTTTCAAAATTACCAGGAATTGGCATCAAATCAGCAACACGTTTGGCATTTTATACCATTAGCATGAGTGATGATGATGTTAATGAATTTGCTAAAAATTTACTTGCAGCAAAACGTGAGTTAACATATTGCTCTATTTGTGGGAATTTAACGGATGACAATCCCTGTGCTATCTGTACCGATGAGACTCGTGACCAATCGACTATTTTAGTTGTAGAAGATAGCCGAGATGTCTCTGCTATGGAAAACATTCAAGAATATCATGGCTTGTACCATGTTTTGCAGGGATTGATTTCTCCTATGAATGGTATTGATCCAGATGACATCAATCTGAAAAGTTTAATCACACGATTGATGGATAGTGAAGTGACAGAAGTGATTGTAGCAACTAATGCAACAGCAGATGGAGAAGCAACTTCCATGTATATCTCACGAGTGTTAAAGCCAGCTGGTATCAAAGTGACACGTCTTGCTCGAGGATTAGCAGTTGGTTCTGATATTGAATATGCAGATGAAGTGACTTTGCTTCGAGCTATTGAGAATCGTACGGAGTTGTAAAAGGGTGATAGAGCTTTGTTTAAAAGAAAATGAAAGCTCTGTTTCTGTTCAAAAACAAGCTAAAATATGGTATACTAAAAGGCGATTAAATTTGTAGATTTCTTTTAAGATGAGAAGGTTAGGTATGAAAATGTCAAAACAACAAATCATTCTTCTTTACGGCGGACGCAGTGCGGAAAGAAAAGTCTCTGTCTTATCAGCAGAGAGTGTCATGCGTGCGATTAATTATGACAAATTTTTTGTCAAAACTTATTTCATCACGCAAGCGGGTGATTTTATCAAGACGCAAGAATTTTCAAGCAAACCTGCTGATGATGAAAAATTAATGACCAATGATACCGTCATTGAGAGTCAAAAAATGAAGCCGAGTGACATTTACGAAGAAGGGGCAGTTGTGTTCCCAGTTCTTCATGGCCCAATGGGAGAAGACGGGTCTATCCAAGGATTTCTTGAAGTGTTGAAAATGCCTTATGTTGGCTGCAATATTCTTTCGTCGAGTATTGCGATGGATAAAATCACAACTAAACGTGTGTTAGCTTCTGTTGGTATTCCTCAAGTGCCGTATGTAGCCGTAGTGGAAGGGGAAGATGTAGAAGAAAAGATTGCAGAAGTAGAAGCTAATCTGACTTATCCAGTCTTTACTAAACCATCAAATATGGGTTCTAGTGTTGGCATTTCTAAATCTGAAAACAAAGATGAATTGTGTTCTGCTCTTAAGTTAGCTTTCAAATACGATAGTCGTGTCTTGATTGAGCAAGGTGTCAATGCGCGTGAAATTGAAGTTGGTTTATTTGGGAACGAAGGAGCTAAAAGTAGTTTACCAGGTGAAGTGGTGAAAGATGTCGCTTTTTATGATTACGAAGCCAAGTACATTGACAATAAAATTACTATGGATATCCCTGCAAAACTCTCTGAAGATGTTATTGCCACTATGTGTGACTATGCTGAAAAAGCTTTCCATGCAATTGGTGGCGTTGGGTTATCTCGTTGTGATTTCTTTTATACTGATAAGGGTGAGATTTTCCTCAATGAGTTAAACACGATGCCTGGATTCACACAGTGGTCAATGTATCCACTTCTTTGGGAAAATATGGGACTTTCTTACTCTGACTTGATCGAGCAATTAGTCCTCTTAGCCCAAGAAATCTTTGCAAAACGTGAAAAACACTTACTGTGAGAAGATTTTGAGCGAGATGGATTAGGTGCTGTTTCAAGCTTGAAAAGCGAACAAAATTCAAGTTCTACTTTCAACTTTAAAGTTTTGTTCTAAGCAATTAGCCATTAGCATTAAGATAAGACAGGGATAATATTTTTCCTGCCTTTTCATTTTTTCTGTTATTTTGCTAGATCTTTTAGTGAATCTGTAAAAGTCGGTTTTTCTGTGGTATAATGAGAGAGTTAGAGATATTTAAGATAAGCAGGGGATAAAAATGCAATTAACGTTCTATGAGGTGGCTTCTGTTTTGAAAGCCAAAAATGATGTTCATCTATTTCCAGATTGTACATTTAGAAAGGCAGAATTTGACAGCCGATTGATTGGAGAGGGAGATTTATTTCTGCCTCTTAAGGGTGCGCGTGATGGGCATGACTTTATTGCGACAGCATTTGAAAATGGAGCTGTGGCAACCTTGTCAGAAAAAGAATTGGAAGGCTATCCTTATATTTTAGTAGATGATGTATTAGCAGCACTGCAGCATTTGGCACGGTATTATCTGGAAAAGATGAAGGTAGATGTTTTTGCAGTCACAGGTTCTAATGGTAAGACGACGACCAAAGACATGCTGGCTCACCTCTTGTCAATGGCTTATAAGACTTACAAAACGCAAGGAAACTACAATAATGAAATTGGTCTTCCTTATACGGTCTTGCATATGCCAGATGATACTGAAAAGTTGGTTCTGGAAATGGGGCAAGATCACATGGGGGATATTCATCTTTTATCTACTATCGCTCAGCCAAAAGTAGGCATAGTGACTTTAATTGGAGAAGCACATCTAGAATTTTTTAAAAGCCGTCATGAAATTGCAAAAGGAAAGCTACAAATCGCTGACGGTATGAAAAATGGGGCTCTTTTAGTTGTTCCAGCGGACAAGATTATCAATGACTTTTTACCAAGTCAGCAAAATGTTGTTCGTTTTGGTCCAGACGAAGATATTTGTCTAACAAAATTAGAAGAACGAAAAGATAGCTTGACCTTTGAGACCAACTTTTTAACTAGTGCTATTGACCTTCCAGTAACTGGAAAATACAATGCGACTAATGCTATGGTTGCAACCTATGTAGCTTTAAAAGAAGGGGTGACAGAAGAGGCCATTCAAAAAGCTTTTTTAACTCTTGAATTAACGCGAAATCGCACTGAATGGAAAAAAGCTAAAAATGGAGCTGATATCCTCTCAGATGTTTATAATGCGAATCCAACAGCTATGCGTCTGATTTTGGAAACTTTTTCTACAATTCCTTATAATGATAATGGTCGGAAGTTGGTTGTTTTAGCTGATATGAAGGAGCTGGGGGCTGAGTCTAAACAAATGCATAGCGCTATGATAACTAGTCTAAATCCGGAAATTTTATCAGAAATATTTCTCTACGGAGAAGATATGGCTGCTCTTTTTAGCTATGCCAAGGAAATTTTCCCGCTAGGGAGAGTCCACTATTTTGTAAAAAATGCTGAAAAAGACCAGTTTCCGGCCTTAGTAAAAGCGATTAAAAAAGTGCTCCAACCAGCAGATCAAGTGTTGATAAAAGGAAGTAACTCTATGAATTTAGCTAATCTAGTAGAGGAATTGGAGAATGAGGTGTAAGCATCAGGTGCAGTATCTTGCTCTTCTTCGCGGTGTGATGCCTATGGGACCAAATCGAATTCCTAAGATGAGTGATTTAGTTCAATTGTTGGGAACATCTGGTTTAGATAATGTTTCAAGTTATATTCAATCAGGTAATGTGATTTGTGAAACGAGTATATCTGCTAAAGAATTGGCTCGACATATTCATCAATTGATTTTAGAGAAAATCGGCGCAAATTTAGCCATTATTGTAAAAGAAAAATCGGATTTAGAAAAAGCTATCTTACAAAATCCTTTCCCCGAGGAATTGGATTCATCACGGATTCATCTGGTTTTTACAAACAGTCATATTTCGACAGAGCGATTGACAGAAGTGAGAGAAATGAACTTTACAGATGAAATATTTGCAGTTGGAGAAACTTGCCTTTATATGTATCTACCAAGAGATGCTAGAATAAAGAAATTAAATAATAATTTTCTTGAAAAGAAATTAGGTATTATTGCTACAACAAGAAAATTAAGTGTCATAAAAAAATTAATTGATAGGATGGATTAGTAGAAGATGAATCTACAAGAATTTTTTACAAACCATAAAACGGAGGCACCACAATTGACCCCGTTTTGGTACGGAATAATGTTTTTAGGAATCATTTACATCATGTACAGTGCTGTAAAATATCATCGAAATAAGCGTTATCAAATTATTTTAAAATTTGTACAAGGATTCCAAATTCTAATGCTTTATAGCTGGTATGTCGCCACTTTGTCACCACTATCTGAGGCACTTCCTTTTTATCATTGTAGATTGGCGATGTTTGCTATTTTATTTCTGCCTGATTCCTCAGTTTATAAACAATATTTTGCACTTTTGGGAGTATTTGGGCCTATTTGTGCATTGATTTATCCTTTGTTTGATCCATTTGCTTTTCCTCATATTACCTTAGTATCTTATCTGATTGGCCACTATGCTCTTTTGGGAAATTCTCTTACGTATTTGATGAATCATTATGATAGTAAGCAATTGGGCTTGCGGCGAATTGTAGAGATTAGTTTTGCTATGAATCTCTTGTTATTATTTGTAAATTTTGTGAGCGGTGGAAATTATGGTTTTTTGAAGGAGCCGCCTTTAGTAGGTGATTATGGGATGATTAGCAATTATCTATTGGTGTCATTGCCTCTGATTTTAGCTATTTGGATGATTTCTCTGGTCTTTAAACAAATACAGATTAAGCAAGAACAAGAAGAAACGATAAGACAGGAAAATTAAATTGTGCTGAAGAATTTTTTAACTACTCATATAACAGAACCACCTCTGATATCGACATTTTGGCATGGATTGATGCTTATGTTTATCTTACTGTTCATCTATGTGGCTGTGAAATATCATGATAATCCATATATTGTAGAAACGTTTAAATGGATTCAAATTATACAGTTAGTTGTTCTTTATACATGGTATATTGGCTTTCGATTACCACTAGCCAATAGTTTACCCCTTTATCATTGTCGTTTAGCCATGCTTGCTGTTGTTTTTTTACCAGACAACTGGCGAATCAAACAGTATTTTGCTTTAATGGGAGTAAGCGGTGCGGTATTTGCTTTGGGCTATCCGGTCTTTGACCCTTATGATTTTCCACATATTACGAGCTTTTCTTTCTTGATTGGCCATTATGCCTTGTTGGGTAATTCCCTTGTGTATCTGATGAATTCGTATGATAAGAAAGCACTAAAAAAATATCAGATTCTTTTTTATACTTTTGCATTAGATTTATTTTTAGTAGGGGTTAATCATTTGACAGGTGGCAACTATGGTCTTATGACACACCCACCTTTTATTAAAGGGGAGAATATTTTGTTTAATTATTTGGTTGTTTCAACTATACTGTCTGTCACCTTGATTCTTCTTGATGAAATATTTAAAAGGCGATGGAAAAAGAAATCAAAAATAATTTCAAACTGATATATCTCAATATTTATTTTCCTGTCAAATTTCCTTGGCAGGATTTTTTCCACTATTTTGTGCAATGTAAAAAATTTTTGCTAGATTTTATGCAAGAAAATAGTAAAATGAGAGTAGAAAGATAGGAGAGAGATCATGGAAATTGGTAAAAAATTAAAAGAAGCGCGGCAAATATGTGGCCTGACACAAGAAAGTGTCGCAGAAGAATTAAATGTATCTAGACAAACTATCTCAAATTGGGAAACAGAAAAATTTTATCCGGATATTTTATATGTTTTACAGTTAAGTGATTTGTATCAGGTTAGTTTGGATGAATTGTTGAAAGGAGATGAGCATATGATTCAGCACTTAGAAGATTCCACTAATACTGTTAAGAGCAATCGAAAGATTTTACTAGCCTTTATATGTAATATTTGTTTATTATTCCTTTTCTTCATTTTTGTCACTCCAATCTCTAAGAGTTATCTGTTGACCTTGTTAGCGGTGGCGCTGGTAACTGGGACAAGTGGGTATATATTGGTGCAGATTATTCGTAAAATATAGGAGGTTTTATCATGACTTGGTATCTGTTGACCTTGATTGGTTTGCTTATCGTAACAAATGGACTGTTTGTTTATCAATTATTTAAATTGGTTGAATTAGATGCTGCGGTTCGCGGGATGAAACACCCCAAATTTTGGGCTTTTTTAACGACTGGTGGTCAACGAGGAGAAGGATTGATTTTGTACCTATTAAAACGGAACAAGGCCATTTTTTCCATGACAGCAGAAGAAACAGAAGAGCTTCAAACGAGGAAACAACGGTTAATCTATTTACTGGTGTTAATGGTTATCTTAGCGATTTTTCTCTTTGCTAGTGTGCTTGTGAGATTTTAATAGAAGTCTCGACTATCGAAAAAAATAAATTAATCGCCCGAGAGGGCGATTTTTATCTTCTCTAGATTATTGAAAAAAAGCGCTAAATCCGCTATAATGGATAAGTTGAAAGGATCAAGGATTCCGATGTAAAGATAAAAAGTAGATGCTAACATTCACGATTATTCTAAAATGAAAGAAAGAGAAAAAGATGACTTTACAAGAAGAAATTAAGAAGCGACGGACTTTTGCTATTATTTCCCACCCGGACGCAGGGAAGACGACCATTACGGAGCAGCTGCTCTACTTTGGAGGCGAGATTCGTGAGGCTGGGACAGTCAAGGGGAAAAAGAACGGAAACTTTGCCAAGTCCGACTGGATGGATATTGAAAAGCAGCGGGGAATTTCTGTGACGTCCTCTGTCATGCAGTTTGATTACGATGGCAAACGGGTCAATATTCTGGATACGCCGGGGCATGAGGATTTCTCAGAAGATACTTATCGAACTCTGATGGCGGTCGATGCAGCGGTCATGGTCATTGACTCGGCTAAAGGTATTGAGACTCAGACTAAGAAGTTATTTGAGGTTGTCAAACATCGCAATATCCCAGTCTTCACCTTTATGAACAAGCTGGACCGTGACGGCCGTGAGCCTTTAGACCTACTGGAAGAACTGGAAGAAATTCTAGGCATCGCTAGCTACCCGATGAACTGGCCAATCGGTATGGGAAAAAGTTTTGAGGGTCTCTATGACCTCTATAATGAACGTCTAGAACTGTATAAAGGTGTTGAGCGTTTTGCTTCTTTGGAAGATGGGGACAAACTTTTTGCTTCCAACCCCTTCTATGATCAGGTCAAGGAAGATATCGAACTCCTACAGGAAGCTGGAAATGAATTTTCAGAAGAAGCGATTTTAGACGGTAAGCTGACACCCGTTTTCTTCGGTTCAGCCTTGACCAACTTTGGCGTGCAGACTTTCTTAGAAACTTTCCTTAAGTTTGCTCCGGAACCACATGGCCATAAGAAGACAGATGGTGAAGAAGTCGAGCCGCTCAGCCCAGACTTTTCAGGTTTTGTCTTTAAAATTCAGGCCAATATGGATCCGCGCCACCGCGATCGTATTGCCTTTGTCCGCATCGTTTCTGGTGAGTTTGAGCGCGGTATGAGTGTCAATCTGCCTCGCACTGGAAAGTCTGCCAAGCTGTCTAATGTCACCCAGTTTATGGCCGAAAGTCGAGAAAATGTCACAAATGCTGTGGCAGGTGATATCATCGGAGTTTACGATACTGGGACTTATCAGGTAGGAGATACTCTAACTGTGGGCAAGAACAAGTTTGAATTTGAACCTCTGCCAACCTTTACCCCAGAGATTTTTATGAAGGTTGCAGCTAAGAATGTCATGAAGCAAAAATCCTTCCATAAGGGGATTGAACAGCTGGTGCAAGAGGGAGCCATTCAGCTTTATACCAATTACCAAACTGGCGAGTATATGCTAGGAGCTGTCGGTCAGCTCCAGTTTGAAGTCTTCAAGCATCGCATGGAAAATGAATACAACGCCGAAGTGGTTATGAATCCCATGGGCAAAAAGACAGTTCGCTGGATTTCACCAGATGACCTTGATGAGCGTATGTCCTCGAGTCGCAATATCTTAGCCAAGGACCGCTTTGACCAGCCTGTCTTCCTCTTTGAAAATGATTTTGCTCTTCGCTGGTTCGCAGACAAGTATCCGGATGTCAAGTTAGAAGAGAAGATGTGACATACCAAAACTATCTGATTACAGACCGTGTATAGCAACATCATAGTTATAATAAAATCGGCTCGCTAGGTTAGTTGCTACGGGATATAAAGATTTACTGAATTGTATATATTAAATTTTCCTAAGGATTGAGCTTTCTTCTCTCAGTCCTTTTCCATTGATAGTGAAAGGGGAAAGTAGTGTTTATCGAAAAGAAATTACAGAGTGGAATGGCCTGGATAAATTTGGATGCAGATATTTTGAGTCAACACCCAGGTTCTTATAAAAAATACAATATTGATGAAGAAACCATTGAGTATGCACTGGATAAAAATGAACGCGCCCACATGGACTACAATCGTGAGACAGGAACAGTTGTTTTTATTTTCAATGTACTCAATTTAAAAAGAGCTAAAAATTACTATGAAACAGTCCCTATGACCTTTGTGGTACAGCAGGATCGGCTCATTACCATTAGCAATAAGGAAAATACTTATGTTGTAGATATGATGAAAAATTATGTTGAACACCATGAACCAGTTACAGTTTACAAATTTCTATTTGCTAGTTTAGAATTGGTGTGTAATTCGTATTACCCTGTGATTGAACAAATGGACGAAACAAAAGATAACATCAATCATCTCTTGCACCAAACAACCACTAAAAAAAATCTCTTTGCTTTGGCAGACTTAGAGACTTCCATGGTCTATCTGGTCGCTGCTGCAAAGCAAAATCGCATGTTATTAGAGCATATTAGAGGACATGCAATTTATCGCCGTTTAGATGAAGTTGAAAAAGAGCAGTTTGATGATGTCATGATTGAAGCTCGCCAGTTAGTAGCAATGACTGACTTAATTTCTCAAGTTCTCAGTCAATTGTCAGGTTCTTACAACAATATTTTGAATAATAATCTGAATGACAATTTAACCGTTTTAACAATCATTTCTGTTCTCTTAGCGGTTCTTGCTGTTATTACTGGGTTCTTTGGCATGAATGTACCACTTCCGTTATCTAATGACAAGAATGCTTGGATTTATATTGTTGTCATTAGTTTAGTTATATGGGGACTTCTGACCAAGGTTCTTAAGTGGCTGGCCAATAAACGATAATAAATTAAAAAGGCTTCCTTAACTCTTGGAAGCCTCTTCATCGTTTTTTTGTCTTTTTCGATATTCTAATCCCCAACCAATCATCCAGCAGAAAACCAGCAAATAATTTTCAATCCAGCCCAGTAGATTAACTTGATTGGCTTTTTCCAGATAGCCTAGCAGATGGTTGGTGCCAAAGCCCAGTCCACCCAGAATTAGAGCTAGTAGGGTCATACGCAAATAGAACCAATCATACTTCATGTTGGCGGCAAGTAGTAACGGCAGAATAGCCAGATTCCAGAAGCCGATTTCTCTCTGCCAGTAGGGTGCTAGACCATAGATAGATTCAGCGCCTAAGAGTTGGGGCTGGAAAATCTGGATAATAGCTGCACTCAGCATAGCTAGGATAAGCAAAATGAAAATCACGCGTAAAAATTTATTCATACCTATCTCCTCTCTTCTTTGTAGATTATAATGTTTTTGAAAATGATTTTCAAGTTTTCATTTTTTACAAAGAGAATCTCTAATAAAATATTGTACACTCAAATCCTATCTTTTTACCTTTCTTTATGTTATACTAGATAAGTTGTAAATTAGTTAGCTTTCTCATTCATCTTTGACAGAAAATTAAGCTGCAGTCGTTTCGATTGGAACCCTTGTGTCAGATTCGTTGAATGAAAAGCAAAATATGTTTGATAAGGTAGCTTCGCACTGCCTTTTTAGAAAGAAGAAGAACATTGAAATTTAATGAATTCCATTTGTCTCCTGAATTGTTAGCAGAGGTTGAAAAAGCTGGCTTTGTTGAAGCCAGCCCAATCCAAGAACAAACAATCCCGCTTGCTATGGAGGGAAAAGATGTGATTGGACAAGCGCAGACTGGTACAGGAAAGACAGCTGCTTTTGGTTTTCCAACTCTTGAAAGAATTAACACAGAAAATCCCTTTATCCAAGCGTTAGTTATTGCACCAACTCGTGAGTTGGCTGTTCAAAGTCAGGAAGAGCTCTTTCGCTTTGGCCGTAGTAAAGGAGTGAAAGTTCGATCAGTTTATGGTGGCTCTAGCATTGAAAAGCAAATTAAAGCCTTGAAATCAGGCGCCCACATTGTCGTAGGAACCCCAGGGCGTTTATTAGACCTCATTAAGCGCAAGGCGTTGAAACTCAATCATGTAGAAATTCTTATTTTAGATGAAGCAGACGAAATGCTCAATATGGGCTTCTTAGAAGACATTGAAGCAATCATCTCACGCGTACCAGAAGAACGCCAAACCTTGCTCTTTTCTGCGACGATGCCAGATGCTATCAAGCGGATTGGTGTGAAGTTTATGAAAGATCCAACACATGTCAAGATTGCAGCAAAAGAATTGACAACGGAGCTGGTGGATCAATATTACATTCGCGTAAAAGAAAATGAAAAATTTGATACCATGACACGCCTGATGGATGTGGAGCAGCCTGAGCTGTCTATCGTCTTTGGTCGGACCAAGCGACGGGTGGATGAGCTGACTCGTGGACTTAAACTCCGTGGTTTCCGAGCAGAGGGGATCCATGGTGATTTGGACCAAGGCAAGCGCCTCCGCGTCCTCCGAGACTTTAAAAACGGCAATCTGGATGTCTTGGTTGCGACAGATGTAGCTGCACGTGGATTAGATATTTCTGGTGTTACCCATGTTTACAATTACGATATTCCACAAGACCCCGAAAGTTATGTTCATCGTATCGGACGGACAGGTCGTGCTGGAAAATCTGGTCAGTCTATTACATTTGTAGCGCCAAATGAAATGGGTTATCTTCAAATCATTGAAAGCTTAACCAAAAAACGTATGAAAGGCATGAAGCCAGCATCTGCAGAAGAAGCTTTTCAAGCTAAGAAAAAAGTTGCACTCAAAAAGATTGAACGAGATTTTGCAGATGAAGCTATTCGTAGCAATTTTGAGAAATTTGGTAAGGATGCTCGTAAGCTAGCGGCTAAATTTACACCGGAAGAATTAGCCTTATATATTTTGAGTCTGACAGTACAGGACCCAGATACTCTTCCAGAAGTGGAAATTGCGCGCGAAAAACCACTACCGTTTAAATATGTTTCTGGTGCCAATAAGGGAAATCGGAATCATAAAGGTGGTAATCGTCGTGATCGTGGTAATAGACGCGACAATTACAAAAAAGGAGCTCGCAATGAGCATTTTGACAAGGAAAAACGCTACCGTAAAGATCACAAAAAACCTCGCAATACTTCAAGCGAAAAGAAAACTGGCTTTGTGATTCGGAATAAAGGGGATAAATAAGGATGCTATAATGATGGGGTGGGACAGAAATCAATCGTTTCGTAGAAACTTGATTCTATCTTCCCACCTCCACGACATGACCTCGGAAAATTTGTGGATTATTGAAGGTCGGAAATAAAGGCAAGTGAAGTGAAGCTTGATCTCTTGAAATCTGCAAAGTTGATTTATCAATGTATTAGAATCCGATCAACTAATGCATTTTGAAATTATAGCTATATAAAAATATGAAGATATAAAGTTATTAAAATGTAACTGGAGTAGCAGTTTCTTGAAGAACGGCATCTAATTCAATAATGTTTTGTTTGCCCACTGTTTCAAGCCATTTAATTGTAGCTTCCTGGCCACCTTCCTGATATGCCTTTGTAGCACCAGCCCAAGTAGCGCGTCCACAAAGGACACCGTTGAAAGTTGACCCAGCTTCTTTAGCAAAACGTAAAGTATCTTGAAACAGTTGAGCGGAAACACCAGCAGATAAGAAAATAAATGGAAGAGAAGTGGCGTCGCTTTGTTCTTTGTAGAAGGCTGCCGCTTCTTTTTTATTGTATAAGATGTCATCTTTAGCGAAACCTTCAACGTATTTCATATTAACAGGAACTTCAACTTTGAGGACATCAACACCAAATCGTTCTTGTGAGTATAGTTTCATAGCTTCAATGACTTTATGAGGTTTGAGTTTGGCATATTCTTTTTCATCTGTCACTTTGGCATCATAAGAAACCAACTCAAGGAAAAATGGCATATCTTCGGCTTTGCACTCAGAAGCGATACGTTCAATAAAGGCCTCTTTAATATCATTGACTTCCTTACCTTCGTCAATATCTACATAGAGTAAGACTTTTACAGCATCGGCACCTTGGGCTTTGAGGCGTTGAACTGATACATTTTCGACAAGGTCAGGGAAACGACCGGCTACAGTTTTATCATAACCTGTTTTTTCGTAAGCGACAAGTAATCCAGCGTTTTCGGATCGAGCGGTTGCAGCTTCCCATCCTAATTCTGGATCAAGTAAAATAGAAGAAGCATACCTTGTTAAATATTTCGATACTAATACTTTAAACTCTTCCAATTGCTTAACCGGAGTATCTTCACCAAGCATACGGCGTAAAGCTCCACGTTGGTCAATGGCTAAAGCACCAATAATTCCATTTTTATCACATAAACGGTTTAATTTTTCTTGTTTTGTTGTCATTCCCAGACTCCTTTTATTTTATATGATTTCATTATAAAGTACAAACAAAACAAAGTCAAACAATAACTGACAAAAATGAAAAAAATCTTGTTTTTAATTTTTCAAAATGAATAATTTGTTGTATAATATATTTGAGGAATCTAATTATATGATTAGAAAGGAGACAAAATGAAAGAAGGACGACATAGAGTTATTCTTCAAGAACTGGATCAGCAAGGAGTCGTTTCTGTTAAGAAGTTAAAAGAACTGTTAGATGTGACCGATATGACGATACGTCGAGATTTGATCGATTTAGAAAAGCAGGGCTTGTTGACTCGGGTTCATGGAGGAGCTCATAAAAAAGTCAAAAATGGCTTGAACGAAGCTTCTCATACTGAAAAAACGATGTTGAATATTGAAGAAAAACAAGCTATAGCTCGAAAATGTGCCAGTTTAATTTCTTCTGGTGACACAGTTTTTATCGGTTCAGGAACAACGACGGATTTTATCGGAGATTATTTAGCTGATAAAAGCGTGAGCATTGTGACAAATTCGCTCCCTATTTTTTAAAAATTGAAAGATAATCCTAATTGTGATATTATTCTGATAGGTGGTCGCTATCGGGTGAAGACACAAACGTTTGTCGGGCAGTTTGCTAATAAATTATTGAAGGAAATCAAAGTTGTTAAAGCGTTTATTGGTGTCAATGGGATTGATGGACATAATGTTACGACTGCTAATGAAGAAGAAGGAAATGGCAATGCAATTATCTTGAATAATGCGATTGAAAAGTATATTGTGGCGGATAATAGTAAATTTGATAGTTATTCTTTCTATTGTTTCTACCAATTAGATGATTTGGATGCAGTTATTACAGACGATCATCTATCACCTAAAATCAAGGAAAAATATCAATCGTATACGCGTGTGTTATAGTTAATATTTTAATCACTTGTTCGTGAAGAAGCAGGTGATTTTTTTGAAGAAAGATTGACAGTTTCTATAAAAAAACAGGTCTCATCTATGTTAGATTGAGCCTGTTTTTATGAGTATTAACTTTTATTTAATCATGATATTCACCGCGAGCCCACTTCGCATTTTCTTCGTCAAAAATATGATCATTTTTGGCGACTTCAGGGCTGACTTCAATAGTGTTATTGATTTTTTCAATCAGTTGTCTATTGGATTCTGTTGGTTGGTATTCTGTTTCAAGAAAAACATCAACGATATTGTGGATGAGGTTTTGACCAAGAATGCGTCCTCCAAAGGCGATGATATTTGCATTCAGTTCTTTTTTTGCATAACGCGCAGTTAGAACGTCGCCAACAAGAGCAACACGTGTACCTGGAACTTTATCGGCAGAGGCAGAAATTCCCACACCAGTGCCACAAAGGGCGATTCCAAGATCAGCTTTTCCTGAAACAACATTTTCTGCAATTAAACGACCAAAGATTGGGTAATGAGTACGATGAAAATCATAGGTCCCAACATCAATGACTTCATGTCCAAGGTCTTTTAAGTGTTCAGAAATTTTCATTTTTGTATCCGTTACGATATGATCACAACCGAGAGCAATTTTCATAATCTTTTCCTCCAACTTTTTAACACAATTTATTAAGCATATCTATGCGTACTTGGTGCCGCCCAGCATCATAATCAGATTTTAAATAAGCCTCTGCGCAAGCATTTGCCAACTCTTCTCCAAGGATAGCTGCACCCAGAGTGATAATTCGTGTTGAATTATGACGAATAGTCATCATGGCAGAATGTTCGTCTGAGACAGCAGCGCAGATAATGCCTCTATGTTTATTTGCGACCATGTAAGAGCCAATCGCAAAACGATCAAAAAGAATACCGCGAGCTGTATCATCTTTTCGTAATTCTTTCACAAGAGAGACTGTAGAATCGACAAAGTCCAGTGCTCCTTCTGTTTCATTAAGATCTGTAATATCATAACCGATCTGAAGCAAATGAGTTTTCACTTTATTTTTTAAGTCAAAGCCGTCTCGGTCCGCTGCTAATATAACTTTCATTGTTATACCTCCTTTTTCTTTTACAACAACAATATAACATCTAAAAATAGCATTGTCAAACAAAAAACAACAAAATAAAGCATAATAAATCATTGACAACGCTTTCAAATAATTGTATAATGGTTTTGCAAACAAAATAACACAAATAAACAGAAGGAGAGAATATGATGGGACTTAATCATTTCTTTGAGAAAGATTTAGTTTTTTGTCTACATGCTGATAATCAAGAAGACCTTTTTAATCAAGTTGCTAATCTCCTTGAGGAGAGACACATTGTAACGTTTTCTTATAAAAATGCCTTGATTGAACGTGAAAGGGCATTTCCTACTGGATTGGATATGAATTTTTTAGGAAAGGATTTGCCGAATGTGGCGATTCCGCATACAGATATTGTCCATAATTTAGCAGAAAAAGTGGTAGTGGTTCGATTGGATCAACCGGTGACCTTTCATAATATGATTGTTCCATCAAATGAAGTGCAAGTATCGCTGTTGTTCTTCATTATCAATAATTCTAATGATAGCCAAACGAATATTTTGGCTCAATTGATGGACTTTTTTACTGCTGCCGGAAACCTAGAGGCCTTATCTAAGATGGACGATGCAGATAAACTATTTCATTATATTTCGGAAACAATAAATCATTAAAAATAAAATGGAGGATTTTACAATGATTAAAATTTTAGCAGCCTGCGGAGCAGGAGTAAACTCAAGCCATCAAATCAAAAATGCACTGGAAGAAGAACTTTCAAATCGTGGTTATAATGTTCAGTGCGATGCTGTCATGGTAAAAGATGTTAATGAAGACTTGATAAAGGGGTACGATATTTTCACACCAATAGCAGCAACCGATTTAGGATTTGAACCGGGGATCCCGGTTGTTGAAGCTGGACCAATTTTATTCCGTATTCCAGCAATGAGTGCGCCAGTATATGACAATATTGAAGCAGCTATTAAGGAACAGGGACTTAGTTAAATAATCCATTAGAAAATTCATAATGAGAAGTTGAAATGGTAGGTAAGATGGATATTTATTGACTTTAGTATTTTGTCATTTCTCTTTTCGTTCACTATCATTCAAAAAAATAAAATCGGGAGGATTTTTTATGAATGTCATTATTGACTTAGCGAATCGCTTCTTTAAACCCATTTTAGATATGGGCGCACCAATCATCATGTTGATAGTTTTAACAGTACTTGCTTTATGTTTTGGAGTGAAGTTTTCCAAAGCTTTGGAAGGCGGTATTAAACTTGCCATAGCTCTTACTGGTATCGGCGCTATTATCGGTATGCTGAATGGCGCATTCTCAGCTTCGCTTGCAAAATTTGTTGAAAACACCGGTATTCAACTTAATATTACAGACGTTGGTTGGGCACCATTAGCTACGATTACATGGGGTTCTGCTTGGACGCTTTATTTCCTGCTCGTTATGCTCATCGTCAATGTTGTGATGTTGATTACAAAAAAGACAGATACCTTAGATGTTGATATTTTTGATATTTGGCATCTATCAATCACAGGTCTATTGATCAAATGGTATGCGGACAATAATGGTGTTAGTCAAGGTGTTTCTCTCTTTGTCGCAACGCTTGCCGTTGTACTCGTTGGAGTAATGAAAATTATTAACTCGGACTTAATGAAGCCAACATTTGATGACTTGCTCAATGCACCAAGTTCGTCTCCAATGACATCTACTCACATGAACTACATGATGAATCCAGTCATCATGGTTTTGGATAAGATTTTTGATAAATTTTTCCCTTGGCTGGATAAGTATGACTTTGACGCTGCCAAGCTGAATAAGAAAATTGGTTTCTGGGGTTCTAAATTCTTTATTGGATTTATTCTTGGAATTGTTATTGGGATTATGGGAACACCACATCCAGTATCTAGTGTTGCCGAAGCAGCAAAATGGTCACTCGTTATCAAAGGTTGGTTGTCTCTTGGCTTAACTGCTGGTGTCTGCTTGGAATTATTCTCTCTTATTGGTTCTTGGTTCATCGCAGCAGTAGAACCTCTGTCGCAAGGGATTACAAATGTTGCGACAAAACGTCTTCAAGGACGTAAATTTAATATTGGATTGGATTGGCCATTTATCGCAGGTCGAGCAGAAATTTGGGCATGTGCTAACGTTTTAGCACCAATTATGTTGATTGAAGCAGTTCTTCTTTCTAAAGTGGGAAATGGTATCTTGCCACTTGCAGGAATCATTGCTATGGGTGTTACGCCAGCGCTTCTTGTTGTAACACGTGGTAAGCTGATCCGCATGATTGTATTTGGAACGTTGTTGCTCCCATTATTCCTTCTTTCAGGAACACTGATTGCACCATTTGTTACTGATTTAGCGAAAGGCGTAGATGCATTTCCTAAAGGTGTAGCAAGTACACAATTAATTACTCACTCTACTCTTGAAGGACCAATTGAAAAATTATTTGGTTGGACAATCGGGAATGCGACTACCGGTGATATAAAGGCTATCTTTGGTGTTATTGCCTTTCTAGCATTTTATATCGGTATCTTTGCTTGGTATAGAAAACAAATGATTAAACGAAATGAAGAATATGCTGCAAATGCAAAATAGAATAATAGAATAAAATAAGCTAGGCTATTCCTTTTGAAATAGTCTGGCTTTTGCTTGAAAAAAGAAAGGAAAAGAATGATTCATTTAGTTTGCCCCAATCCTGCTTTGGATCGGACTATTTTACTACATGATTTGAAAGAAGATCTAGTCAATCGTCCGGACGCAGTACATGAAAATGCTGGTGGAAAGAGTTTCAATGTTGCTTATGTTTTGAACTGTGAGAAAGACAAAGAGCAAGGAAATTTTTGTATTCATACAATGCTGGGTGGCAAAATGGGGGAATACATTGAGCAGTTAAATAAAGAAAACTCCATTCCGCTTGTCGTGACCAGAGTAGTGAAAAATACCCGTACTTGCACGATTACGATTGATACTGAAACTGGAAAGACTTATCTAGTTTATGAAAAAGGTTTTGATTTAGATGAAAAACTGCTGGATACATTTACAGCGAATCTTTTAAAATCTATCAAACCTGGTGACAATGTTGTCTTTTCAGGTTCTTTAATGAAAGGTATGCCAGATGATTATATCGCACAAATTAGTCGTCTTTTACCTCAAAATGTAAATTTAGTAGTTGATACTAGCGGCACAGCTTTACAAGCAGCTTTCTTAGCTCGTCCTAAAGTTGTAAAAATTAACGACGAGGAATTGACAGATCTGACTGGAAAACCAACTGATACAGTAGAGCAAGTGGCAAACATCTTGAAAGAGTATGCAGAAATTCCCTATTTTATCGTCACAATGGGTAGTAAAGGGGTTGTTGCTCGTTTGCAAGATGATCTGTTTCAATTGACTTTTCCAAAAATTCAAGTCAAAAATCCTATTGCTTCGGGTGATTTCTTTCTCGGCAGCCTTTGCCATTCTTTAGAAAACAAAGGATTCATTGATAGAGAAGCAGTCATTCGTGCCTGTGCTTACGCGACAGCGAACTGTCTGCAATGGATTCCAAAAGTAGATAAGGAGGATGTAAAACATATTATACAAGAGATTCAATTGAGATCTTTATAACATTGATAATTTGCTTGTTTTATGGAATTTTCTAAATGATAGCATTCCATCTTTATAGAAATCTTAAATATAGGAGGATTCATTTAGAGTAGAGTAAGCAAAAGAGCATTTTGGTGTTACAACTGGTTAACAATTCAATGAAAGGAAAATATATGAAGAGAGGACAATGTTTAAAAAAGTGTCGGTGTAGCTCAATCCGAAAGCTCATACTGAGTTTTGGTTTCATCGTTTCTAGTATGTTTTTATATAGTGTATTTTCAGTAGATGGTGATAATTTGTTATCAAATAAAGTTGATGCTGCAACCTATACACAAGCAGCACTTTATAAACAGAAGGAAAAAAATACTGTGAATTCAACTGGGTTAAAAAACGGAGAGGATAAGACAGAACCAACTAAAAAGTTGTTGACAAATCAATCTGAAAAAAAACAGTCAAAAAATTTCACTACCTCTCCAGAACAATGGTACAAAGTAAATCGTTACCTTAAAACTGATAAAACGGTTAATTTTGATTCTGCGTGGAAATTTGCGATGGGGGAACTTCCAGGAGCATCAGAAAGGAATTATGATGATTCTAGTTGGAAGACTTTAAATTTACCGCATGATTTTAGTTTAAAACAAGACTACACCCAAAGTGGTGAAGCAGAGAGTGGTTATAAATTAGGCGGAATTGGCTGGTATCGTAAAACGTTTTCTGTGAATGAAACAATCGCAAAAGGACGTGTCTACCTTAAGTTTGATGGCTCTTATATGGAAACGGAAGTTTTCGTAAATGGCCATTCATTAGGAGTTCATCCAAATGGGTATACATCATTTACCTTTGATGTAACAAAATATTTAAAAGTTGGGGAAGAGAATACCATAGCTATTAAAGTGACGAATAAAATACCAAGTTCGCGCTGGTATTCTGGTAGTGGTATTTATCGTTCGCTTCAATTAGTATTTACACCTGCAGTCCATTTGGCGGACAATGGAATTGTGATGAAAACGCCAGATTTATCACAGACAGCTCAGTCAGGAACTGGAAGTCAAGTGCATGTTACTGCTAAGGTTTACAATCAATCAGGGAATGCTTCGCAGATTCGTGTAAAATCAATATTGTACGAGCGGAAAGAAGACGGTAGTCTAGGTCAAAAAGCTGCTGAATCAGAATTATCACAACCAGTTGATGTCAAATCAGGTGAGCAAGTACCTGTCAATCAACAGTTTTCAATCGTCAAGCCGAAGTTATGGTCGCCTGACAATCCTACTTTATATGTGTTGAGAACAGAACTGTACCAAAATGGCCAAAAGATTCAGACTGTCGATCAAGAAACTGGTTTTAGATATACATCTTTTAATAGTGAGACGGGCTTTTCACTCAATGGACAAACGATGAAACTGAAAGGTGTCAGTATGCACCATGACCAAGGTGCCTTAGGTTCAGCTGCTTATTACAATGCTATTGAAAGACAAGTTAGCATTCTAAAACGTATGGGTGTGAATGCTATTCGTGTTACTCATAACCCAGCTTCTCGTGCCCTGAAAGACATTGCGAATCGCATGGGAATGTTACTGATTGATGAGGCTTTTGATGGCTGGCGAGACTATAAAAATGGTAACACTTATGATTATACACGCTTTTTTGATAAAAAAATCGGAAACTCAGTAGAAGGGTTATCAAATGTAGAGTCACCTGATCAGACATGGGCAGAGTACCATATTAAACAAATGGTTCGGAGCGGGATTAATGATCCATCCATTATTATGTGGTCAACAGGAAATGAAGTAACAGAAGGAACTTCAAAAGCTTCTGCAGGCACTTATCCTCAACTGATAGCACAATTAATTAACTGGATTGACCAAGTAGATGGAACTCGTCCAGCTACTTTAGGTGACAACTATTTAAAGAATCGTGATACTACTTCTGTTGGAATGGCAAACGCCTTGACTAACAATAAACTTCAAGGTGTTGTTGGTTATAACTATGCAAATGGAAGCCAATATGATGAGGGACATAAGTTGAACCCAAATTGGTTCATCTATGGATCTGAAACAGCTTCTTCTATTAACAGTCGTGGTGTTTATAATGTTAAGAATCAAGAACAACGATCAGATAAGCAATTAAGTTCTTACGATCAAAGCAAAGTTGGCTGGGGACATCTTGCGAGCGAAGCTTGGTATGATGTGATTAAGCGCGATTTTGTAGCAGGTGAATTTGTATGGACGGGATTTGATTATCTTGGTGAGCCTACTCCATGGAATGGAATTGGATCTGGTTCTGTAGGGACATGGCCTGCTCCAAAGAGTTCTTATTTCGGAATTGTTGATACAGCTGGTTTCCCTAAAGATAGCTACTATTTCTACCAAAGCCAATGGAATCAAAAAGTTAAAACACTTCATGTTTTGCCAGGGACTTGGAATGAGTCTCTCATTAAAAAAGAGGGTGGCAAAGTAGAAGTTGCGGTTTATTCCAATGCAGCCAAAGTAAAATTAGTTCATGTTAGCGATAAAGGTGTTGAAACTGATCTAGGTACAAAGGCATTTACAAAAGTTACTACCAAAGCAGGACATAGTTATCAAATCTATAAAGGGAATGATAAGCAAGCAGCAGAGCATAAAAATTTATATTTGACTTGGAAGGTACCATACAAAAAAGGTTATCTTAAAGCTATAGCCTATGACGAAAATGGTAAAGTCATTAACAAGACAGAAGGCCGAAAAGAAGTGAAGATGGCTGGGAAAGCGACTAAATTAGCAGCCAAATTAGAAAGTAAAGTCGATTCTAAAGTAACCGATCACTCACTTGCCTATGTAGGAGTTGATGTGCAAGATGCGAAAGGCAATTTGGTAACAGATGCTAACAATAAGGTTGAATTTTCGGTTTCAGGGCCAGCTAAGTTGGTAGGTGTTGACAATGGAAATGCTGTTGATCATCAATCTTATCAAGATACGAATCGCAAAGCTTTTTCAGGGAAAGTTCTAGCCATTGTGAAGATGACTGGTAAGTCTGGGACAGTAACCGTTACAGCTAAGTCTAAAGGTTTGACAACAAGCACTGTTACATTTAAAGTGCAAGCAGGTAAAAAAGAAGTTGTAGATATTGATCAATATAAACTAGCTAAAACAATTTATTTGAAAAAAGGAGCAACGCCTCAGTTACCAAAAACAATCACTGTTAAAAATAGTGAAAATGTCGAATCAAAAGAATCATTAACTTTTGACAAAGAGCAATTAGCAAAAGGCTTGGCTTCAGGAAAAGATTTCACATTGCTTGGAAAGATTGGAAATACGGGTATAACAGTAGAAATTTTGATTTCTATTGTTGGAGATGTAGCTGCTATGAAAAATATCAGTACAGCTGTAGAAAAAGGCAGAGTACCAGATCTTCCAAAATATGTGCAAGCTTATGTGAAAAGTGGTAATCTATTGTCTGCACAATTTCCTGTGACATGGAAGATACCAACCAGTAGTATTTTTGATAAAGTTGGTACTGTAACGATAAAAGGAGTTGCAGATGTACTAGGAGATAAATTCCCGGTAACAATAACTGTTCGGGTTGCAGAGAAAGGTGTTCAGCTCGGAACGAATGTTGCGCCGTTGACGACAGACTTATCTGCTACTACAACATCGGATACTTTGTCGGCAGTTAATGATGGCAAACGCAAGATGGTACCGAACACAACTTCTGGGCCAAACTCTACGCGATGGTCAAATTACGACGAGGCACAAAAAGGCAATCCAAAGGCAACGTTGACCTTTAATTATGCTACCGCCCAAAATATTAAATTGGTGAATATTGTTTATAACAAAGATAATTGGTCGTTGCGCATTCCAGAAAAAGGAAAAGAACTTGAAGCAGCTAACTTTACTTGGAGTCGTTTAAAAGGTGGAAAACCAGAGAATATTAAAGCCAAAGTTGTTGGTAGAAAAGAGCTGGATGGTAACAACGTATTAGTCACTTATGAACTAGAAAAAGCTGTACCGGCAGTTGAGTTTAAAATCAATGTGAAGAGTACGAATATTGATTTGGGAAATAGAAAATCGTCTCTTGGTATTTCAGAAATTGAATTGATGACAGCGATTGAAACTTTTGATTTGTATAATGAAGCTAAATTAAGTGAAATTCGAGTTGGCGATAAAGTTATTAAAGGGAAACAATTAACAAAGGACATTGTCACGCAAGCTTCAGGAAAAATTACGGCTTCTAATCCTTCTAAAAACGTAGCTGTTACAGTTGTGCAGACGAAGGAAGATGAAACAAAAATCTTTACAGAGTCAGAAGACAAATCGCAGCATGAAACCTATACACTACGTTTGCTTCCAGAAAATCCGAAAGCAAGTGCTAAAGATAAATATGTTCCGAGAAAAGATATTACATTGTCAGCAGGATCTGTTCAGCCGGGTGCAGAGAATGCGGTTGAAAATGCGAATGACTTTAATGTGGATAGCATGTGGCATTCTGATTGGGCAGGCACTTCTGCAAGAAATCTTTGGGCAACTTTTGATACTGGAAAAATAAGAACAATCAATGGTTTGGCTTATCTTGAGCGGATGGATAAAATCCAAAATGGTAAGATTATTGATTATGAAATTTATGCTAGCAAAAATAATAAAGATTGGTTTAAAGTTGCAAAAGGTCGCTTTGCAGATGTTGAAAAATGGCAGGAAGCCTCATTTACTCCTGTAAAAGCCCGCTATCTCAAATTGGTCGGTGTAAAAACTCTGAGTGATAATTCTAAGAAGTTCATATCGGCTAGTGAACTGCGAGTTCGAGAAACGACTCAAAAAGCTTCTGATGAAATACCATTGACAGATAAAAATGTGACCTTAAAAGAAGATAAAATAGCTTATACAGGACAAGCCCTTACGCCAAAACCGGTTGTGAAAGTGGGAAATGAAGTATTAACTGAGGGTCAAGATTATAAGTTGACTTATGAAAATAATATCGGTAAAGCAGATAAAGATACTGTGGCCACAGTTACAGTAACGGGTATGGGCAAGTATACAGGTACTGTCAAGAAAACCTTTATCATTTCTGCCAATCCAAATCAAAAAGAGCCTGAAAATCCAGAACAAAAACAAAAATTGGCATTAATGAAAGCTATTTCATTAGATGCAGGGCGCAAATATTTCTCTGTTGCTCAAATCAAAGAAATTATTGATGAAGCAAGCAAGAGAGGTTATACACATCTGCATCTTCTGTTAGGAAATGATGCTTTGAGATTCTTGTTAAATGACATGACTCTGAAAGTGAATGGAAAAACGTATAGCAGTGATGAAGTAAAAGCAGCAATTGTACATGGAACAGACGCTTATTATAAAGATCCACATGGCAATCATTTGACACAAGCTGAGATGGATGACATTCTTCAATATGCGAAAACAAAGAATATTGCTCTGATTCCAGCGATTAACAGTCCGGGGCATATGGATGCTATTCTAGATGCAATGGAGCAACTCGGTATTAAAGATGCTCGATTTAGTTACAATGGTAAAAAATCAAAACGAACGATTGATTTGAATAATTCGGATGCAGTTCGTTTTACAAAAGCACTCATTAAAAAATATGCTGAATACTTCTCAAATAAGGTCGAAATCTTTAATATTGGTCTTGATGAATATGCAAATGATGTCAGCAAGGAAAGCGGATTTGGTCTTTTGCAACGAACGGGAAATTATCCTAAATTTATCAATTATGTAAATGAATTAGCAAAAATTGTTAAAGATCTGCATTTAAAACCAATGGCATTTAATGATGGGTTCTACTATAATAACGATAGGAGTTCAGGTACTTTTGATTCTGACATTATTATTTCTTATTGGACAGCTGGTTGGAACGGATATACTGTAGCTTCCTCCAAGTATCTATCAGAAAAAGGACATAAAATTCTAAATACGAATGATGCGTGGTATTATGTTTTAGGACGTGAAACGAAACATAGTGGCTGGTATAATCTTGAACAAGGCTTAAATGGAATGGATAAAACACCGCTAGACTCTGTACCGAAATCTGAAGGTGCAAAAATTCCAATTTTAGGTAGTATGATTGCTGCTTGGGCAGATGAGCCAAGTAGAGCGTTTAATAAAGAGAATTTCATTCGTTGGATAGATCGCTTTGTAGAACGCAATCCTTCTTACTTCCGAGCCAACTATAAACAGGTAGATTCTGAGTTAAGTAAAGTTCCTAAAAACTTAGAAGATTATACTTCTGAAAGTGTTGCGAAATTAAAGCAAGTGATGGATTCTATCAATCGAGATTTAAGTCGTGCAGATCAAGCAAAAGTTGATGCTTATGCAAACGCACTAAAGACAGCACGTGAAGGTTTAGTTGCCATTGAGCGAAAAGATTATACGTTAAAAATAATGGAAAATGGAGTACTTGCGAAATCTCACGTCTTTAAACAATTAAAATTGACAGATTTTAAGAAAAAAATAGATGATGAAATTGCCCAACGCAAAGCAGCTGGTTGGATTTTAGAATCACAAGAGAACGAGGGAAATACCTATATCTTAAAATTTAAAAAGGACAAAGCGACCCCAGATCCAAAAGATAAAGAGGGTAAGAGTCCTGACGGGTCAACACCTGAAAAACCGGCTCCTGGTGATAGTTCTCATTCGAAGAACCCAAATGTGCAAGATGGATCCACACTTCCATCTACGAATTCTTCTTCGGCAGAAACTAATCAGCATTCTAACGATGCAGAGGAAACAAGAGGAAATTCATTACCTAAAGCAAATACGATAAATTCAAATCTTACATTCGTTGGTTTTGCAATCTTAGCTTCAGTTGCTGTTTTGAGATTTTTTGTCAAGAAAAATCGAAAGAAAAAATAACGATATTCTAAAGAGTTTGAATAGCATAAAAAGTTTAGTAGCAGTTTACTTCATAAAAAATGTTTTAAAAACAACACGTAAGGGTTTACAAAATAACTTATTTATGTTATAATAAATATACAATTAAATAGGGTGAGCGTTACTAAGCTTCATTAGGCGTAACCACAGATAAATGTGAAAAATTTATTCTAATTTTCCATTTGTTTGTGGTTACTTTTTATTTTATGAAAACTCAGTATACAGTAAGGAGGATAATATGTACCGAATCGTACATCCTATGAATAATAATGTTGCTTTAGCTAAAAATGAACATCATGAAGAAGTGATGCTGATTGGTAGCGGCATAGCATTTAATAAAAAGAAAGGGGATGTTGTTCTTGAAAGTAAGATCGAGAAAATCTTTCATTTGAGAACTGAGGAATCAAAAGAGAATTTTGTTGCACTTCTAAAAGATGTTCCTTTGGACTTTATCACAATTACTTATGATATCATTGAAAGTCTGTCTAAAAAGTACAATTATCCAGTACAAGAGTATATCTACATCAC
Source organism: Streptococcus sp. SI1 (assembly GCF_030439945.1). Taxonomy (NCBI): domain Bacteria; kingdom Bacillati; phylum Bacillota; class Bacilli; order Lactobacillales; family Streptococcaceae; genus Streptococcus; species Streptococcus sp. SI1. The sequence continues at coordinate 116,950 of NZ_JAQFJE010000001.1, forward strand.
ATTAGCAGATCATATTTATTGTGCCTATCAAGCTGTTATACAGGGAAACTATAAAGAAAGTGATTTACCAGATGCGTCTGATAAGTATCCGATTCCCTATCAGATTTCTAAAGAAGCGGTTGATATATATCGAGAACGAATCTTGGATAGTTTTCCGGATGATGAAATTAGTCGGATTGCCTTTCATTTTATCAATGCAGAAGGAACGACAAGCACAGTTGGACAACAGCATCTAGATCAGCGCAAAGAATTATTAATTTTGGTTGAAGCAGAATTGAGACGAAATGAAATTAGAAGAACAAAAGAGAATAGTAACTTTTATGATCGTTTCATGATTCATCTGAATTATTTCTTGGATTCTTTGAATAGAAGTCGGGATGATAATCGATCTTTGAGGGAAATGGAAACTCAAATCAGGCTTACCTATCCTAAGGCATATAAAATTGCGACAGGGATTTATGATATTATCTCTCGTGAGACAGGAGTTGATTTGTATCAAAGTGAGCGTGTATATTTAGTTTTACATATTCAAAGATTGCTATAACATAAATCTATTAAACATAGGAAAGGAAATATACGAATGAATAGGGAAGAAATAACATTACTTGGCTTTGAAATCGTAGCTTATGCAGGCGATGCTCGTTCAAAATTATTAGAAGCTTTAAATGCTGCTCAGAAGGGTGAATTTGAACAGGCAGAAAAGTTAGTAAAAGAAGCAGATATCTGCATTGCAGACGCGCATCGTGCACAGACTGATTTACTGACAAAAGAAGCGGCTGGAGAAGATTTGGCTTATAGTGTTACCATGATGCACGGACAAGATCATTTAATGACAACATTATTATTGAAAGACTTAATGAAGCATTTCATTGAACTATACAAAAAGGAGGCAACAAGATGAATACTTTAATTGCACAGATTGAAAAAGCAAAACCTTTATTTGAGAAGATTTCTCGAAATATCTATTTGCAAGCGATACGTGATGGTTTTATAGCCAGCATGCCAGCGGTTTTGTTTTCCAGTATTTTCTTACTGATTGCTGCTGTACCAAATATATTTGGTTTTAAATGGGCGCCTGCACATCTAGCACTCATTATGAAACCTTATAATTATACGATGGGATTTTTGGCAGTTTTAGTTGCAGGAACAACTGCTAAATCTTTAACGGATTCAGTCAATCGTAAATTGGAAAAGACCAATCAAATTAACTTTCTTTCAACGATGTTAGCTGCAGTCTGCGGTCTGTTGCTGTTGGCGGCAGATCCAATTAAGAATGGTATTGCAAATGGCCTTCTTGGGACTAGAGGTTTGCTGACTGCTTTTCTGGCTGCTTTTATCACAGTTAATATCTACAAGGTATGTATAAAAAATAATGTCACTATTCGTCTTCCGGAAGAAGTACCACCAAATATTGCACAGGTATTTAAAGATGTGATTCCATTTGCTTTATCTATTCTGTCTCTTTATGGACTTGATTTAATTGTTCGGCAAACATTGGGAACTAATGTTGCAGAATCTGTTGGTAAAATCTTAGCACCACTGTTTTCTGCTACAGATGGCTATATCGGCTTGGCGATTGTGTTTGGTGCCTATGCTTTCTTTTGGTTTGTTGGAATTCACGGGCCTTCAGTAGTTGAACCTTTGATAGTAGCAATCAGTTATGCAAATATTGAAGCAAATGTTAAGCTTGTACAAGCGGGTATGCATGCAGATAAAATTTTGAATCCAGTAACACAGACTTTTATAGTTACTATGGGTGGTACAGGTGCCACACTGGTTGTTCCGTTTATGTTCATGTGGTTATGTAAATCAAAACGCAACAAGGTGATTGGACGTGCGTCTGTTGTGCCAACGTTCTTTGGTGTAAATGAGCCAATCTTATTTGGGGCTCCAATCGTTTTGAACCCAATTTTCTTTATTCCATTTGTTTCTGCACCAATTATCAATGTTTGGATTATGAAGTTCTTTGTAGATGTTTTGCGGATGAACAGCTTCAGTATTATCCTACCTTGGACAACGCCAGCACCAATTGGTATTGTCATGGGAACAGCACTCGCACCGTTGTCATTTGTTTTAGCGATTACTCTCATTCTTGTCGATATTGCTATCTATTATCCATTTGTTAAAGTTTATGACAATCAAATTTTAGAAGAAGAACTCAATGACAAAGTTTCTGATGATTTAAAAGAAAAGGTTTCTGAAAAATTTGATACGAGAAAAGCAGATGCGATTTTGGAAAAGAGTTTTGACAAGCAAGCAAAATCTAATATTTCAAAACAAACCAATGTTCTCGTTTTATGTGCTGGTGGTGGAACGAGCGGTCTTTTAGCAAATGCCTTGACAAAAGCAGCGAAAGAATACAATGTCCCTGTGACAGCGGCGGCAGGAAGTTATGGTTCTCACCGCGATATTTTACCAGAATATCAATTAGTCATTCTTGCTCCTCAAGTTGCTTCTAATTATGAGGATATTAAAATTGAAACTGATAAATTAGGAATTAAACTTGCTAAGACAGAGGGTGGTCAGTACATTAAATTGACCCGTGATGGAAAAGGTGCATTAGCCTTTGTCCAAGAACAGTTTGAGCAAAAAGGAGAATAGCATGACGAAAACATTGCCTAGAGATTTTATATTTGGTGGTGCTACGGCTGCTTATCAGGCAGAAGGTGCAACACACACCGATGGGAAAGGCCCAGTTGCGTGGGATAAGTATCTAGAAGACAACTACTGGTATACAGCAGAACCTGCCAGTGACTTTTATCATAAATATCCTGTTGATTTAAAGTTGGCGGAAGAGTTCGGTGTAAATGGGATTCGTATTTCAATTGCTTGGTCTCGTATTTTTCCAGCGGGGTATGGTGAAGTCAATCCAAAAGGTGTTGAATTTTATCACCGGTTGTTTGCGGAGTGCCATAAACGACATGTTGAACCATTTGTTACCTTGCACCATTTTGATACACCAGAGGCGCTTCATGCAAATGGTGATTTCCTCAACCGTGACAATATCAAATATTTTGTAGATTATGCAGCATTTTGCTTTGAAGAATTTTCTGAAGTTAATTTCTGGACAACTTTCAATGAAATTGGTCCGATTGGAGAAGGACAATACATGGTAGGGAAATTTCCTCCAGGCATCACCTATGATTTTGCTAAAGTTTTCCAATCTCATCACAATATGATGGTGGCGCATGCTCAGGCAATCAAGATATATAAAGAGAAACAGTATAAGGGAGAAATTGGTATTGTACATGCCTTGCCAACAAAATATCCTTATAATCCTGAAAATCCTGGCGATGTACGAGCAGCAGAATTGGAAGACATCATTCATAACAAATTTATTTTGGATGCCACTTATCTTGGTCACTATTCAGCAAAAACAATTGAAGGTGTCAATCATATTCTTGCTGTCAATGGTGGAGAACTGGATTTGCGTGATGAAGATTTTACTGCTCTTGAAGCAGCTAAGGATTTGAATGATTTTCTGGGAATTAACTATTATATGAGCGATTGGATGCGTGAATTTGATGGAGAAACTGAAATTAGTCATAATTCTAAAGGAGATAAAGGTGGCTCAAAATATCAGTTAAAAGGTGTTGGTCGTCGTGAATTTGACGTAGATGTTCCTCGTACAGATTGGGATTGGATGATTTATCCACAAGGTTTATATGACCAAATTATGCGAATTAAGCGAGATTATCCAAATTATAAGAAAATTTACATCACAGAAAATGGTTTAGGCTATAAAGATGAGTTTGTAGATAATACGGTTTATGATGATGCCCGGATTGACTATGTTAAAAAACATTTGGAAGTTTTAGCTGATGCTATTGCGGACGGCGCCAATGTCAAAGGCTACTTCTTATGGTCGCTGATGGATGTATTTTCTTGGTCAAATGGCTATGAGAAACGTTATGGTCTCTTCTATGTTGACTTTGAAACACAGGAGCGCTACCCTAAAAAGAGTGCTTACTGGTATAAAGAACTATCGCAAACGCGAGAAATTCGTTAATGAAGTTGAATGGCAGTGTTGATACTTATCAGTCAAACTGCCATTTCTTATTGTCGCATATTACTTTATATATTTTTTGTAACAATTTCCTACGGTCCGTGTGATATTTTTGGAATCTATTGACTTGAAAAAATTCCTCTTTATATAATGGAATAGAACATTTTTATAAGGAGGTCATATGACTTTATCAGGACTCATTGTTTTTGTGGTATTTATATTTCGGTTGGTATTTTTGAAACGATCTATTAAAAACGAAAAGGCGATTCTGGCAAATGGTGGCCGCGAATATGGCGTTCAAAATACCAAATATATCACCATCCTTCATATTTTATTTTACCTTTCTTGCTTTGTAGAAGCCACAATACGTCAAGTTCATTTTGATACGCTCGGTGTTATGGGGCTAGGGCTCTTAATATTTGCGATGTTTATGCTCTATGTTGTGACAAAACTTTTAGGGGAAATTTGGACTGTAAAGCTGATGTTGGTTAAGAATCATCAATTTGTTGACCATTGGCTTTTCCGTTATGTCAAACATCCAAATTACTTCTTGAATATCATTCCGGAGTTGATTGGTTTAGCACTTCTTTGCCACGCACTCCTTTCATTTTGCATTTTGTTTCCGTTCTATATTATTGTTCTATACAATCGTATCAAGGAAGAAGAACAGCTCCTTCGAGAAGTCATTATTCCAAATGGAATTGTTGAAAAATAATATTGGAATAACTGCTATTGTTTAAATAGCTGGAAATATAAATGATTCAACCTACAAATAGATAGTATAAAAAGAGGCGAGGCTAGGACGAAAGTCTTTAGTTTAAAAGTGTGCAGTTTAATAAAGTAAAGAAGCTCTCTCCAATTGCTCAAAGCATAGCTTTGAGCAATTGGAGAGAGCTTCTTTAAATTTCAAGGTTATCGCTTTTCAGGTTCGGAAGAATACTTTTGATGAAAACCTCGTTTCCTTTATTGGGCACTTCAACAGCCTATCAGACTGTCGAATAAGCTTGTAGGAGTGAGACTATGAACTCAAAAATTTTCTATCTTGAGCATAATCTCACCCCTTTTTCTTATGCTCGTTGATATAGGCTAATTTTTGTTGGCGTGTTTTCCTTTTAAAGAGTGCCTCAGCTGACATGGCGGAGGATTTATTGGAGAATTCCTCTTGGTATAAAAGAGTAACAGGTAATCGTGCACGTGTATATTTGGCGCCTTTCCCAGCATTGTGTGCGGCCACTCGTTTTTGGACATCGGTCGTGTAACCTGTATAGAGAGAACCATCAGCACATTTTAGGACGTACATATAGGCTTTATTTTCCATAGTAGATCTCATGAATTTCGGGAGTGTAGCTGCCATCTTGGTTGTGAATGAACAGTGGTGGTAAGATTTTGAGTCCATCACGGGAGCCATCTTTGATAGCTTCAATAAGGAGCATATTGGCTTCTCGATTTGCCTTGGGATAAACAAACCGAATGCGCTTTGGTGCTAAATTATGGGCTGTCATAGTATCCATAATGTCAAGAAATCGTTCAGGACGGTGCACCATTGCCAAACGCCCATTAGATTTCAAAACTCGCTGAGAAATTTTGCAGATTTCTTCAAGATTTGTCGCAATTTCATGCCGTGCAAGCAGATAATGTCGACTTGCGTTGAGGTTGGAATGCTCATCTACTTTAAAATAAGGTGGATTACAGAGAATCATGTCTACTTGGTTACCACTAATGTATTTGGTAAGATATTTCAAATCATCTTGAATCACCTGCATTTGACTAGTCAAGTTATTTAGCTCAATGGAGCGCTGAGCCATATCTGCCAATCGTTCTTGAAGTTCTACAGCAATGATTTGAGCTTGTGTGCGCGTGCTTGCAAAAAGGCCGACAGCACCATTGCCGGCACATAGGTCAATAATCAATCCACTCTTAGGTAATTTTGGAAAACGTGAGAGGAGCACGCTATCCACTGAGTAGCTGAAAACCTCTCGGTTTTGGATAATTTTGACGTCAGTGGAAAAGAGCTGATTGACCCGCTCCCCGTCTTTTAAAAAAATTTCTGCCATACAGTCTTATTATATCATGTTTTATAAAGGATGCAGCAATAAAAATAGGTGGTAAGGAAAAAGTGGAAACAACAAATTTGAAAAAGTCATTGCAAAATTTGTAGATTACCTGGATAGTGCAAAAGATTAGTTTTCCAAGATGGTACCCAAAACGGTACTAAAAGTAAAAAAGCCAATTCCAATTTCTTGGAAAAGGCTTTGTATCAACGCTTTTAAGCAAGCAATGCGGTTGATTATTTGAGACCGTATTTTTTGTTGAAACGATCCACACGTCCGTCTGCTTGAGTGAATTTTTGGCGTCCAGTATAGAATGGATGTGAATCTGATGAAATTTCCACACGGATTAGTGGATAGGTATTTCCATCTTCCCATTCAACAGTTTCGCTAGAATGCTTAGTAGAACCACTAAGGAATTTGTAGCCAGTTGAAGTATCCATAAAGACAACAGGACGGTATTCAGGATGAATATCTTTTCTCATTTTAAAAAATTTCCTTTCTGCCATGGTCTCTCTGCGAGCCATAGATTCATTACTTTGATAGTTTACCAAATTCTACCGATTTTGACAAGTCTTTTCTCTCAATTTTAATGTCTTTTTGCCAATTCTTTTAATTCTTGGTAAATTTTTTCGATTTCTTCTGTAGAGTAAGCATTGGCACCACTAGCAAGTGGATGACCGCCTCCATCATGTTTTTTAGCCACTTCATTGATAGGGATAAATTTACTCCGTAGACGAACTCGGTAATTGCCATTTTCTTGTTCAACAAAAATTCCCCAAAGTTCAACACTGTCAATCCGCCCTGGAGCTGAAACGATAGCAGAAGTATCAGCATCTGTTAACTGATTGGATTTGAGAAGTTCTTGAGTTAAAATAACACGAGCTGCACCATTTTCATCGACTTCTAAATGATCGTAAACGTAGCCTTGAAGTTTAGCGATTTGATAGCTGAAAGAGTCCATTTTCCGCGCTAAAGCAGCAAAGTCAAAAGGATATTCGCGAAGTTTGCTGGCGATAGCCATAGTTCGGGCGGTTGTGGCAGGATATAGGAAACGACCAGTATCACCAACGATTCCAGCATAAAGTAACTTAGCAGAATAATCATCTAATTTCAGATGATTTTTTAATGCAAAGAGAGCAATTAACTCACTAGCGCTACTTGAGCTAGTATCTACCCAAGCAATGTCTCCATAAATATCATCGTTTGGATGATGATCGATTTTGATGAGAAAATCTCCTTTGCTGTAGCGTTCATCATCAATTCGTGCAGTATTTGCTGTATCGCAAACAATCACTAAAGCATTTTTGTAATCATCATCTGAAATCTCATCCATGGTAGCCAGCCAAGCAAGACTAGGTTCAGTCGTTCCTGCTACTTTAATCTGTTTCTCAGGAAAATTTACTTGAAGTAATTTCTTTAAACCGACTTGGCTACCCAAGGCATCAGGATCAGGTCGCATGTGACGATGGATAATGATCGTATCATATTCTTTGATTTTATGTAAAATTTGCTTAAAAATTTCCATGTTATAACCTCCAATCTACCTTTTATTCATTGTATCATAAGATAACTATTTTAAAAAGAAAAAGTGGAAAGTGACAGGCCTTGGAGAGGTTTGAAGTGCAACTATTTGTTCAATGTGTTATAATAAGCTGATAGAACTTTTTGGAGGAAATTATGGCTTTAGCAAAAATTGTATTTGCTAGTATGACAGGAAATACAGAAGAAATCGCAGATATTGTAGCTGATAAATTGAAAGAACTTGGTTTAGAAGTAGATATTGATGAATGCACAATGGTGGATGCAGAGGAATTTCTGGAAGCAGATATCGCAATTGTTGCTTCTTATACATATGGAGACGGTGAATTACCTGATGAGATTATTGACTTTTATGAAGATCTGGCAAGTCTTGATTTGACTGGAAAGGTTTATGGTGTTGTCGGGTCAGGTGACACATTCTATGATGAGTTTTGTAAAGCAGTAGATGACTTTGATCGTGCTTTTGCAGCGACAGGTGCTGAAAAAGGTGCTGAAAATGTCAAAGTTGATTTATCAGCAGAAGAGGAAGACGTTGAAAATTTGGAGAAATTTGCTGAAGAGTTAGCTGCTCAGGTGAGGTAATCATGTAAGAAGGCTAGGGAATTTCCTAGTCTTTTTTTAGCTTAATTTATCAGATTTTAGGCATATGTTCTGACATTTTTAATATAGAATAGTATAATGGGAAAAGATGATTTGTAACAATGGGAGGAATAAGATGAAGAAAGAACGAGATTATGCTTTTGGATTTCATGATGATGTGAAACCGTTGTTCTCGACTGGTAAAGGTCTGACAGAAGAGGTTGTTCGTGAAATTTCTGAAATTAAAAATGAACCGCAATGGATGCTGGATTATCGTTTGCGTTCTTTAGAATTATTCCATAAATTGCCTATGCCTAATTTTGGTCCGGATTTATCCGACATACGATTTGATGACATTATCTATTATCAAAAATTAAGTGGAGAACGAGCTAGAAGTTGGGATGAAGTACCAGATGAAATCAAGAAAACCTTTGATCGTTTAGGCATTCCTGAAGCAGAGCGTCAATTTTTATCAGGAACTGTTGCTCAGTATGAATCTGAAGTAGTCTATCACAATATGAAAGAAGAATTTGCCAAGCAAGGGATTATTTTTACAGACACAGACACGGCGGTGCAAGAATATCCTGACTTAGTGAAAAAGTATTTTGGAACAGTAATTTCTAATGCAGAGCATAAGTTTTCTGCTTTGAATAGTGCTGTTTGGTCCGGTGGGACATTTATTTATGTACCTAAGAACGTTCAATGTCAGGTACCGGTTCAGACCTATTTCCGTATCAATGGAGAGAATGCTGGTCAGTTTGAACGTTCCCTCATTATCGTAGATGAGGGGGCCTCTATTCAATACATAGAAGGCTGTACAGCGCCGACTTATACAACCAATAGTCTTCATGCTGCAAATGTGGAAATTATTGTCAAAAAAGATGCCTTTTTCCGTTATACAACGATTCAAAATTGGTCAGACAATGTTTATAATTTGGTGACAGAGCGAGGAACGGTTGAAGAAGGTGGGACTTTGGAATGGATTGATGGCAATCTGGGCAGTAAGGTCAATATGAAATATCCATGCAGCATTCTCAATGGACGCAATGCAAGGACTTCGGTTCTTTCCATGTCCTTTGCTAATTATGGTCAGCACTTGGATGCAGGTTGTAAAGTTTATCATAATGCACCAAAGACTTCTAGCACCTTGATTTCCAAGTCTGTTGCAAAAGATGGAGGTAAAACGGATTACCGGGGGCAAGTCCGTTTTGGAAAGAATAGTGCGGGTTCTAAGTCTCACATTGAGTGCGATACTATTCTTATGGATGGTGAATCTAGTTCAGATACTATTCCATTCAATGAAATTCACAATTCAAATGTTACACTTGAACATGAAGCTAAGGTTTCAAAGGTTTCAGAAGACCAACTTTATTACCTCAGGAGTCGTGGTATTAGTGAGGAAGAAGCCACTGCCATGATTATCAATGGCTTTATGGAGCCTATTACTAAAGAACTCCCGATGGAGTACGCAGTTGAACTCAATCAGCTTATCAACATGAGTATGGAAGGATCTGTAGGATAGAAGTAAAAACAGTCGGTAAGACTGTTATTTTTGTCCCTGATTAAAAGAAGAGAACACAAAAGCACCGAATCGGTGCTCCCTTTTTCAAGTTGAGTACGGACTGGATTAAAAATCACTGCCTTATTTTAACTTGCTGTGTTGTTTTGAATGGTTCTAAAATATATATGTGATTTTTTTAATTATTCACAAAGTATTACTCTTTCTTTAAGAATTTTTTAGTGAAAAATGCTACAATTAGATAAATAAAGAAAGGGTTGTCTGTATGGAACATAAAAAGAAGGATTTTAGCCTATCGTGGTTTTTTCGATGGTTTTTGGATAACAAAGCAATCACCGGTTTTTTGGTGACTTTATTATTGGGATTGAATATTTTTGTATTAAGTAAAATTAGTTTTATTTTCCTTCCTGTCTTAGAATTTATCGGAGTTATTATGCTGCCAGTTATTCTAGCGGGTCTTTTGTATTATTTATTAAATCCAATTGTTGATTTTATGGAAAAGCATAGAATCAACCGCTTAGTCGCGATTACGATTGTTTTTATTTTGATTGCATTACTTTTAATTTGGGGATTAGCTGTGGCTATTCCGAGTCTGCAGCATCAGATAGTTAGCTTTGCAAAAAATTTGCCAGCTAATTTGAAAAAATCGAATAAAATTATTCAGGATTTTTTAGAAAATCGGATTTCTGATGATGTCAAGCCCCAATTGGAAGAGATTGCAAATAATTTTTCAAATCAAGTGACAACTTGGGCAAGTCATTTTTCATCGAAAGCAGTGAATTGGGTTAGTACATTGATTAGTACGGCTTCGCAGGTGATTGTAGCGATTATTATCATGCCCTTTATCCTTTTTTATCTTTTACGAGATGGAAAAAATTTGAAATCTTATTTGACAAAATTCATGCCAACAAAGTTTCGTGACCCTGTTGGTCAAATTTTGACAGACGTCAATACACAGCTTGCTAATTATGTTCGTGGTCAGGTGACTGTTGCTATCATTGTAGCGATTATGTTTATCATTTTCTTTAAGATAATAGGCCTTCGTTATGCAGTTACGCTTGGAGTAACTGCAGGGATTTTAAATTTGGTTCCCTACTTAGGAAGTTTTCTCGCGATGTTACCGGCTCTTGTCTTAGGTTTGATTGCTGGGCCAATTATGCTATTGAAAGTTATTGTTGTCTTTATTGTAGAGCAAACGATTGAAGGGCGGTTTGTATCACCATTGATTTTGGGTAGTCAATTGAATATCCATCCGATTAATGTCCTTTTTGTCCTTTTGACAGCTGGTTCTATGTTTGGTATTTGGGGTGTTTTACTGGGAATTCCAATTTATGCTTCTGCAAAAGTTGTGATTACTGCTATTTTTAAATGGTATAAAAAAGTTAGCGGTTTGTACGAAGAAGAATTAGTAGATGAAACAGGAGAGAGAATTGAACAACAGTGAAAAAATGGTCGCTTCTCTACAAAAGCAGGATTTGGCGCATGCTAATAAATATTTTGAGAGAGCCCTAACAAATGATACAGAAGAAGAATTACTTGAATTGGCCGATTACTTAGAAAGTATCGGCTTTTTCCCTCAAGCTAAGCAAATTTATGAAAACTTAGCTCCCCACTATCCAGAATCCTATATTAGTTTAGCACAGATTGCTAGTGAAGATGGGAAAGTGGAAGAGGCCTTTGCTTATCTAGAAGAAATTAAGTTTGATAGTGATTGGTACGTGACAGCTCTATTGGTCAAAGCCGATTTGTACCAAATGGAAGGGTTGCCGGACGTTGCAAGAGAAAAATTAGCCGAGGCAAAGCAATTGTCCGATGAACCCTTAGTAACTTTTGGTTTGGCTGAAATAGATTTTGAATTGGGAAATTTTAATCAAGCCATTAAAGAGTATGCTAGTTTAGACAATCGTATCATTTATGAGCAGACAGGTATTTCTACTTATCAGCGAATTGGCGTTTCCTATGCAAATCTTGGTAAATTTGAAGCAGCGGTTGAATTTCTTAAAAAAGCCTTAGAGATTGAATATGATGATATGGTGGCCTTTGAACTAGCAACTATTTTATATGATCAGAAAGAATATCAAAAAGCCAATCTGTACTTTAAGCAAATTGATACGATTTCGTCAGAATTTGAGGGCTATGAGTACGGTTATGCTTTGTCGCTTCATGCAGAACATCAGACAGAAGAAGCATTACGCCTCACGCAGCAGGGCTTATCGAAAAATCCGTTTGACACTCGTCTTTTGCTACTGGCTTCACAACTTTCTTATGAGCTACACGATGAGCAAAAGGCAGAAGAATATCTGCTGCAAGCGCAAGAAAATGCTGAAGACGAGGAAGAAATCGTACTACGTTTGACGAATCTTTATGTGCAGCAAGAGCGTTTTGATGAAGTTTTAGAATTTGAAAAGCGAGATGTAGACAATGTTCTGACGAGATGGAATATTGCGCGTGCCTATCAAGCGTTGGAACATACAAAAGCAGCTGTAGAGCGCTATCGTCTGTTGCTCTCAGACTTAAAGGAAAATCCAGAATTTTTAGAGCAATATATCTATCTACTTCGTGAAACCGGTGACTTTGAAGAAGCAAAATACCAAGCAGAGCATTATCTTCGCCTCGTTCCAGATGATGGTATCATGCAAGAATTGTATGCTAGTTTGTAAAAAGAGTAACAAGCACTATCCTATAAGGCTCATGAGAATTATGCTATAATGATGAGCGTGATATTTAGAAAGGATCAGGAAAATGGCTGAAAAATTTGGTGCGGATTTAATTGTGGATAGTTTAATCAATCACAAGGTGGATTATGTATTTGGGATTCCTGGCGCAAAGATTGACCGTGTGTTTGATACATTAGAAGACAAAGGACCACAGCTTATTGTTGCTCGTCATGAACAAAACGCAGCTTTTATGGCGCAAGGAATCGGACGGATTACTGGAGAACCGGGAGTGGTGATTGCAACGAGCGGACCAGGAGCTTCAAACTTAGCTACAGGCTTGGTAACAGCAACAGCAGAAGGTGATCCAGTGCTAGCTTTAGCCGGTCAGGTCAAACGAGCTGATCTTCTCAAACGTGCACATCAGTCCATGGATAATGCTGCACTGTTTAAGCCGATTACCAAGTATTCTGTCGAAGTGCAAGATGGCAATACTCTTTCAGAAATTATTGCTAATGCTTATCGTCATGCTAAGTCCGGAATGCCGGGTGCAAGTTTCATTTCCATTCCGCAGGATGTGGTGGACAGTCAAGTACGGGTAGAAGCAATCAAACCGCTGACGGATCCTCAACTGGGGTCTAGCTCAGTGGCAGATATCAACTATCTAGCGCAAGCAATTAAAAATGCTGTATTACCCGTTCTTCTCTTGGGGAATGGGGCTTCAAGTGCTAAAGTGACAGCTTCGATTCGTCAGTTGTTGGAGCAAGTACAGTTACCTGTTGTGGAAACTTTCCAAGGTGCAGGGATTGTGTCTCGTGAATTGGAAGAAGCAACTTTCTTTGGACGGGTAGGACTGTTTCGTAATCAGCCAGGTGACATGCTGCTGAAGAAATCTGACCTAGTAATTGCTATCGGTTATGACCCTATTGAATATGAAGCGCGCAACTGGAATGCGGAAATTTCTGCTCGTGTTATTGTTATTGATATAGAGCCAGCAGAAATTGATACTTACTTTCAACCGGAGCGTGAGTTGATTGGAGATATTGCCAATACTTTGGACTTATTGTTGCCAGCGATTAACGGTTATCAATTACCGGAAGGATCGAGAGAATATTTGCAAGTATTACATAATAAGATGGCTGGTGATGTGAAATTTGACCGTAGTCAAATTGAAAAAGGCCGTCTACACCCACTGGATATTGTGGAAGTCTTGCAGGAAAATACGACAGATGATATGACAGTTACAGTAGATGTGGGTACGCATTATATTTGGATGGCACGTTATTTCAAGAGCTATGAACCAAGGCATCTGCTCTTTTCAAATGGAATGCAAACGTTAGGAGTAGCATTGCCTTGGGCGATTTCGGCAGCCTTGGTTCGTCCCAATACAAAAATTATTTCTGTATCTGGAGATGGTGGCTTTCTCTTTTCGGCCCAAGAGCTAGAGACAGCAGTTCGTCTACAATTACCAATTGTGCATCTTATTTGGAATGACGGTCATTATAATATGGTAGAATTCCAAGAAGAAATGAAATATGGACGTTCATCTGGAGTAGACTTCGGAGCTGTTGATTTCGTCAAATATGCAGAGAGTTTTGGGGCAAAGGGATTTCGAGCAACATCTCCAGTGGAATTAACGCAGTTACTCAAAAAGGCCTTAATGGAGAAGGGGCCTGTTATCATTGATGTCCCGGTTGATTACAGAGATAGTAGCACGCTGGGAGAAACAATTCTGCCAGATGAGTTTTATTGATACTGGATGGAACGACTATAAGAAATAGTGATAAGGAGGAGAAATGGCAGAGTTTGTAACATTATTTCAGTATAATACTTTGGGAGCCTTCATGGCGGGGCTTTACAAGGGGACGATGACGATTGCAGAACTACTTCAACATGGTGACTTAGGAATTGGTACTTTAGACTCCATTGATGGAGAACTAATTGTGCTTGATGGAAAAGCTTATCAAGTTAAGGCGCTAGGAGAAAAAACTGAAGTGATAGAGGTTTCAATGGATATGATGATTCCGTATGCTGCAGTAGCTTTCCATCAAGTAGAAGTACATTTCCATCAAGAACTTGAATGGACTGATGAAGCGTTAAAGAAGCGCATGGAAGCTTATTATGCTGGGGAAAATCTTTTTCACTCTATCAAGATTCATGGGGAATTTAGGCATATGCATGTGCGCATGGCTCCAAAATCCTCTCCAGGGAAACGGTTCGCAGAAATCGCAGCTCATCAGCCAGAATATTATGCAGAACACATTTCTGGAACAATTGTTGGTTTTTGGACACCGGAGCTGTTTCATGGTGTCAGCGTAGCGGGTTACCACCTTCATTTTTTATCTGATGACCACCAATTTGGTGGGCATGTCATGGATTTTGTTATAAAAAATGGTGAGATTGAAATCGGAACAATCGCGACATTAGAGCAACGTTTCCCTGTTCAAGACCAAGATTTTCTATCGGCCAAGCTAAATGTGGCGGAGCTAAAGGAAGATATTGAGAAATCTGAATAAAATAGCAGTTAGATAAAAACTCAAATTCTACTCAAAATTTAAGAAAAATGATACTAAAAAGACTTAAAATCAATTCTTTATCCAAGATGATTTTGAGTCTTTTACTATTAGCGAATTTGTGTTTAGTCTCTTATCATGAAAATTCCTGCGTCATCTTGGTCAATGGGCTGAATCAAAACGGTGTATTTTATTGACTACGGTAACAATCTTCCTGAGATGCGACTGGCTGTATCTGAGTGTTAGGCGTCCTAGTAAACACCTATCCCGTCTGATGAACGAAGAATAGTCCGAAAAAGGTGTCAGTTAGTAGACACCTTACATCTTCATGGATTTAATTTTGACTTCATCAGGAGTAACGCGTAGGGTCTTTTGCCCTGTGTAGGTTACAAAACCAGGTTTACCACCTGTTGGCTTGTTAAGTTTTTTGACTTCAATCATATCCACCTGAACGAGATTGGACAATCTCGCCTTAGAAAAGTATGCCGCCAATTCCGCAGCATCTGTCTTGACATCATCACTTGGATGTAGGTTGCCCGTGATAACGACGTGACTGCCGGGAATATCCTTGGCATGAAACCAAAGTTCCTCTTTTTTAGCCATTTTAAAGGTCAGCTCATCATTTTGCAGATTGTTTCGTCCAACCAGAATAATTGTCTGTCCATCAGTAGACAAATATTTCTCAGGTTTCTTCCGTTTTTGGATTTTTTCACGCTGACGTCGACGAATAAAGCCTGTCTGAATCAATTCTTCTCGGATTTCTGTAATTTCTGTGAGATTAGCTTGCGACAAAGCTGTTTCTACGCTCTCCAAATATTGAATGGTTTCTTTAGTTTCTTCAATCAGTCCCGTTAAATGCTTGACTGCTTCTTTCAGCTTTTGGTATCTCTTAAAATAGCGCTGAGCATTTTGGTTAGGGGTCAAAGCTTTATCCAACACAATAGTAATTTTCTCGCTTGTGTAGTAATTGTCCAGTTCTACTTGGTCTTGATTGTTGGGAACTTGGTGCAAAAAAGTAGTGAGGAGTTCTCCCTTTTGTCGAAATTCTTCAGCATTTTCAGTCGCGACCAGTTCTTGCTCTTGTTTCGTTAATTTTTTACGATTTTTTTCTAATTCATTCTCCACTCGATGAATCAGTTCACTGGCTTGTTGATTAACGCGATCGCGTTCCGCCTTGTCTTGATAGAAAGCATCTAACAATTGTGATAAACTAGGAAATTCTTTCTGACTATCCGCAAAGAGAATGGGGGTAAATGACTTGCTAGTTAGGGTTGCCTGAGTGGAGTTAGCGAAGAAGGCGCGGAAGGTTTTTAACTTGTCATTTGTTAAGCGCTGGCTGAGTTCAGCTGCTGTATCGTGCCCCAATCCTTGAAATAAGTTTTGTAAAGAACGGGCCGACAAATCCTCTGTATGCAGAATTTCAAATAATTTTTCATCAGAAATGGTAAAGGGATTGCGCTTATCTGTTTGAGGTGGAGTGACATAGCTTGAACCAGGCAGAATCGTACGGTAACTATTTTGAGAAAAGCCGACATGTTTAATAGCTTCAATAATATTGCCGCTTGCCTTATCCATTAGGATGATATTGCTGTGCTTGCCCATGATTTCGATGATAAGAGTTGCTGCCACGTTATCTCCGATTTCATTTTTATTGGAGACAGAAATTTCTAAAATTCGGTCATTCTCGATTTGTGAAATGTTTTCAATTGTAGCTCCTTGTAGATATTTTCGCATAACCATGATAAATGTGGTAGGCACTGCTGGATTTTCAAAGGCGGTACGGGTTAGTTGAATGCGACTAAAAACAGGGTGAGCAGACAAGAGTAATTTATGAGTTTGTCGATTACTGCGAATTTGTAGCACTAATTCCTGATTAAATGGTTGATTGATTTTTTGAATGCGACCGTACAGTAACTGTTGCCGCAATTCATCTGTCATGTGATGTAAAAAAAATCCGTCAAAGGACATGGTGTTTCTCCTTGAATGATACTAAAGAAAATTATAACAAAAAATAGCAAGAAAAGGTTGAAAAATTATTATCAGAAAAGTTTGACAAAATACTTGACATTTATTTCAGAAACCTCTAAAATGATAACAAATTAGAAAAGTAATAAAATGTCTGTTGGCAGAGAACTTGTGGTTGGTGGAAACAAGTAGCAGGGTTTTATGAAATTGGGCTAATGGATAGAACTTGAATTTGAAACGATAAAAATTCGGTAAGCACACCTTATAGTGCAACTTGTTGTTAGACAAGATAGAGATGTGGGGAAAGTGTATGATTTTTCCCATAATTGAGGTGGCACCGCGATTTACGCCCTCACACAGGATGAACTGTGTGTGGGTTTTCTTTTATTGTTTCCGTCTTGTTAAATGGAGGGGAAGTATGTTTAAGCGATGGCGACTCTGGATTTTACTTGAATAAACATTTGGAACATACGAAATGGAGAACAGATATGAAAAATAAACGACTAATGGCAATTATTGCACTTTTAGTAGTCTTAGTTGTTGGAGGAATCATTTATTCTAGCATTAATGATGGGAAAATAACGAAAATCAACAATACAACAAAAACAGTAAAAGTCGGCGTACTACAATATGTTAGTCATCCATCGCTGGATTTGATTTATAAGGGCATTCAAGAAGGCTTGGCACAAGAAGGCTACAAAGGCAAGAAAATCAAGATTGATTTTATGAATGCAGAAGGTGATCAAAGTAAAGTAGCAACGATGAGTAAGCAACTGGTCGTAAATAATAATGATGTGCTGATTGGAATCGCAACGCCTGCTGCTCAGGGGCTAGCTAGTGCAACGAAAGACAAGCCAGTTGTTATGGGAGCAGTGACCGACCCAGCTGGAGCAAATTTGGTCAAAGATTTGAAACAGCCTGACGGTAATATCACAGGTGTTTCTGATCACAATCCAGCTAAGCAACAGTTAAATCTGATTAAACAGTTAACACCGAATGTGAAAACAATTGGTATTCTTTACTCAAGTAGTGAGGACAATTCCAAAACGCAGGTAGAAGAATTTACAACTTTGGCTGAAAAAGCAGGCTATAAGGTGCTTCCTTATTCTGTTCCTTCGACAAATGAGATTGCTTCAACTATGAATGTGATGACAAGGAAAGTAGACGCTATTTGGATTCCAATTGATAACACCATTGCTTCTGCTTTTTCAACGGTTGTTTCCAGTAATCAAACAGTTAAAAAACCTATCTATCCAAGCGCGACGGCTATGGTAAAAGAAGGTGGTCTAGGTTCCGTTGTAGTAGATCAAAAAGAACTTGGAGTAGCGACTGGGAAAATGACTGCGAAGATTTTGAAAGGGGCTAAACCAGCAAACACAGCAGTTGAAATCTTTACTACTGGAAAAACGGTTATAAATAAAAAAGTGGCTGCTCAGCTAGGAATAACGATTCCGGATGATGTTCTGAAAAAAGCAGGACAAGTCATTGAGTAATCCGATTGATAAGAATGATATTTTTTAAAGTTAGGATAACATTATGATTATTTCAATTGTCTCACAAGGTCTTGTTTGGGCCATACTAGGTTTGGGGATTTTTATGACTTTTCGTATTTTAAATTTCCCTGATATGACAACAGAAGGCTCTTTTCCATTAGGTGGAGCAGTAGCAGTTACGCTGATTAGTAAAGGCATCAATCCCTTTCTGGCGACTGTTGTTGCCATTCTGGCAGGGTGTTTAGCAGGTATGGCAACAGGACTTCTTTATACCAAGGGGAAAATACCTACTCTACTTTCTGGAATTTTGGTCATGACTTCCTGCCATTCGATTATGCTCATGTTAATGGGGCGGGCGAATCGTGGTCTTCTCGGAACGAAGCAAATTCAAGATTTTCTCCTATTTTCTAGTGAAATCAACAATCTTCTAACAGGGCTACTTTTTGTCAGTTTGGTAATAGCTGCACTGCTCTTTTTCTTAGATACAAAATTGGGTCAAGCTTATATTGCTACAGGAGATAATCCTGATATGGCGAGGAGTTTTGGCATTCACACAGGGCGAATGGAGCTGATGGGGTTGGTGCTATCTAATGGTGTTATTGCTCTAGCTGGAGCCCTCATTGCTCAGCAGGAAGGTTATGCGGATGTCTCGCGCGGTATTGGAGTGATTGTTGTCGGACTTGCTAGCCTCATCATTGGCGAGGTGCTCTTTATTAGTCTGACATTAGCAGAACGTTTACTAACGATTGTTGTCGGAGCTATTTTCTATCAATTTCTGATTTGGGGTGTGATTGCACTTGGTTTTAATACCAGTTATCTCCGTCTGTATAGTGCGGTTATCTTGGCGGTTTGCCTCATGATTCCGGCTTTTAAAAATAAATTCTTTAAAGGAGTCAAGTTAAGCAAATGACAGCAATTGTAGAATTGAAAAATGCAACAAAACTTGTCGATATAGGTGTTGAGGAAGAAAAAATCATTTTGAATGACGTTTCGTTGGATATTTTTGAGCATGACTTCATTACCATTTTAGGTGGAAATGGTGCAGGGAAATCTACTCTTTTCAACGTTATTGCGGGCACATTACCATTAACAAGTGGGGACATTTATATTTTGGGTGAAAATGTGACGAGTTTCTCACCAGAAAAACGAGCTAAATATCTATCGCGTGTTTTTCAAGATCCCAAAATGGGGACATCCCCTCGCATGACGGTGGCAGAGAATCTATTAATTGCAAAATTTCGTGGTGAAAAACGTCGTTTGGTCCCACGTCGCCTGAAGCGTTATCGCAAAGAATTTCAAGAAATAATAGAGAAAATTAGCAATGGTTTAGAAAAACATTTGGATACGCCAATTGAATTTCTTTCTGGTGGTCAGAGACAGGCTTTGAGTTTGCTGATGGCGACTCTCAAGCGCCCAGAACTGCTTCTTCTAGACGAACATACAGCAGCGCTGGATCCAAAAACTAGTGTTGCCCTTATGGAGTTGACTGATGATTTTGTCCAAAGAGACCAACTGACGGCTCTTATGATTACTCATCACATGGAGGATGCGCTCAAATATGGCAATCGTCTCATTGTCATGAAAGAGGGACAGATCATCCAAGACCTTAAGCAAGAAGAAAAAGCCAAGATGACCATAGCGGACTATTATGGTTTGTTTGAATAAAAAATTCCAATCTCATTTGAGGTTGGAATTTCTTTTTTGTGCTTCTCTAATAGTATTGGGAACGAGACGAATCCGTTTAATATCTGAAATACGAATGATAGTAGACATACTTTTTTGAAAGTTTTTGACAATCAATTGTTGGCGTCCTTTGTCATATTTTACAATATCACCAGTAAAACTTTTGTCTGAAAAAATAACATGTACACCTGATTTCTTTTGCAAAGCGGTTTCAATCATCTGCAAGATATCGGCGTTATCTTCTTCCAGATCTTGAGTATCGTTTTTGTAATTGATAAATTCACTGGCTCGTTCTAAAATCATTTCGAGAAATTTTTTCATAGCTAAATTCTCCATAACTTGTTACAATATATTATATAACAAACTTGCTAAAAAAGTAAATTTTTTACGAATAAATCAAGAAAGAAGAAAAAGGAGACAAGATGTCAGAGTTCAAATTTGAGATAGAAGAAAAGTTACTGGTGTTATCAGAAAATGATAAAGGCTGGACGAAAGAGCTGAACCGAGTGAGTTTCAATGGTGCACCAGCCAAATATGATATCCGTAGCTGGAGTCCTGATCATACAAAAATGGGAAAAGGGATTACACTTTCCAATGAAGAATTTCAAGTACTGGTGGATGCGTTTAAAAATTGATTGGAATTAAGGGGACATTGTTTTGTTAACAATGTCTTTTTATGTTTAAAAGATATTTTTGATTTTTAATACTTTTTTCTAGGCTAAAATGATAGTTTAAAGTCTACTCTAGTAGAAGAATAGCTTTGTATCAGCTTTTAGATTATGTTATACTCTAAGCTAGTTAGTAAATAATTATTTTATAGGATAACATAAGGAGGTGTTTTATGAAAACGAGGGAATGGATTGTGAAACTGTTACTATTAGTCATACCAATATTATTTATAGGAGGGTGTAAAATGTTTGAAAATAAACCAACTTTGACGAAAGAACAACAGAGGAATGTAGTATATTGGATAGTACGAAAATATGAGGTGAATTCTATCAATTTTACAGATTTTCAAAGAGATAATATGACAGGAAGTTATCACCTTAAATTTAAACTTAACAATCAATATGAAACAGGTTTAACGGTAAATAACTTTAAAGAATTCAATGTTTCTGATGGAATTGTCACTTTGGGACCGATAGAAGACTTCCGAAAAATCGAAAAAAATCCGTCGCTTTCTGAGAATGACAAGGTGGATATTTCCAGCATTAAAATTACGTATTTAGGAGAATAATATGGCTTTTATAGATGAACAATATAGATGGCTGTCGGAACAATCCTACTGGGTAGATTCAAAGAAGGATGATAAGGATTATACCCCTAAAGAAGGAAAGACCTATCCTATTAATCCTAAAGATGAATCGTTAGGTAGATACCAAGTCCTCCAAGTCGAAGACAACCATAAAAACGGTATGCAAGCTATGGCAGTAGCGCCACTGGATAAAAATGGAAAACCGAATTTGAGCCATATCGTGGTGGCTTATGCTGGAACTAATAGTTCGGATTTGAAAGACATCCAAACAGATATTCAATCGATTGGTTTAGGAAGCAACAAATTACATACGACAGAAGAGACGCTACTCCCACCAGAAAGTAGCTGGATTGCCAATGAGAACCCAGCTAATCGTGTCAGAAAAACCACAATTCCAACAGACTCCCAATTCCAAACCGCCCTCACTTTCGCCAAAGAAGTTGAAAAGCGCATCCCAAAGTGAAGATTAGCACTACTGGTCATTCGCTAGGGCAATCTCTAGCTATGTATGTTGCCTTAAAACGAGGCTATTCCAATCTTGGTTTCAACGGGCTCGATACTCATAACTTGCTTTCTAAAGAAGAAATCGAATATATGCGAAAACATCCAGAGCAGTTCCGCAACTATTGTCATCGGTATGATCTAATAGGCAATATCATGGGTGATGAAATAAATACAGCGATTTATGCTATACTATAAGGTAATTAGTAAATAGTTAGTTTATAGGATAACACAAGGAGGTGTTTTATGGGGAAGAAAACAAAGTTGTCCATTGTAGCTTTTGTAATCTTTGTGATAGGAGGAATCATTATGTTTAGTTTAAACCAAAAACGAGAACAAACAGAGGCACAACAGATACACCATGAGCAGGAGCGAATAGCTTTGTATTTAGTGAATCATTATGAAGGAATTCACAGAATAGAATTTAATGACATTGAAAAAAATGAAGTCACAGGCTCAAGAAATGTATTATTAACTATAAATAAAGAAATAAAAATGGAAATTACTTTTTTCAAATTTAATGACAGAACAGATAACTATGTTATTAGTTGGTATAAAAAATTAGGTTTGACAGAGAAAAACGCAGCAACTAATCTAAAAGCAATAAATGATGTTGAAGTAAAATATTGGAGTAAATAATGAAAGTAACAGATAAAAATTATACTGATATTGCCAATGGGGTTTATAATGTTGATGCGGGTAAGGTTAAGCGCTCTTGGAGAAAAGATAAAGTTTTTAAATCAAGTGGGCAAAAATTCCAAGTCCTCGCCGCCGAAGACAACACCTCAAACGGCATGCAGGCTATGGCAGTAGCGCCGGTGGATAAAAATGGAAAACCGGATTTGAGCCATATCGTGGTGGCTTATGCTGGAACTAATAGTTCGGATTTGAAAGACATCCAGACAGATATTCAATCGATTGGTTTAGGAGAGAAGAGAATCTTAGCTGATTCGTCGACAAAAACTTTTCGTACTTCCCAATTTCAAACCGCCCTCACTTTCGCCAAAGAAGTTGAAAAGCGCTATCCCAAAGCGAAGATTAGTACAACTGGTCATTCTCTGGGGGAGTCACTAGCTCTCTATGTTGCCTTAAAACGAGGCTATTCCAATCTTGGTTTCAACGGACCCGATACTCATAACTTGCTTTCTAAAGAAGAGATTGAATATATGCGAAAGCACCCAGAGCAGTTCCGCAACTATCGTCATCGCTATGATCTAATAGGCAATATCATGGGTGATGAAACAAAGACAGCCATTTATCCCAAGATTTATCAGGGAAAAGATGAACTAGGTAAAAAGCTAGAATACCATCAGCTGTCCCAGTGGAAGTTTAATGAGAAAGGGCAGCTAGTTGACTTAGATGGTCAGGTGATAAGTGATGAACGGGTGACAGCTTACGCTGAAACGGTTGCGGGGATGTACCGTTATCGCTTGTTTAAGAAGCGGTTGTCTTCGGGTGGTTATTCTGGTCATGAGCGGATTTTCCTAGATAGTGCTCAAGGGATGGTGATTGGTGATGGCTTAGAGAAAGCAGCTCAGGCAGGTTCAGATGAGATGAAAGGGTATCGCACGGAAGCAGTTGGCAAGGCCAAGCAGCTTTGGGAGAGTATAGATTTTAGCACCTTTCAACATCTCAGTCATGAGGAAGTGGTGGGAGCTTTTGCGGCAGCGGGAGTCACCTATGATAGTATTGTTGGGGAAGTAGAGCGTGAGTTTGAAGCGGCTTATCAGAAAGCGAATGCTTTAGCAAGTGACTTTGCTCAATTAAACCAAGGGATTCACCAAGTAATAGAAAGCAAATTAGCAAGGGATCAAGAATTAGCGGGAGAATTTAAAAGATGGAGCAGCGAGCTGTAGATAATCTGTATCAGCAGATAAGAAGGAAAGAAGAAGAGTACAATGAGTTAGAAAGCGCTTATCGCATGCAGAAAAAGGTATTTGAAGCCAAGCACGAGGAAATTTTTGATCGAAAATTTCAGCTTGCCCGAATCGCAGATGATGAGGCAGGAAAGTTGAATGCATTTTTATATAAGACCAATCATTCTTATCATGATGGAGAACGTTTTTTTCAAAGTTTGCAGCAATTAATGGATCAATCAGATAGTGCATTTAGGAAGAGAAGTAGCACTTTGGAGATGGAAGAGGAAAAATTGGATCGTGCTTATCGTAAAGAACGAGCGGCGCTTGAAGAAGAAGTTAATAAATTGAGGAGAGAGTATGCTAACGCCAATTATGAATGACTATTATTCTGATAAGGAATATCATTATGCTTTAGAACAGATGTATCGGATGATGGAACGTAGCCGTATTCAAACGATGGCAATGATTTTGACCAATAGTAAAAAAGCTACTATGCAGACATACAAAGCAAAGGTTTCAGATAGTGCACAGCGAACTAAATTAACGATTCAAGCTATTGAGGAACAGATGGATACAGCTTTTAAAGGGCAGGTGCAACGAAAAATTGAACAGGTGGTAAGCGAGAAAAGTAGCCAATATGACAAAATCTAGAGGAATTGATATGAAAATTTTTCTTATTTCAAATCAATTAACTCTTTTGTTTTGCTCTTCTACTGGAACTCTTTTTAGCAAGAAAAACTGTTTGAACCTAGAAATAATGGATATCAGTACTTGAAAAAATATTTTTAAAGCGCTATAATCAGTATAAATTTCTATATGCGCATATAGTGAACCTAGAACTGTAGGAGGTTTAGGATGCTTGAAATTCAGAAGTTAGAAAAAAGTTTTGGACAAAAACAAGTTCTATTTGGTGTCGATTTTAGAGCTGAATCAGGACAAATCCTTGGTCTGATTGGAAAAAACGGTGCTGGGAAAACAACGATTTTTCATAGCATTCTGCGTTTTTTAGAATATAGCGGTAGGATTTCTTTTGAGGGCAAAGCTATTTCTCAAGACACTTATCGGGAAATTGGCTATTTACCAGAAGAACGAAGTTTGATGCCTAAGTTGACTGTCTATGAGCAAGTTCGGTATTTGGCAAACTTAAAGGGAGTGCCCAATGCAGTTGTGAAAGAAAAGTTGCCCCAGTGGATGGAACGCTTGCAAGTCAAAGGGAAAGTGACTGACAAAATCAAGAGTTTGTCAAAAGGGAATCAACAGAAAGTGCAGTTGATCATTACACTACTGCATGAGCCAAATTTGATTATCTTAGACGAGCCTTTTAGTGGTCTTGATCCCGTCAATACAGAGATTTTAAAACAAGTTATTGTTGAAGAAAAAGAGCGTGGAGCTACGATTATCTTTTCTGATCATGTCATGACCAATGTAGAAGAATTATGTGATGATGTTGTTATGATTCGTGATGGTAAAGTCATTTTAGATGGTAGTGTACAAGAAGTTCGTAATCAATACGGGAAAACACGCTTATTTGTATCTAGCACACTATCCCAAACTGAATTAGAAGCACTTCCTCACGTAACCAAGGCTAATTTGACCAACCAAGGAACATGGCGGTTGATCTTAGATGACGAAGCGGCTGGTAAGGAATTGTTTGACTTGCTGACTAAGGGACAATATATTGCAACTTTTGACCAACAAGCTCCAACGATAGATGAAATCTTTAAATTAGAATCAGGGGTGGAACTATGAAACAGGCTTTAATTGTTATCCAAGAAACTTATCTTCGGCATGTTAAGTCATGGAGCTTTGTCTTTATGGTAATTTCGCCTTTTATTTTTATCGGTCTTAGTTTGGGAGTTGGCTATCTTTCTTCCATGTCAAGTAGCAATTCTAGCCGCATTGCAGTCGTAACGAACTATACCCAGATTAAAGAAGTTTTAAAGGATACCAAGAATCTGGACTTCGATTATAAAGATGAAGCAGCAGCCAAGAAAGCTGTAAAAGACGGCGATATTGGTGGTTATTTATTGGTGTCAGAAGTAAATGGTCAGATTAAGGCTACTTACTTTGCGGATACAAGCATGAACAGCACGATTAAAGCTACGATTTCACAGAAACTGATGCAGTTGCAACAGGTGGCCAATATTAGCCAAGCTAATCTATCAGATCAGCAAGTCAAGCTCCTTTCTAGAGGCATTGATTTTAAGGAAAAAATTGACGAAAAGAAAGAGGCTAAGAAAACGATTCAAACAGTTGTTGCAACAGCAATTGGCTTGGTGTTGTACATGATTCTCATTGTTTATACAAGCTCAACTGCGCAGGAAATTGCAAGCGAAAAAGGAACAAAGATTATGGAGGTTATTTTCTCCAGTATCAAGGCATCTGAATATTTTTATGGTCGAATGGCTGGAATTTTTGCAGTTATCTTGACCCATGTGGGTATTTATGTAGTTGGCGCTATAATCTTGCTTGCTTTTTCAGGACAAATTTCTTTTGTGAAGCATTTCTTAGATGCTAATCCAAATTTAATGAAGCATTTAGGTGAGGCAATTTCCTTTAACACGATTGCTTTCATTACTTTGAGTGTCTTTATGTTTGTAGTCTTGTCTGCTTTTTTAGGCTCGATGGTCACGAGAATTGAAGATGTTGGCAAAGCCGTTCAACCAGTTGTGATGCTAGTTGTATTAGGATTCTTAGGTGTAACATCTTTGGGAAATGCAGGCGACACGATTTTACTGAAAGTAGGTTCTTATATTCCGTTTATTTCGACTTTCTTTATGCCTTTCCGTGCGATTAATGGTTATGCGAATGGACTCGAAGCGTGGGTTTCGTTTGCTATTGCTTTTATCTTTACATTAGGAATGACGGTCTATAT
Organism: Streptococcus sp. SI1; assembly: GCF_030439945.1. NCBI lineage: Bacteria > Bacillati > Bacillota > Bacilli > Lactobacillales > Streptococcaceae > Streptococcus > Streptococcus sp. SI1. Next base: position 143,442 of record NZ_JAQFJE010000001.1, read on the forward strand.
CGGTCGGATTTATTCGAGTTTGATTTTGCAAACAGATGATGTGGGCATTTGGAAGAGCTTCAAAAAAGCTTTAGCTTATCGTTAGTCGTTTATCTTCACAAGTTTTCTTGTGAAGATTTTTTGTTATGCTTCAAGGCAGTTGTTTTCTGTTGAACAGATTCAAAAATGATATAATAAAACTATATTTTGATAGAAAAAGGATGCACATGAAATTACTTTACACAGATATTCGCAATCCCTTAACAACGATTTTGGTGAAAGAAGCAGAGCGCTTGGCACAGAAAGGTAAGCGCGTGTTTTATATTGCTCCTAACTCTCTTTCATTTGAAAAGGAGAGAGTAGTTTTAAGCCAGCTCACTCATCAAGCGTCCTTTGCTATTACAGTGACGCGTTTTACCCAGATGGCACGCTATTTTGTCCTCAATGATATACAGCAAGGTAGCCCATTAGATGATATTGGTCTGGGAATGTTATTTTACAAAGTCTTGTCAGAAATGGATAAGAAGGACTTGCGAGTGTATGGCGGTATCCGCACGGATGCACAATTTATTCAGCAGTTGGTTGAACTTTATCATGAGTTGCAGAGTGCTCAGATGACGTTCACGGATTTGGAACATCTGGAAGAAGATGAGAAGAAAGCAGATTTCATCAAGATTTTGCAGGCTGTTACACAGCAGATCAATCAGAGTGAGTTTAGTTCTGAATCAAATATTATGACCTTTGCCAATCATATAATGACAGGTGATGTAGATAAGGAATTACAAGATTTAGTCTTGGTGATTGATGGCTTTACGCGTTTTTCTGCTGAGGAAGCCTACTTGGTTGAGCTACTGCATAGCAAGGGAGTGGAAATTGTTATTGGTGTTTATGCAAGCGAAAAAGCATACCGTACAAGTTTTCGAGAGGGAAATCTCTATCAAGCTAGTGTAGATTTCTTACGCCATTTGGCAGATAAATATGAAGTGAAGCCTGAGCATAGACTAGCAACACCATTAGATGATGCATTTGGAAATATTTCAAAACTGTTAGAAAGTCGGTATGATTTCTCAGATGTTGACCTAGAGTTAACGGAGCAGGATCGCTCGCATGTGCAGATTTGGTCAACAGTCAATCAAAAGGAAGAATTAGAATATGTAGCAAAAAGCATTCGTCAGTTAGTTCATGATGGAGTTCGTTATAAGGATATTCGCGTTCTTTTGGGAGATGTGGAAGCGTATCATTTACAGTTAAAGACGATTTTTGATCAGTATCAAATCCCTTTTTATCTGGGACGAAGTGAGGCTATGGCCCATCACCCTTTGGTGCAATTTATTGAAGCTTTAGTGCGCCTAAAACACTACAATTTTCGAACGGAAGATTTGCTCAATCTCTTAAAAACAGGTCTCTATGGTCATTTAAACCAAGAAGAGTTAGACTTGTTTGAGCAATATATCTGCTTTGCAGATATAAAAGGAATGGGTAAGTTTTCTAAGGAATTTACTCACAATCAACATCAAAAATTTGATCTCATTCGCATCAATCACTTAAGAAAAGAAATAGTCACTCCTCTTTTGGATTTTTTAAAATCTCGTAGTCAAACAGCAATGGGGTTACTTCAAAACTTTCATCAATTTTTAACAACAATTTCTTTTTCTCAGAATTTTGCTGGTTTAGTAGATTTTACGAATCCGCAAGATCAAGAACGGCAAGAAGAAGTTTGGAAAGCTTTTTGTCATGTTTTAGAACAGTTTGCCAGTGTCTTTTCAGCCAGCAAGATTAAGCTAGATGATTTTTTGACCTTGGTGCAGTCGGGAATGCTGTTATCTAATTATCGGACTGTTCCAGCAACAGTAGATGTCGTAACTGTTCAGTCTTATGATTTAATTGAGCCTTTGTCGAGTCCTTTTGTCTATGCTATTGGTTTGACCCAAGATTATTTTCCAAAAATTGTCCAAAATAAGAGTCTTTTATCAGATGAAGATCGTTTATTGTTAAATGAAGCGACAGGTGAGCACTCAGAATTGGTGATTGCTACTCAGGAAAATCTTAAGAAAAATCGTTTTGTTGCCTTGTCACTGTTGAATGCGGCAACAGACAGATTAGTTCTCTCTACTCCTCAGATTGTCAATGAAATAGAAAACAATATTTCTTCCTATTTACTAGAACTACATGAACAACCAATTGCTTTGCCAATTGAAGTGAAGCGTCCACAGGCAACGAGTGATGATATTGGTACTTACCGCGGTTTATTGGCAAGGATTATTGAATTAAATCAAGGAGAGATTGACAAAGAGCGTTCTTTGACTGATAAAGACCAGACTTTTTGGGCAGTTGCCGTACGAGTTTTGCGCAAAAGATTAGAAAATGAAGGTATTTCGATTCCTAATGTAACATCAAGTCTTGAAACAGAGACTTTGTCAGATCAGACCTTACAGGTTCTTTATCCGCCTCATCAAGTATTTTTACTATCAACTTCAGCTTTGACAGAATTCTATCGTAATCAGTATGCTTATTTTTTGAAGTATGTCCTAGCTCTGCAAGATGAAATAACGATCCATCCAGATGCGCGCAGTCATGGAAATTTTCTGCATTGTGTGTTTGAAAAAGTCATGCAAGCTTCATCAAGTGAGCAGTTTGATTATCGGCTAGAAAAAGCTATTCAAGAAACGAGCCAGGAAGCGGAATTTAAAGCGATTTATACTGAAAATGCAGTAGCTTTATTTGCGCATGAAGTGTTGCTTGATACGGCGCGTGCAACAGGGCTCGTTTTAGAAAAAAATGATTTGGTAGATACTATTCAAGAAGAAGCAGTTTTTGGACAAGAAGATGTGAACTTTTTAAGCTTATCAGATGGACGTAAGCTTCAAATTCGCGGGAAAGTTGACCGAATTGACCGATTGAGGAGTAATAACAGTTTAGGAATTGTAGATTATAAATCAAGTGATACGAATTTTGATTTTCAAAAATTTTTTAATGGCTTAAATTCTCAATTGCCAACCTATCTAGCGGCGTTGAAGCAAGAAAAGTGGGCAGATGATGGTACGCAGCTTTTTGGAGCTATGTATTTACAGATGGCTAACCCACTTGTGCCTTTAGCTAAAACGAAGTCATACGATGATACGGTCAAAGAAGCGATGAAAACTCTGGGATACAAGGGCTTGTTTTTATCTGATCAAGCTCATCAGCTCAATAACTTGTATAATAAAAAGAAAGTCAATTTGTTAAGTCAAGAAGAACTAGAAACTTTGTTAGCTTATAATGCACTCTTGTACCGTCGTGCTGCCGAGCAGATATTGGCAGGGCAGTTTAAGATTAATCCTTATACAGAAAATGGCAAAAGTATTGCACCTTTTGTGGAGCAGTACAAGTCGATTACGGGCTTTGAAGCCAATCTTCACCTTTCTAGAGCCCGACATTTGGTTAAGCTAGATAAGCACTCAGCAGGTGAAAAAAAACGTCAAGCGTGGATAGAAAAGATGAAGGAGGAGCTAGAAAAATGAAGAGACTACCATTTTTGAATCAAGCAGAAATTTGTGCTTTGCAGCATCAAGAAGCACAGTCTAATAAAACTCAAAAACGTACAGCAGAGCAAATCGAAGCCATCTACTCCTCTGGTCAAAACATTCTTGTGTCTGCTTCTGCAGGATCAGGAAAAACCTTTGTAATGGTGCAGCGGATTATTGATCAAATTATGCGGGGAGTTCGTATTGAGCAGCTCTTCATTTCAACTTTCACCGTCAAAGCAGCTAGTGAATTAAAAGAGCGCTTGGAGAAAGAGTTGTCCAAGGCCTTGAAAGAAACAACTAATGAGGAACTTAAACAGCACTTGGCGCAGCAATTAGCTGATATTCCCAATGCAGATATTGGAACTATGGACTCTTTCACTCAAAAAGTCCTAAATAAATATGGTTATCTGTTGGAGTTGGCACCAAATTTTCGCATTTTACAAAGTGCGAGTGAACAATTATTGCTACAAAACGAAGTTTTTGAGCAAGTTTTTGAAGACTTCTATCAATCTGATCAGGCAGCTTTGTTTAAAAAAATGGTCAAAAACTTTACAGGTCAGAGGAAAGATTTGTATGGTTTCCGAGAGCAGGTTTATAAGATTTATTCTTTTTTGCAGTCTACTAGTAATCCAATAGAATGGTTGGAAAAAGACTTTTTGAAAGGCTATGAGTTTGCAGATTTCCAAGAAGAGAAAGCACAACTCTTAACGAAGACTAAAGAAGCCCTCTTTGATTTAGAAGATTTTTTCCGTTATCATTTGATCCATGAAGCCAAGGAATTTCCCAAAGCAAAATATCTTGAAAATGTGCAGCGTGTGCTTGATGGGCTTGCAAGTTTACAAGGGCCTTCCTCTGAGAAAGTCTATCTCACAGCGCTCAATCATATTGTAGAAATATCGCGTGCCAGCAATGGAAAAGCCTTGACGAACAGCGGTCGTAAAGAAGAATTAAAAGAAATCATCAACGCCTATAACGAAAAACGCAAAGAAAAAATTCAAGTTCTACGAGACTTGGCGAATCAATTTTATCGTTTTGAATTTCAAATGACTTACCATGAGGAAGCAAAAGAAATTTTACTTGTTTTGCAGCAATTTATGAAATCGTTTGTTACAAGCTATTTGAATCGCAAAAAAGAAGAAAATGCTTTTGAATTTGCGGACATTAGTCATTTTGCTATTCAGATTTTAGAAGAATGTTCGGATGTGCGTCAGTTTTATAGAAACAAATACCATGAAGTTATGGTAGATGAATATCAAGATACTAACCACACGCAAGAGCGGATGCTAGAACTGTTATCAAATGGGGATAATCGCTTTATGGTGGGGGATATTAAACAGTCTATTTACCGTTTTCGTCAAGCGGATCCGCAGATTTTCAATGAGAAATTCAAAACCTATAAAGAAGATAGCAGACAAGGGAAATTGATTGTCTTAAAAGAGAATTTTCGCAGTCATTTGGAAGTTTTGGAAGCCACCAATGATGTGTTTAAGCGCCTCATGGATGAGGAAGTGGGAGAAATTGATTACAATGAAACGCATTATCTGGTAGCTGGAAATCCTGATAAAAAAGAACCAAATCCCTTGTATCAGACAGAATTTCTCATTTATGATGGAGCGCTTGAAGCGGATAAGGAGGAGAATGACAAGGAGGTTTCTTCTGTTTCTGCAGGAGAAGTAGAACTGGTAATTAAAGAAATTATTCGCCTGTACAATGAAGAAAATGTCCAATTTGAGGATATTACTTTGCTAACGGCTTCGCGGACGCGCAACGATGTGATTTTAGCTGAATTTGCTAAATATGGTATTCCTGTCGTTTCAGACGGTGGTGAGGACAATTACCTTCAGTCTGTTGAAGTCATGGTGGTGTTAGACACCTTGCGTACAATTAACAACCCTCTCAATGATTATGCTTTGGTGGCGCTTTTAAAATCGCCAATGTTCAACTTTACAGAAGATGAATTGGCACGTTTAGCTTTGCAAAAGAAGGTGACTGAGGCAAATTATGTTGCCCATCAGGAAAATCTCTATGAGAAGTTGAAGAATGCTCGGAATGGGTACGGGCAATATCCTGAACTTATCACGCCTCCTCTTTTAAAAAAAATCCAGCAATTTCAAGGAACACTACAGGCTTGGCGAGAGTATGCAAAAACAAATTCACTATATGATTTGCTTTGGAAAATTTATCAAGATCGCTTTTATTACGATTATGTGGGAGCTTTACCAAATGGAGCGGGACGTCAGGCCAATCTTTATGCACTGACCTTACGAGCAAATGATTACGAAAAAATGAGTTTTAAAGGCTTGTCACGTTTTATTGGGATGATTGATAAAATCTTGGAAACACAGAATGATTTAGCCAGTGTAGTCAGTGCAGCTCCGAAACATGCGGTTCGCCTGATGACGGTTCATAAGAGCAAAGGTTTGGAATTTAAATATGTCTTTTTGCTCAATATGGACAAAGTATTTAATCGTAAAGATAGCAGTTCTGCTTTGATTCTCAGTCGTCAAAATGGTGTTGGAATCAAGTATGTGGCTGATGTTGCAGTAGATGTTGCTGATAAGTTAGCTCCAAACCATGTTCGTTTGTCTATTGATACTCTGCCCTATGAGCAAAATGAACGTGAGATCCATTTAGCCAGCATTTCGGAACAAATGCGTCTACTCTATGTCGCCATGACACGCGCTGAAAGGAAACTGTATTTAGTTGGTAAAGGTCATCAGAATAGTTTGGAGAAAAGAAGCTTCCCTACTCCAGTGAAGGGGCATTTAGCTGCATCTATCAGGCAAAGTATGACAAGTTTTCAAGATTGGATGTGGGCTTTACATGTAGTATTTGAGAAAGATAATTTAGCTTTTTCAACGCGATTTGTGACAGATAATGACTTGACAAGTGAAAAAATAGGTCAACTGAAATTGAAAGATGCGGTTATTGAAGAGGATTTAATAGACAATCGCCAATCTGAGGATATTCGCAGGGCTTTGGATATTTTGGAAAATGTAGATCGACTGAATACTCAGTATCGAGCTGCCATTCATCTACCGAGTGTTCAAACACCAAGCCAAATCAAGAAATTTTATGAACCAGTTATAGATACAGATGGCGTTGAAATTATGGAGAAAAGGAATCCGACCATTGTAGGAAAAGCTTCTTTTGAGCTACCAAATTTTGCTAAAAAAGCTCCAGTTACAGGAGCGCAAATTGGTAGCGCTGTCCATGAACTGATGCAGCGTATTCCTTTGGATCAAGCCCCTACGATAGCTGTTTTGAGAAAAGTTTTAAAACAGGTTCAGGCAGAAGCAAGTGTTAAAAAGAAAATTGATTTGCAAAAGATAGCTAGTTTCTTTGGGACTGAACTTGGACAGCTCCTTTTGAAGTATGCAGACAGAGTATATCGTGAAGCCCCTTTTGCTATGTTAAAGCAGGATCCAGCAAGTGGACAAGATTTTGTTGTTCGTGGGATATTAGATGGCTATCTTCTATTAGCTGACCGAATTATTCTCTTTGACTATAAAACGGATCAATACACTCATTCAAGTGAATTAGTCAAACGATACCGAGGGCAATTAGCACTTTATGCCGAAGCTCTTAGGCGTTCATATGGTATTGAAAAAATTGAAAAATACCTAGTGCTACTAGGTGAATCTCAACTTCAAGTAGTCAAGGTGGATTAGATAAGATTTGGAAAGAAGTGGGCTGCTGAATGCGCCCACTTCTTTTTTAGAAAAAACCTTTTCCCGAACGTAAAAACATCACGAAGGATGAAAAGTTCATAAAATGTACAATTTATTTCGAAAAAATATTGAAAATTTCAGAAAAAATAAGGTAAACTACTATGTAATCGGATGATGGAGGAATGATATTTGAAATTATATTCTGATGTAACAATTCAATATTATAAAAGAAATCAAAAGGCAGCTTTGTGCGGCCTTTTTGTTAAACTGAATAGAACTTTATGAAAATTTTCACTTAAAAAGTTTAAACCTTTTCGTGGGAATTTTGCAGCAATAGAATGAAAAGTATTAAACTCTATCAGAATCTAGTTATTTTTGATAATAGTACTCATTGTTGGAAGAAATGTTCGATTTTGAGAATTTTTTGTAATATTATTGGAAATTTACTTGAAAAGCAATAGGAAAAATAGTAAAATAGAATTAAAGAAAACGCTTACAAAAGTGAGGTGGCAGAATGGATAGACAAGAAGCATTAAGAACTTTTACCACAGGTGAAAATTTCCATTTACAGCATTATTTGGGAGCTCATCAAGATGAAGTTGATGGGCAAAGTGGCTACACATTTCGTGTGTGGGCACCAAACGCTCAAAGTGTTTATCTGATTGGAGACTTTACGGATTGGTATGAACATCAAATTCCCATGGTACGTAATGAAGGTGGCGTATGGGAAGTATTTACGGAGTTACCTCAGGAAGGAGACATTTACAAATATAACATTAAGCGAAGTAGCGGCCAAGAAATTTTGAAAATTGATCCACTGGCAGTTTATTTTGAAAAACGTCCGGGTACAGGAGCTGTTGTGCGAACGCTTCCTGAAAAGAAATGGAAAGATGGCCTATGGTTGGCCCGCAGAAAGCGCTGGGGATTTTTCTCTAGACCAGTAAATATTTATGAAGTTCATGCAGGATCTTGGAAGAAAAATGAAGACGGAACTCCTTATTCATTTGCTCAATTAAAAGATGACCTCATTCCATATCTGGTCAAAATGAATTATACTCATGTGGAATTTATGCCACTAATGGCACACCCACTTGGCTTGAGTTGGGGCTATCAGTTGATGGGATATTTTGCCCTTGAACATACATATGGAACACCGGAGGAATTCCGTGATTTTGTAGAAGAATGTCATATCAATAATATCGGAGTTATCGTAGATTGGGTGCCTGGGCATTTCACGATTAATGATGATGCTTTGGCTTATTATGATGGCACACCTACATTTGAGTATCAAGATCATGATCGTGCCCATAATTATGGCTGGGGTGCTCTTAACTTTGATTTAGGAAAGAATGAAGTACAGTCTTTCTTGATTTCTAGTATCAAGTTTTGGATCGACTTTTATCACTTAGATGGAATCCGTGTGGATGCGGTTAGCAATATGCTTTATCTAGACTATGATAGCGGCCCATGGCAACCAAATATAGACGGTGGCAATCGCAACTACGAAGGTTATTACTTCCTTCAACGCTTGAATACTGTTATCAAGCTTGCTCATCCAGATGTTATGATGATTGCAGAAGAAAGCACGAGTGATACGAAGATTACGGGTATGACGGAAATGGGTGGTCTTGGATTTGACTACAAGTGGAACATGGGCTGGATGAATGATATTTTGCGCTTCTACGAAGAAGATCCAATTTACCGTAAGTATGATTTTAATCTAGTAACCTTTAGTTTCATGTACGCCTTCTCTGAAAATTTCTTACTGCCTTTCTCTCATGATGAAGTGGTGCATGGTAAGAAGAGCCTCATGCATAAAATGTGGGGAGATCGCTACAATCAATTCGCTGGCTTGCGAAATCTCTATACATATCAAATGTGTCACCCCGGGAAGAAACTTCTTTTCATGGGTAGTGAATGGGGACAATTTTTAGAATGGAAATGCGAAGAATCTTTGGAATGGCTTGACTTGGCGGATGATATGAATGCCAAGATGCAGCATTTCACTTCTCAGCTCAATCAGCTTTACAAAGAACATCGTGTTCTATGGGAAAATGATTTGAATTGGGATGGTTTAGAGATTATCGATGCGGATAATATTGACCAGAGTGTACTTTCCTTTATTCGTAAAAATGACAAAGGAGATATGTTGGTATGTGTATTTAATATGGTTCCAGTAGAACGTAAAGACTTTACCATTGGCGTTCCAGTAGCGGCTATATATGAAGAAATTTGGAATACCGAATTAGAAGAATGGGGAGGTGTATGGAAAGAGTACAATCAAACAGTTCAGTCTCAAGAAGGCTTGTGGAAGGATTATCCTCAGACGCTGACCTTTACTTTGCCAGCATTAGGGGCAAGTATTTGGAAAATTAAACGTCGTGTGAAATCAGCAAATGGAAGCAAAAAGTCCAAAAAGGAGTAGCAGATGAAGAATGAAATGTTAGCTTTAATTCTTGCCGGTGGGCAAGGAACACGTCTTGGAAAACTCACTCAAAGTATTGCCAAACCGGCAGTACAGTTTGGTGGGCGTTACCGCATTATTGACTTTGCATTGTCAAATTGTGCTAACTCAGGGATTCATAATGTAGGTGTCATTACTCAATACCAACCGTTAGCTTTGAATAGTCATATTGGAAATGGTTCTAGTTGGGGACTGGACGGTATTAACACAGGAGTATCTATTCTCCAGCCATATTCAGCAAGTGAGGGCAATCGTTGGTTTGAAGGAACGAGTCATGCGATTTATCAAAACATTGATTATATTGATACTATCAATCCTGAATATGTCTTGATTTTATCTGGTGATCATATTTACAAAATGGATTATGATGATATGCTTCAGTCTCATAAGGACAACAATGCTAGCTTGACAGTAGCTGTTCTAGACGTTCCGTTGAAAGAGGCAAGCCGCTTTGGTATTATGAATACGGATGCTAATAATCGTATTGTTGAATTTGAAGAAAAACCGGCTGAACCTAAGTCTACAAAAGCTTCTATGGGAATTTATATTTTCGATTGGAAACGTCTGCGCAATATGCTTGTCGCTGCTGAAAAGAGCAATGTAGATATGTCTGATTTTGGTAAAAATGTTATTCCAAATTATCTAGAATCTGGTGAAAGTGTCTATGCTTATGAATTCAACGGCTACTGGAAAGATGTTGGTACGATTGAATCACTTTGGGAAGCCAATATGGAATATATCGATCCAAACAATGCTTTGGATAGTCGCGATCGCCAATGGAAGATTTATTCGCGAAATTTGATTTCCACACCAAATTTTCTTGGTAAACATGCTCATGTCGAAGATTCTTTGGTTGTGGATGGCTGTTTTGTAGATGGAACGGTTAAGCATTCCATTCTTTCTACGGAAGCTCAAGTGCGTAAAGATGCAGTCGTAGAAGATTCTGTTGTAATGAGTGGTGCTATCCTTGGTCAAGGAGCAAAAATCAAACGTGCGATTATCGGTGAAGGAGCTATCATTTCTGATGGTGTAGAAATTGATGGAACAGATGAAGTGCAAGTTATCGGATACAATGAGAAAGTGGGGGTACCATCAGATGAAGATTGATAAATATTCAGCAATTTTAGGAAATACAGTTGGATTTCATGATATGTCTACTTTGACAAATCATCGTCCGGTTGCCAGTTTGCCGTTTGGTGGGAAATATCGTTTGATTGACTTTCCGTTGTCTAGCTTGGCTAATGCAGGGATTCGGAGCGTTTTTGGTATTTTTCAACAAGATAATATCAGCTCTGTCTTTGACCATATCCGTTCTGGACGTGAATGGGGGCTGTCTACTCTTTTGAGTCACTACTATCTTGGTATTTATAATACGCGTGTAGAAAGTTCTACTGTTGCTAAAGAATACTACGAGCAATTGTTAACTTACTTAAAACGTTCGGGTAGTGATCAGACAGTAGCATTGAACTGTGATGTTTTAGTGAATATTGACTTAAATCAAGTTTTCCACTTACATACGACAACTGACCAGCCTATTACAGTGGTCTATAAAAAATTGCCAAAAGAAGGTATCTCTGAAGTTAACGCGGTATTAGAGATTGATGAAACAGACCATGTAAAAAATCATCATCTTTTTGATGATAAAGAACAGCAAGATTTGTACAATATGTCAACAGATATTTTTGTTGTAGATACACTCTGGCTGATTGAAAAGTTAGAAGTAGAAGCACAAAAAGAATTTCCTCAAAAATTACGTTACGTTTTACGTGATTTAGCTGTTCAGGAAAAGGCATTTGCTTACGAATACACTGGTTATTTAGCAAATATTCATTCTGTCAAGTCATACTTCGATGCTAATATTGATATGCTTGATTCGCATAAATTCTATTCTCTTTTCTCTCCAAATCAAAAGATTTATACTAAAGTAAAAAATGAAGAACCAACTTATTATGCAATCGGTTCTAAGGTTTCAAATTCTCAATTTGCTTCTGGTAGTATTATCGAAGGAGAAGTGAGCGATTCTGTCATTTCTCGTAATACTCGTATTAAAAAAGGAAGTCGTGTAAAAAACAGTATTCTTTTCCCACGTGTCCTTATTGGTGAAAATGCAGTGGTTGAGTATGCTATTTTAGATAAGGGGGTTGAGGTTGCTGAAGATGTGACTATTCGAGGAACGGTTGATAACCCCGTTGTTATTAAAAAAGGTGAAAAAGTAACAGAGGATAGAATGCAATGAAAATCTTATTTGTAGCAGCAGAAGGAGCACCTTTTTCAAAAACAGGAGGATTGGGAGACGTCATTGGCGCTCTCCCTAAATCTCTTGTGAAGGCAGGTCATGAAGTGGGCGTGATTCTTCCTTATTATGATATGGTGGATAAAAAATTTGGCGACCAAATGGAAGACTTGTTCCATTTTGAAGTAAAGGTCGGTTGGCGCGGTCAATATGTCGGTGTGAAACGTACAATTTTAAATGGTGTGACCTTCTATTTTATAGACAATCAATACTATTTCTTTCGTGGTCATGTTTATGGTGATTTTGATGATGGTGAGCGTTTTGCTTATTTCCAAATGGCTGCTGTTGAGTTGATGGAAAGAGTAGATTTCATTCCAGATGTATTGCATGTGCATGATTATCATACCGCGATGATTCCATTTTTAGTGAAAGAAAAATACCATTGGATTCAAGCTTATCATGGAATTCGGACTGTGTTAACCATTCATAATTTAGAATTTCAAGGTCAATTTTCTGATGGGATGCTCTGGGATTTATTCGGAGTGGGTTATGAGCGCTATGCTGATGGAACATTGCGCTGGAATGATTGCCTCAACTGGATGAAAGCGGGGATTTTATATGCAGATCGTGTAACAACGGTATCACCAAGTTATGCACATGAAATTATGACACCAGAGTTTGGTTGTGGTTTGGATCAAATTTTGCGGATGGAGTCAGGCAAAGTATCAGGTATTGTCAACGGAATTGATACAGATATTTATAATCCAGAAACAGATGCGTTACTGGATCATCATTTTAATAAAGATGATTTATCTGGCAAACTTGCTAATAAGCGTGCGTTGCAGGAAAAAGTTGGTCTACCTGTTCTAGATGATGTACCTCTAGTGGGGATTGTATCACGTTTGACTCGGCAAAAAGGTTTTGATTTAGTTGTGGATCAATTACACAATTTACTACAAGATGATGTACAAATTATCCTTTTAGGAACAGGAGAACCATCTTTTGAACAATCCTTTTCTTGGTTTGGACAAGCTTATCCAGAAAAATTATCCGCTAATATCACTTTTGATGTGAAATTAGCCCAAGAAATTTATGCGGCGTGTGATGCGTTCTTAATGCCGAGCCGTTTTGAACCATGTGGCTTATCTCAAATGATGGCAATGCGTTATGGAACTTTACCGCTTGTACATGAAGTAGGTGGTCTTCGTGATACCGTTCAACCATACAATGCTTATGAAGGAACAGGAACTGGATTTAGTTTCAACAATTTCTCAGGTTATTGGCTGAAATGGACATTTGACAGGGCTATTGACGTATACCACAATGATAAAGAAGCCTGGAAGAAGCTTCAAAAGCAGGCTATGGAACGTGACTTTTCATGGGATACAGCTAGCCAAGCTTACGGTCATCTATACCAATCTCTTTATTCATAGAAAGGAGTTTGCCATTCAGAAATGGAACTAACAAAAGAACAGTTTCTTCAAGATTTTAAAGATATTTTACATGAAGAACAATTGATTAAGGTAGAAGATGCTACTCCGGCAGAGCTGTTTCAGACCTTAGCACATACTATTCGTAAATATATTACTCCTATGTGGTTAGAACGACGGAACAAACTAGTAGAAGATAAGCCAAAAATTGCTTATTACTTTTCTATTGAATTTCTGCCTGGGCGAATGCTGGAAACCAATTTATTGAATCTTGGGATTCTTGATGTTGTCAAGGAAGCCTTTGATGAATTAGGTGTTGATTTTATGGCTGTCAAACAGGCTGAGCATGATATGGCTTTAGGAAATGGTGGTTTGGGTCGCTTAGCAGCAGCTTTTATGGATTCGCTTGCAACCACAGGCTATCCTGGATTTGGTAACGGAATCCGCTACCGCTATGGATTATTCAAACAAAAAATTGTGGATGGCTATCAAGTCGAGTTGCCAGATGATTGGTTTGGTAGTTTCGGAAATGTTTGGGAAACACGTAAGGATCATGATGTTGTAGATGTTAAAATCTTTGGGAACGTCTATCTTCAAGCTAATGAGGATGGGCGAATCATTCCTGTGTACGAAAATTCACAAACTCTTCGTGCAGTTCCTTACGATGTATCACAAATTGGCTTTGAAAATGATACGGTCAATAATCTTCGCCTATGGGATGTCGAAATTCCTGAGGAATACGAATTAGACTACCCAACGATTGAAGCACGTCGTAAGGTACAGGATATTACAGCTATCCTTTATCCGGATGATTCAAACTACGAGGGAAAAGAGTTGCGTTTGATTCAAGAATATTTTATGACCAGTGCTGGCTTACAGACTATTATCAAATCCTATCGGAAACAGGGTCTACCTTTAGAGCAAATTCATGAAAAAGTATCAGTTCATATCAACGATACACATCCAGCAGTTGCACCAGCAGAGTTTATGCGACTTCTATTGGATGATTGTGGTCTTGAATGGGCTGATGCTTGGAATGCGACAGTTCAGACCATGAGTTATACCAATCACACCATTCTTTCAGAAGCTTTAGAAAAATGGGATGCAGAACTCTTAAAAAATGTTCTTCCTCGTGTTTATCAAATCATTCTTGAAATCGACAATCGTTATATTGCTGATATGGCTGCGTGTGGTATTGACCCACAAGTGATTGAACATACACGGATTGTCAAAGATAATCAAGTGCATATGGCTCACTTGGCTATTATTGGTGGTCATTCTGTGAATGGTGTAGCTAAACTTCACACCGAACTTCTAAAAGAAGATACGCTCCGTGATTTTTATGCCATTTATCCTGAAAAATTCAACAATAAAACGAATGGTATCATTCAACGCCGCTGGCTGCAAATTGCAGATGAACCTTTGTCAAATGAAATTGACCACTTGATTGGTAAAGGCTGGCGAACAAATATTCATGAATTGCGCAAACTTTTAGACTACAAAGATGATCAGCATGTTTTGAGCGAATTTTATAATGTTAAGCAGGAAGCTAAAGCACGTTTAGCAACTTTCATCAAAGAATCTACAGGAGTGGAAGTGTCACCGAAAGCTATCTTTGATGTGCAAGTGAAACGACTCCATGCCTACAAACGCCAGTTGCTCAACCTGCTTCATATCCTTAAATTGTATTGGGATTTGAAAGATAATCCTGATAAAGATATGGTGCCGCGAGTTTTCATTTTTGGTGCTAAAGCAGCACCAGGTTATCATTTTGCAAAATCTGTTATTAAATTGATCAACGAAGTAGCAAATCTTGTGAATAATGATGAAAGTTTACAAGGCAAATTAAAAGTTATTTTCCTTGAAAATTATCGTGTCAGTTTAGCTGAACTCATCATTCCAGCGGCAGATGTGTCTGAACAAATCTCTCTTGCTTCCAAAGAAGCTTCTGGGACATCTAATATGAAATTTATGATGACGGGAGCTATTACCTTGGCAACTCTTGATGGCGCCAATATTGAAATCAAAGATGAAGTTGGAGACGACAATATTGTGATTTTCGGTATGGACAAAGATGAAGTCTACGATCATTATGCACGTCATGATTATGATTCACGTGGTGTATACGAAAATAATCCAATCATTCGTCGTGTGGTTGATAGTTTTGTAGATGGTACTCTTCCAAATGTCCGAAATGAAGGTTCTGAGATTTATGAAGCTTTGATTACACACAATGACGAATACTTCCTTCTGGAAGATTTTGCTTCGTATGTAGCTGCACAAGAAAAAATTGATCAACTCTATCGCGACAAAGAAAAATGGGCGCGTATGAGCCTTGTTAATATCGCAACGTCTGATAAATTCACATCAGATGATACGATTGAACAATACGCCAAAGAAATTTGGAACCTGAAAAAGGATTAAGCTAGAGGCTGGAACCTATCCAGCCTCTTTGTTGAAAAGTTAGTTTATTTCATTTGATAGAGGAAGATTTTGTGAAGTATCAGATTTCAATAAATAAGAACAAGATTACTATTTTTTTATAAAGGTAGATTTATAGTGAAACAAACTTCGTATTTTTGCTATCTAGGTTTATCATTATTGCAGAAATAATTTGCTTTTTCAGAAAATGAAACAAATACTTATAAAACGTTTCCAAAAGACAAAAACATTTGACAAAAAGAGTTTTTAGGACTAAACTAAGTAAGTAAATTTTAAACATAAAGGAGAATTCATCATGAATTTAACATTTTTTGGATTATGTCTTGCCTGTATGGGTGTTTCGCTCGCTGAAGGTTTTTTAATGGCAAATCTATTTAAATCAGCATCACGTCAACCAGAAATCATTGGTCAGTTGAGAACGCTCATGATCATGGGGATTGCCTTTATCGAAGGTACTTTCTTCGTAACACTTGCGATGTCATTCATCATTAAATAAGAAAAGAAAGTTATCCTTTAGAAAAGGGGGTGGAGTTCGTTGGAAGAAAGTGTAAATCCAACCATCACTTTAGGTCCGGTGACCTTTGATCTGACTCTACTTGCTATGTCTCTTCTAACTGTATTTATCGTATTTGCCTTTGTTTATTGGGCTAGTCGGAAAATGACGCTGAAGCCTTCTGGTAAACAAAATGTCTTAGAATACCTCTATGATTTTGTCATTGGCTTTACAAAGGGAAATATTGGCGATAAATATATAAAGAATTATTCTCTATTTATCTTTTCCTTATTCCTTTTCGTTGCAGTAGCTAACAATCTTGGTTTGATGGCGAAAGTGCAGACAACCAATGGTTATAATTTGTGGACATCTCCAACGGCCAATCTTGCCTTTGACTTAGGATTTTCATTTTTGATTACCTTGATTTGTCATGTTGAAGGAATTCGCCGACGGGGAGTGAAAGCTTATCTCAAGGCATTTGCGACACCTGCTGGAATGACTCCAATGAATATTTTGGAAGAATTCACTAATTTTGCCTCTCTGGCTCTGCGTATCTATGGTAATATTTATGCGGGTGAAGTTCTGTCTGGTTTGTTGTTAACTTTATCACAACAAGCTGCTGGTTGGTATCCAATTGCTTTTGTCTTGAATCTTATTTGGACTGCTTTTTCAGTCTTTATTTCATGTATTCAAGCATATGTATTTACCATGTTGACATCTATGTATCTAGGTAAAAAAATTAACAGCGAGGAATAGAAGGGAGATAAGAGATGAATATTACTTTAGGTAGTCTTATTGGGGATTTTATCCTTGTAGCAGGCTCATTTCTTCTGTTAATCATTTTAATCAAGAAATTTGCCTGGGAGAATATCACAAGTACTTTTGAGCAACGTGCTAAAAAGATTTCAGATGATATTGATGGTGCAGAATCAGCTCGTCAAAAAGCAGAAGATTTGGCGCAAAAAAGAGAAACAGAATTAGCAGGTAGTCGTCAGGAAGCGACAACTATTATTGAGAATGCTAAAGAAACTGCTGAGAAAAATAAGGCAGGAATCTTGGCAGATGCAGCTGATGAAGCTGGACGTTTAAAAGAGAAAGCAAATCAAGAAATTGCTCAAACCAAAGCAGAAGCCTTGAACAGTATTAAAGGTGATGTAGCTGATTTGACTGTAAATCTTGCTAGTAAAATTTTAGGACAACAGTTGGATCAAGAAGCTCATAAAGAGCTGATTGACCGCTACATTGACAAGCTAGGAGATGCTTAATGGACAAAAAAAGATTTGCGGTAGTTGAAAAATATACCACACCTTTTGTCCAGCTTGTGATTGAAAAAGGGCAACAAAAAAATGTCTTTGAACAGCTTCATCAAATGAAAGACATTTTGGATGATACAAACTTAGTTGCCTTTCTATCGCATATTGGTGTTGATGATACAGAAAAAGAAAAAAGCCTTCGCTATTTTCAAGGATCTGATTCGCTTTTGATTGACAACTTCATTGAAGTTATTATTCACAATCATCGTGAAGATCTTTTTTATGATATTTTAGTAGAAAGTCTTCATCAGCTTGAAATGATTAGTAATGAATTTGAAGTGACGATTAAATCCGTTCAGACTTTATCTGAGACTCAAAAATCCAAAATTATTCCAATTGTTGAACGAAAATTTGGATTGCAAGTTCGTTCCTTAAAAGAAGAACTTGATGCGAGTCTTATTGGTGGCTTTATCATCACTGCTAATAATAAGACAATTGATGCAAGTATTAAACGTCAATTACAAATAGTAAAAGAAAAATTGAAATAGAAAGTGGTGTGAATTTTGGCGATTAACGCACAAGAAATCAGCGCTTTAATTAAGCAACAAATTGAAAATTTCCAGCCAAATTTTGACGTCACGGAAACAGGGGTCGTCACTTATATTGGTGATGGAATCGCACGTGCCCATGGTCTTGATAATGCTATGAGTGGTGAGTTGTTGATTTTTGAAAATGGCTCATATGGTATGGCACAAAACTTAGAATCAACAGATGTTGGGATTATCATTCTAGGTGATTTTACTGATATTCGCGAAGGTGATACAATCCGTCGTACTGGTAAAATCATGGAAGTACCTGTTGGAGATGCTTTGATTGGGCGGGTTGTTGATCCACTTGGCCGTCCGGTTGATGGACTTGGTGAAGTTAAGACAGACAAGACACGCCCAGTTGAAACGCCTGCTCCAGGAGTTATGCAACGGAAATCTGTATCAGAACCTCTTCAAACGGGGTTGAAAGCGATTGATGCTTTGGTACCAATTGGTCGTGGTCAACGGGAATTGATTATCGGAGATCGTCAAACTGGTAAAACAAGTATTGCAATTGATGCGATTTTGAACCAAAAGGGACAAGATATGATTTGTATCTACGTTGCTATTGGACAGAAAGAGTCAACGGTTCGTACGCAAGTAGAAACGCTTCGTCAGTATGGAGCGCTTGATTATACAATCGTTGTGACGGCGTCAGCCTCTCAACCGTCACCATTGCTGTTTTTGGCTCCTTATGCTGGTGTGGCAATGGCAGAAGAATTTATGTATAATGGTAAACACGTTTTGATTGTTTATGATGATTTATCCAAACAAGCGGTTGCCTATCGTGAACTGTCGCTTTTACTTCGTCGTCCACCAGGACGTGAAGCTTTCCCTGGAGATGTGTTCTATCTTCACAGCCGTCTCTTGGAACGGTCTGCAAAAGTTTCAGATGAATTAGGCGGTGGCTCTATCACAGCGTTGCCGTTTATTGAAACACAAGCAGGAGACATTTCAGCTTATATTGCAACTAATGTGATTTCCATTACAGACGGTCAAATCTTCTTGAGTGATAGCCTCTTTAATGGGGGGGTTCGACCAGCTATTGATGCCGGTTCATCTGTATCGCGTGTAGGTGGTTCTGCTCAGATAAAAGCTATGAAAAAGGTAGCTGGTACACTCCGTATCGACCTTGCTTCTTATCGTGAACTAGAAGCCTTTACCAAGTTCGGTAGTGATTTGGATGCTGCGACACAAGCGAAGTTAAACCGTGGCCGTCGGACAGTAGAAGTATTGAAACAGCCTGTTCATGAACCACTACCAGTTGAAAAACAAGTGGTTATCTTGTATGCATTGACACACGGCTTCTTGGATAGTGTACCAGTTGATGATATTCTTCGTTTTGAAGCAGAATTGTTTGATTACTTTGATGCTCATCATGAAGGTATTTATGAAACTATTCGTCGGACAAAAGATCTTCCAGAAGAAGCTGCTCTGGATGCTGCAATTACTGAATTTATCAATCAGTCGAGCTTCAAGTAAGAAGAGAGGTGTCAGATGGCAGTTTCATTAAATGATATAAAAAATAAAATTGCATCCACAAAAAACACCAGTCAAATCACAAATGCTATGCAGATGGTGTCTGCTGCAAAGTTGGGAAAATCTGAAGAAGCAGCCAAAAATTTTCAAATCTATGCTTCTAAGGTCAGAAAATTATTGACGGATTTACTTCACGGACATGAA
The DNA here is from genome assembly GCF_030439945.1 of Streptococcus sp. SI1. Classification (NCBI taxonomy): domain Bacteria; kingdom Bacillati; phylum Bacillota; class Bacilli; order Lactobacillales; family Streptococcaceae; genus Streptococcus; species Streptococcus sp. SI1. The sequence goes on from NZ_JAQFJE010000001.1 coordinate 163,183, forward strand.
GCTCAAAATTCCAAATACCATCCTATGCTTGTTAGTCGTCCGGTTAAGAAAACGGCTTATATCGTTATCACATCGGATCGTGGCTTGGTAGGTGGTTATAATGCGACCATTCTCAAATCCATGATGGAACTTTTTGCGGAATACCATGATAAAGATGATTTTGTCATTATTTCAATCGGAAGTATGGGTTCGGATTTCTTTCGTGCTCGTGGTCTCCAACCAATTTATGAACTGCGTGGTTTAGCAGATCAACCAAGCTTTGATGAAGTCCGTAAAATCATTAACAAAACGGTTGAAATGTATCAAAACGAATTATTTGATGAATTGTATGTTTGTTATAATCATCACGTCAATAGTTTAACAAGCCAAATGCGTGTTGAACAAATGCTTCCAATTGTGGATTTGGATCCAAATGAAGCAGATGAAGACTACGTTTTGAATTTGGAATTGGAATCAAGTCGTGATGTCATTTTGGATCAATTGTTGCCTCAATTTGCCGAGAGTATGATTTATGGGGCAATTATTGATGCGAAAACTGCTGAAAATGCAGCAGGAATGACCGCCATGCAGACAGCAACAGATAACGCAAAGAAAGTTATCAGTGATTTAACGATTCAGTATAACCGTGCTAGACAAGCTGCTATCACGCAAGAAATTACTGAAATTGTGGCGGGTGCAAGTGCACTAGAATAGTGTCACATAAAATAAATAGATAGAGGAGAAAAGAATGAGCTCAGGCAAAATTGCTCAGGTTATCGGACCAGTCGTTGATGTCGCGTTTGCAGCTGGTGATAAATTACCTGAGATAAATAATGCACTTGTAGTCTATAAAAATGACGAAAATAAATCAAAAATCGTCCTTGAAGTAGCTCTTGAGCTTGGTGATGGAGTGGTTCGAACTATTGCCATGGAATCCACTGATGGGTTGACTCGTGGCATGGAAGTTCTAGATACTGGTCGACCAATTTCTGTTCCAGTTGGGAAAGAAACACTAGGTCGTGTCTTTAACGTTTTAGGCGATACCATTGATTTGGATACTCCATTTGGCGAAGATGCAGAACGTCAACCAATCCATAAAAAAGCTCCAACTTTTGATGAGTTATCTACTTCATCAGAAATCCTAGAAACAGGAATAAAGGTTATTGACCTTTTAGCCCCCTACCTCAAAGGTGGGAAAGTCGGCCTCTTCGGTGGTGCTGGCGTTGGGAAAACTGTCTTGATTCAAGAGTTGATTCATAATATCGCCCAAGAACACGGTGGGATTTCAGTCTTTACTGGTGTTGGGGAACGGACTCGTGAAGGGAATGACCTGTACTGGGAAATGAAAGAATCTGGTGTTATCGAAAAGACGGCTATGGTCTTTGGGCAAATGAATGAACCGCCTGGAGCACGTATGCGTGTAGCTTTGACTGGGTTAACGATTGCAGAGTATTTCCGTGATGTGGAAGGTCAAGATGTTCTTTTGTTTATTGATAATATTTTCCGTTTCACTCAAGCTGGTTCTGAAGTGTCAGCCCTTCTTGGTCGTATGCCATCAGCTGTTGGTTACCAACCAACCTTGGCTACTGAAATGGGGCAATTACAAGAACGTATTACATCAACGAAAAAAGGTTCTGTTACCTCGATTCAGGCTATCTATGTGCCAGCTGATGACTATACTGATCCTGCGCCAGCTACAGCTTTTGCTCACTTAGATTCAACAACTAACCTTGAACGGAAATTGGTACAATTAGGTATTTATCCAGCAGTAGATCCGCTTGCTTCTAGCTCACGTGCGCTTGCTCCTGAAATTGTCGGTGAAGAGCATTATGCTGTTGCAGCAGAAGTAAAACGCGTCCTTCAACGTTACCATGAATTGCAAGATATTATTGCTATTTTGGGTATGGATGAATTGTCAGACGAAGAGAAGACCTTGGTTGCTCGTGCACGTCGGATTCAGTTCTTCTTATCACAAAACTTTAATGTGGCGGAACAATTCACTGGTCAACCGGGTTCTTATGTCCCAGTTGCTGAAACAGTTCGTGGTTTTAAAGAAATCCTTGAAGGAAAATACGATTACCTTCCTGAGGATGCTTTCCGTGGTGTTGGGTCTATTGAAGATGTTGTTGCTAAAGCTGAAAAAATGGGATTCTAAGAGGTGAACCATGGCTCAAATGACAGTACAAATCGTGACGCCAGATGGTCTGGTTTTTGATCATCATGCAACATTTGTTTCCGTTAAAACCCTTGATGGAGAAATGGGAATTTTACCGCATCATGAAAACATGATTGCTGTTTTGGCTGTCGATGAGGTCAAAGTGAAGCGGATTGATGAAGAAAATCATGTCAATTGGATTGCTGTGAATGGTGGGATTGTTGAAGTTGCTGACAACTTGATTACTATCATTGCAGACTCTGCTGAACGTGCTCGCGATATCGACATCAGTCGTGCCGAAAGAGCAAAATTGCGTGCTGAGCGTGCTATTGAAGAAGCACAGGAAAAGCATTTAATTGACCAAGAACGTCGTGCCAGAATTGCCCTTCAACGTGCCATTAATCGGATTAACGTTGGAACGAGATTATAATAAAAGGCCATTTGGCCTTTTTATTATAAGGACAACATTACTTTATGATTTAAATAAATTTTTGAGATGAGTTGATAGTCTCAGCTTATCTTTTTTTATCAATCATTCACTATAATTTATCGATTTCAAAGAATTCTTTAGTCATGTTTTTAAGAACTGACTGTCCTTTTCTAATTTTTATATTTGCATCATAGAAAACTTCAATATCAAAAGTGTTGTAAAGATATTTAAAAAATGATAATATATAGTGAAGTTATTGATCTATCAAGATTATATCTTGTTAACATGCGTTATATATAGAGCATTTGTTCCATGGAGTTATAAATTGAAAAAGTTTTTATCCCTATTTACAATATTAATTGTATTGTTCCCGTATATTCATTTCACAACAGCATTTGCAACAGATATTTCGGGTTCTCAAGTTCAGCAGTCACGTTCGTCTGATGAATCTGCTTCTGTAAATTCTGGTAGTGCTATATCAGATGGTACAAGCACGACAGCCTCTGCTTCTAAAAAAGAATTAACGAAACCTTCTTCCAAAGCACAATTTTCAGATGACGAAGTCGATGTTACAGTAGAGGGTACATCAGAAGTTATAAACTCTTCTTTGACGGTCAAGAGGATATTGCCAAAGACAAAAGAAGAAATTACAAAGTATACTACCACGATAAACGCAGTACAAAATTCTTCTAATAAATTAGTAAATGCAGCACAGATTTATCAATTGGATAAATCAAAGGTGACAAATTCTCAGTTTTCAGCAACATTTACGTTTAAATCACCCTTGAATTTAAGAGGAATAAAGAATGATAAAAGCAATGTTGCTGTTGCAGCTATTGATCGAAATCAGAATGTTAAAGATTTGAATGCTGATATTACTCTAGATGAGTCTGGTTCTATTGCCAGTATAAAATTAGCGCGACTGCCAGATGTATATCGATTCGTTATTTATACAACTTCTGAAAAAACAGATTCTACAGTACTTTCCTTTGAAGGGTATGGAAGGATTACATTTGCCGCTGGAACAACGATTCAGGAAGCTACAAAATATACTTTAGAGGATTTCAGCAAGAGAGTTCAAGTTAAGATTTTGGTATCGGACAAAGAAAAAACAGAACTTTCTGATTATAAAGAAGTTGCTTTTAAGCAGGTCACGACGTGGAATAATACGGTTACAATTGAAGATGTTGACCTCGACAAATATGATTTAGTCAAGGTTCGGTACCAAGAAGCACACACTAATCAAGAAACAGATAGCTACAAGTTAGCAAACGATTATCCAGTGTTCTCTTATCTTGGAGGAAATTACCAAGACGATAAAGCTAGCTTTAAAAAATCTGAGAACATTATCAAAGTGTATCTAAAAAAGACAAAATCAGTCTCTGATGGAGCTTCCATTGCAAAACCAAGGACGAGGCGAGCTACTCAAAATCGTGCGGCTGATGATGGAAATAACGCAGCAAGTTTACCACATAATAAACGAATTGATTATTTAGGCGATAAAAAGAACAATCCTGATACAACTGTGGATGACGGACAGCGTGATACATCTGACCTGTATCGTTTATATATGGATATTACAGGCAAACAACAGCCTATAGATGTATTGGTTGTAGCTGACCAATCTGCTAGTATGCAATTTGGTATTGGTGGGGGACAGCCTTCACGGCATAACATACGGCGTGATACTGCTATTAATAATGCTTTGAATGGACAAAATGGTTTATTGAAAAAATTTCTTGATATGAATCCTGAAAATAAGCTTGCTGTTATTAGCTTTCAAGGAAATGTACAAAAACAATATTGGAATGGAAATTACTGGGACGCAGATCATCCGTCAATTGCAGAAAGTAAAGATGCCAGCATCTTAGCAAATTGGGGACGTCCAAATTCAGTTTCAGTACAAGCGAAAAATAGGAATGGTACCAACTATGCTGCAGGTCTTCACTTGGCAAATAAAATGTTAAACGACCCAAGTATTGCAAATAATGGTCATCGTAAGATTATGATTTTTATTAGTGATGGTGTTCCGACTTTTTATTTCCATAATGGATATAGATATGGAACAGGTATTGGTACGGATGTGAATAATGTTCGAAATTCTAAAGAATACTCTAAACAGGCTTTTGATGAGTTTAAGAATAAGAACCCAAATGTAACAACGTATACATTAGGTGTTTCAAAAGACATTACAAGTGAAACAGAAACTTCTAGCCCTGAAGTCCTTAAATATATGGCTGAACATGGGAATGGATTATTTGCTGGTGTGACTGATACTGCGTCACTTGAAAGAAGTCTAAATGCGATTGTGGATGCTACTAAAGTTACCGAAATGAATGTGACGGATGAACTAAGCCAATATGTTAACTACTACAGCGAACAACCTGATGTTAAGATAACTAGAAAGCATGTTGGAACAGGACAAGTGGAAACGCTTTACGAAAAGAATCAAGTAACTACAAAAGGTAGAGGCATTATTGATTCAGTAGGCTTCCAACAACTATCTTCCAAAGATTCTACAGGAAAAATCAATCTGAAGTTTAAGTCGAATTTTCGGATGGACGATCAGTATATCTACACCTTATCTTATAATGTGAAATCATCAGAAGAAGCTTATCGTACATATGCTCATGATAAAGGTAAATATAAGGCTAAGGGAGATGACGATACTGACTATAAAGGCAATGTCACAAGTTCCAGTAAAGAAGGATTCTATACCAACAAAGATGCTTATGCTACCTATAAAGTGGACAATGTGATTAGAACGATTCATTATAAGCATCCAGTTGCACAAGTTGAGCCTACAGAAACTTCTTTAACGAAAGTTGCTTTTGAAAATCAAAACACAAAATTATCAGCAGTTCGTTTTGAATTAAGAGAAGAAGATAAGCGATCTGTTTGGACTAGTGGGGAAACAAATAGTAATGGTCAGTTAACCTTATCTCATTTAAAAAAAGGAAAAACTTATTATCTATTTGAGACCAAAGCTGCTTCGGGTTATACCTTACCAGAAAAGCCTTGGAAAATAACGGTAACAGAAAATGGCGAAGTTTCCATAATAGATCAGTTAAATCATAAACTAAGTAAACAAAGTAATCGCTTTGTGATTACCAATCATAAAATATATCAGCTACCATCTTCAGGCGGAACAGGTCCATATCTGTATACAATTATTGGTGTTATGGTGGTAGCGACTTCAACACTCGTTTATGTTCAGCGTAAACGAAGGGAGGTGATGGATGATGCTTAGTAAAAGATAGTTTCAGGCAATCGTTATCCATCACACAAAAAAATAATGAAGAAAGAAAGTGAAAAAGATGAATTTGTTGAAAAAATTAGTTGCATTTATCGCGACTATGTTTGCTGTAGGAGTTTTTGGAACATTAAATGTCTCAGCGACATCAAACACAGATACAGCTACGTTAAAGATTACTAACATTGAAGGTAATCCAACTGTTAAATTGTATAAAATTGGTACAGGTGAGTATAATGCTAACAATGATTCCTTTATAAAATTTAAGTATGAAAATGGCGTTTCATTAACTGAAACCGGTCCAACATCTCAAGAAATTACAAAGATAGCTAACGATATTAATAAAGGTACAATTTCACTTACACCAGTTGATGTAAAAAACAATGTTAGTGATACTTATACATATCAAGCGACTGGTGCTGGTGTATATATTGCAATTTTGACTGGTGCGACAGATGGTCGGACTTATAACCCAGTTCTTCTTGCAGCTTCTTATAATGGCGAAGGTATATTAAAAGGTGGAGAAGCTTCAAGCAAAGCTAACTATCTTTATGGCCAAACGACAGTTGCTAAGTCAACTTTGCCATCTATTAAAAAAGAGGTAAGTAATACTACTAAGGATGGTGACAAAGATACAGCTTCAGTGGGTCAAGAGTTAACCTATAAATTAACAGTACAATTACCAAGTTATGCGAAAGAAGCAGTGAATAAAACAGTATATATATCTGATACAATGTCGGCGGGGTTAATGTTTGATTACTCTAGCTTGGCGGTTAAATGGAATGGTAAAACTGCTACTATTAGCTCTGATGGTTCAGTAATGGTTGATGGAATGAAAATTGCTACTGCTAGACATGTTGGTAATGGCTTTAATCTAAGTTTTGTTTACGATGCTTTAAATTATATTTCTCCAGAAGTGAGTTATAAAGCAGTTGTAAATGAAAAAGCTGTAGTTGGTAATACTGGTAATACTAATAATGCTGAATTGTTCTACTCTAACCATCCAACAAATGGTTCAACGTATGAAAATCTTGATAAGAAGCCAGAACAGGGTAATGGCATTACAAAAAAAGAAGATAAAAAGATAGTTTACACTTATCAAGTTGCTTTCAAAAAAATTGATAGTAAAACAAAGAACCCACTTGCTAATGCCATTTTTGGAATTTACGATTCGAGTAATAAACTTGTTGATACTGTAACAACTAATAACGCCGGTTATGCTGTTTCAACTCAAGTTAGTGCAGGTACATATACCATTAAGGAGCTTAAAGCTCCGAAAGGGTATTCATTAAATACAAATACATATACTGTAACTGCTAGTCAAACAACTGCAACCATTACGACTAATGTTGCTTCAACTAAGACGGAATACACTACTGATGTAAATCAAGCAGGCAATGATAAGTCACCAGTAGGTTGGTTGAAAAATAATATTTTCTATTTGAAAAAACCATCTGATGATGCAAAACCTGCTTATATTAAATCTACATCAACGACAACTGCTACGGCTCAAACAATGAAAACAACTGGTACAGCTGGTACTGCTGTATTGACCACTGACATTCCCAACACAAAACTTGGAGAACTACCTTCAACTGGTGGTATTGGTACACTTTTATTTACAATGATTGGTGTAGTAGTGATGGCAGCTGCAGCTGGAATTTATGTTCTTAAACATAAAAAATCATGATGAATGAAATACTGGGATTGCCTAATACAATCCCAGTATTTATATGAGGTTAGAGTGAAACATAAGAAAAAAAATATTGGTTTAATTCTATTTTTTATATTTGGTTTTCTTATTCTGATATATCCGATTGTTAGTAATACTTGGAATTCCTATCGGGCAAATCAACTTTTATCGTCTTATGACAAAAAAATCAAATCAAATCAAAAAAAAGAAAATATCAAGATGTGGGAAGATGCAATTGCGTATAACAATGAGTTGGGAATACAACCAGTACCGGATGCCTTCTCTGTACGGGATGGTATTCATGATACAAAATATGAATCGCTTTTGAATGTGAACAAAAATGGTATTATGGGATATGTTGATATTCCGTCAATTAAAGTGAAACTTCCAATTTATCACTATACTACTGACGAGTCGCTAAGCAAGGGGGCTGGTCACTTATTAGGGAGTTCCTTACCAGTTGGTGGAGAGGGGACTCATGCTGTTGTGTCTGCTCATAGGGGGCTTCCAACTGCAGAGATGTTTACCAATCTTCCTAGTTTAAAAAAAGGAAAGTATTTTTATTTTCATGTTTTAGATAAAATTATTGCCTATAAAGTTGACCAGATTTTAACAGTTAAACCTTATCAAGTTTCTGCATTATCTGGAGAAAAAGGAAAAGATTATGCGACGTTGATTACTTGTACACCATATGGGGTCAACACGGAGCGTTTGCTCGTTAGAGGACATAGGGTACCGTATAATCCAAAAACATATCAAAAGGAAAAAGCAAGTAAAGGAAAAATTGATTCTAGTTTTTGGTTCTTGCAGTTGCTATCGGTTGTGATCGGATTGATATTAGCTTTTGTAGTCGTCTATTTTTATGTATTATTTACTAAAAAGAAGTAAACACGGTAAAGGCCATTTGGCCTTTTTATATTGGTTCTGTTGCTATCAATACATGATTCATCTTTGAAAATTTGCTCTCATCTGTTTTTTTGGTATAATAGGAATATGATTCAGTTAATTTTTACACTTAGTAGCCATATGATTTTTATTTTTCTTTCATTTCACTTGCTTTCTACTGTTGTGAATTGGGAAAGACTATTAAAGGTGAATGCTGATAATGCTCTTAAGATTCGATTATTAATTTTATTGCTTAGTATTGCATTAGGTTTTTTACTTAGTTCTTTCTTCCTTAATCTCTATACATTAGGACGAGATGTGTTTAATAGTAATTTATAAGATAAGAAAAGAAATACAATAGGTGTTTTGGAGAAATATGGATAAAATTATTATACAAGGCAGTTCGAATCCATTAGTTGGTTCGGTTAAAATTGAAGGTGCCAAAAATGCTGTTTTGCCTTTGCTTGCAGCAACTATTCTAGCGACGACAGGGAAAACAATTCTAACCAATGTTCCGGTCCTATCGGATGTGTTTACGATGAACAATGTGGTTCGTGGATTGAATACAAAAGTGACTTTTGAGCAAGAAGAGAACAGGATTACGGTGGATGCTACACAGCCGTTGAGTGAAGAAGCGCCTTATAAATATGTGAGTAAAATGCGTGCTTCTATCGTGGTATTAGGTCCGATTTTGGCACGTAATGGTCATGCCAAAGTTTCTATGCCTGGTGGTTGTACGATTGGAAGTCGTCCTATTGACCTTCATTTGAAAGGATTAGAGGCAATGGGGGCTGAAATTAAGCAGACGGCTGGATTTATTGAGGCCAAAGCTAACCGATTGCATGGAGCTCATATTTACATGGATTTTCCAAGTGTGGGTGCGACGCAAAATATCATGATGGCAGCAACTTTAGCAGATGGTGTAACAGTGATTGAAAATGCAGCGCGCGAACCGGAGATTGTTGATTTAGCTGTTTTATTGAACAAAATGGGAGCTAAAGTTCGTGGTGCAGGTACAGAGACACTAACCATTACTGGAGTTGAGGAGCTGATGGGGACAAGCCATAGTGTAGTACAAGACCGCATTGAAGCCGGGACTTTTATGGTAGCAGGTGCTATGACTGGTGGTAATATTCTTATTCAAGACGCTATCTGGGAGCATAATCGCCCACTTATTGCGAAACTGCTAGAAATGGGTGTTTCTGTTACTGAGGAAAATGAGGGGATTCGGATTCGTTCAGATTTGGGCAAACTGAAGGCAGTCAATGTCAAAACACTTCCTCATCCTGGTTTCCCAACAGATATGCAGGCACAATTTACAGCTTTGATGACGGTTGCTAAGGGCGAATCCACTATGATTGAGACTGTTTTTGAGAATCGTTTCCAACATCTGGAAGAAATGCGTCGAATGGGTCTACACTCGGAAATTATGCGAGACACAGCTCGTATTGTTGGTGGTCAAGCTTTGCAAGGAGCTGAAGTGATGTCAACGGATTTGCGTGCAAGTGCTGCGCTAATTTTGACTGGTTTGGTTGCAGACGGTGAAACAAAAGTAGGACAACTAACTCATTTGGATAGAGGTTATTATCAATTTCATAAAAAACTAGCTAATTTGGGTGCAAATATTAAGCGAGTGAAGGAAGAAGACGATGAATAATAATTTGAAATATGTTAAAAAACAAGTCGGAATTGTTTTGGCCGTCTTATTGTTTGGTTTGATTTTGTTTGCACTTGGCTTGGTTGTTGGCTATGGTGGAAAAAATCCATGGGATATTCTATCTCCAGACAAGTGGCAGGAGATTGTTAGCAAATTTACAGGACGATAGTATTTATTGAAAGAAGGTTGAGAGTTGCTCAGCCTCCTATTTTATTTTAAGAAAGGAGAAAAATGTCGCAGAGAAAATCCAATCAAAAAGTAATGCAGAGTGTTATTGGAGGGATTATTGCACTTAGTTTAGCTATTGGTGCTTATTATTTTCGAGCAAATAATAATGGTACAGTTCATCAAGATAGTTCTGCCATTAACAAAAGTCTCGAGCAACATCATGCGGGTCCTAGTAAAGATCTGGCTCAGAGTGTATTGACAGGTAATGTGCGTTCACAATTTAAAGGGAAAATCGAGTGGAATGGCGCAGGAGCTTTTATTGTCAATGAGAATAAAAATGATTTAGATGCTAAAGTGGGAAGTATTCCTTATGCGGATAATAAGACAAAATTGGTCAGAGGTCGAACTGTTCCGACGGTAGCAAATGCTCTTTTGTCTAAAGCTACTCGTCAGTATAGGAATCGTGAAGAAACAGGTAACGGTTCAACAACTTGGACACCTGCTGGCTGGCATCAGGTGAAGCATTTATCGGGTGAATATCATCATGCAGTTGACCGTGGACATCTGCTAGGCTATGCCTTGATTGGTAACTTGAAAGGCTTTGATGCTTCGACTAGTAATCCCAAAAATATTGCGGTGCAAACGGCTTGGGCGAATCAAGCAAATGCTAGCCATTCTACAGGTCAAAATTTTTATGAAACGAAAGTACGTAAAGCTCTTGATAAAAATAAACGAGTTCGGTATCGAGTGACCTTGATTTACGCAAGTGAGCAGGATTTAGTACCAGTTGGTTCACATATTGAAGCCAAGTCTAGCGACGGTAGTTTGGAAATAAATGTCTTTGTGCCAAACGTACAGACAGGAATTCGATTAAATTATCAGACAGGAGAAGTGACGGTCACCAACTAAATTTGGAGTTAATAGCTCATATGCTTTTGCATTTTTATCATCTTTTTGTTATACTGTTTTTGCATAGGCGTGCTTTGGCACGCTCTATTTTGTCTAAAAAGTGTATAAGTGCTTTTTTATTGCGGATTATTTTATGATGTAGGGAGGAGAAACATGAAGTATATTTGGTCTTATTTGAAAAAATATCCAAAATGGTTGCTATTGGATTTCTTTGGTGCTGTCTTCTTTGTTGTGGTGAATCTCGGTTTACCGACTGTTTTAGCACGGATGATTGATGAAGGGATTAACCAAGAAGACAATAACCGTTTGTATTATTGGGCGATTGTGATGCTTATTGTGATTTTATTGGGAATTTTGGGGCGGATTGTGCTTTCTTATGCAGCTGGTAAGTTGACAACGAGTATGGTGCGTGATATGCGTAATGACATCTACGACAAATTGCAAGAGTATTCCCATCATGAATACGAGCAGATTGGTGTTTCATCCTTAGTGACACGGATTACCAGTGATGCTTTTGTTTTGATGCAGTTCGCAGAACAATCCCTAAAAATGGGTGTCATTACACCAATGATGATGATTTCTAGTGTGATGATGATTTTTTTCACTAGTCCTTCCTTGGCCTGGATTGTTGCAATTTCTGTTCCTTTCCTCGGCATTGTCGTTTGGTATATAGCAGTTAAAACTCGTCCTTTATCAGAAAAACAACAAAAAACTTTAGATAAAATCAATCAATACGCACGTGAGAATTTAATGGGTCTGCGCGTTATTCGTGCTTTTGCTCGAGAAGAATTTCAAGAAGAGCGTTTTGCTTCACAAAATGATATTTATGCGAATAATTCGAATCGTCTGTTCAAGTTAACTGGTTTGACAGAACCTCTTTTTGTTCAAATTATCATCGCGATGATTGTTGCCATTGTCTGCTTTGCTTTAAAACCACTAGGTACAGGAGATTTGCAAATTGGAGATTTGGTTGCTTTTATCGAATACAGTTTTCATGCATTGCTGTCATTTCTGTTGCTGTCTAGCTTGTTTACTATGTATCCTAGAACTGCTGTTTCGAGTGAACGGTTGAAAGAAGTAATGGAAATGCCCATTTCGATCAATCCAAACGAAGATGGTGTGATTGAGACAGATAGTCATGGTTATTTAGAGTTTGATAATGTTACCTTTGCATATCCTGGTGAAACAGAGAGTCCAGTCTTGCATAATATTTCCTTCAAAGCAAAACCTGGTGAAACAATTGCCTTTATTGGTTCAACAGGTTCAGGGAAATCATCTCTGGTGCAGTTAATTCCACGCTTCTACGATGTAACTTTAGGAAAAATTTTAGTGGATGGGGTAGATGTGCGCTCTTATAATCTAAAAGCATTGCGGCAAAAGATAGGCTTCATTCCACAAAAGGCTTTGCTATTTACGGGAACAATCGCAGAAAATCTGCGGTATGGGAAAGAACATGCCAGTTATGAAGAATTGACACAAGCGGCAGATGTAGCACAAGCTAGAGATTTTATCGAAAGTAAGGAAGAACGCTTTGAAACCCATTTAGCTGAAGGGGGAAGCAATCTCTCAGGTGGGCAAAAGCAACGCCTTTCTATCGCACGTGCTGTCGTGAAAGAACCAGATATTTATATCTTTGATGATTCATTTTCTGCGTTGGACTATAAGACCGATGCCATTCTTCGAAGTCGACTCAAAGAAGTTACGCAAAATGCTACTGTATTGATTGTAGCACAACGTGTAGGAACCATTATGGATGCAGATCAGATTATTGTTCTGGATAAGGGAGAAATTGTCGGGCGCGGAACACATGAAGAATTGTTGCAACAAAACGATATCTATCGCGAAATTGCTAATTCTCAGTTTAATAGTCAATCACTAACAGAAGAATAGGAGGGAAAGATGAAACAACATAGTTTTATGCGTTTGTGGAGTTACTTAAAAGTTTATAAACTCTCAGTAATCCTTGCTATCTTTTTGAAGGTGGTGAGTATTGTGATGAGCGTGCTAGAGCCTTTTGTACTTGGTCTTGCTATTACAGAATTGACACGAAATGTGCTGGACATAGCAAAAGGAGTCGAAGGCGCCAGTATAAATACAACATATGTCTTTGGGGTAATGGCACTTTACCTTTTGCGTGGTTTGTTCTATGAAATTGGGGCTTACTATTCTAATTATTTTATGACCAATGCAGTGCAAAATACAGTACGTGACATGCGCAATGAGTTGAGTTCTAAAATTAATCAAATTCCAGTTTCTTACTTTGATAAGCATCAATTTGGAGATTTACTAGGGCGCTTTACCAGTGATGTAGAGACTGTTTCAAATGCGCTTCAACAATCATTCTTACAAGTTGTAAATGCGGTTTTGACCATTACCTTAGTTATCGGAATGGTCTTGTATCTTAATTTTCAACTGGCTTTGATAGTGATTGCTAGCATTCCATTGACCTATTTTGGGGCGACCTTTATTTTGAAAAAATCACAACCGTATTTTAAAAAGCAAGCAGATACGCTAGGTGTCATGAATGGATTTGTTCAAGAAAATCTAACTGGTTTTAATGTGCTGAAACTCTATGGTCGTGAAGAAACATCTTCAGACGATTTTCGAGAAATCACGCAAAACCTCCAAGAAGTCGGGTTCAAAGCTAGTTTTATTTCTGGCTTGATGATGCCAATTTTGAACGCAATTTCAGATTTGACTTATCTGCTTGTAGCGGTCGTTGGTGGTTTGCAAGTTATTGCTGGACAATTAACAATTGGGAACATGCAAGCTTTTGTACAATATGTATGGCAAGTAAACCAGCCAATTCAAAATTTAACGCAGTTAGCTGGGCAATTACAAAGTGCTAAGTCTTCGCTGGATCGTATTTTCCAAGTCTTAGATGAACCAGACGAAGTAACGGATATAAAAGAGCAATTAGAACATGATTTGACAGGACAGGTTAGTTTTCAACATGTTGATTTTCAATATGTTGAAAGCAAACCGCTCATTCGCGACTTCAATTTGGAGGTAAAGCCGGGTGAAATGGTAGCAATTGTCGGTCCGACCGGTGCTGGAAAGACCACCCTCATCAATCTACTTATGCGCTTTTACGATGTAACAGCAGGTTCAATTTCTGTTGATGGTCACGATATTCGCAACTTATCGCGCCAAGATTACCGCAAGCAATTTGGCATGGTCTTGCAAGACGCTTGGCTCTATGAAGGAACAGTCAAGGATAATTTGTGTTTTGGAAATCTGAGTGCAACAGATGAAGAAATTGTGGACGCTGCCAAAGCTGCTAATGTAGATCATTTCATTCGGACACTCCCAGGTGGCTATAATATGGAAATGAATCAGGAATCTAGCAATATCTCGCTGGGGCAAAAACAATTATTGACCATTGCGCGAGCACTATTGGCAAATCCCAAAATCTTAATTTTGGATGAAGCAACCTCGTCAGTTGATACGCGCTTAGAGCTCTTGATTCAAAAAGCGATGAAGAACCTCATGCAAGGACGGACAAGCTTTGTCATTGCTCACCGCTTATCGACAATTCAAGAAGCTGATAAAATTTTAGTCCTTAAAGACGGACAAATTATTGAACAAGGAACTCATGAATCACTTCTAGCTGATAGAGGCTTCTATTATGATTTATATACAAGCCAATTTGCTAAGAAAGAAGCTTAATAAGTAAGAGAATAGACAAAGCCTCTCAAAGTAATGAAAACACGACCTCAGTCTAGATTAGCAGTTAGCTAATTGGATGAGTTCGTGTTTTTTATTTTTGATCATACTAAGATTGAAAGGTACTCATTCTGTATCGCGACTCTTTTTCACAACATCTTTGAGGAGAAAGTCCATTTCTTCGATCAGTTTGGTAGATGCAAGGAATAGGTTTCGTTTTGCATGTCAGCTGGGCTGATAGCAAGAACGGATTTTATACATAGTTGTCCTAGTTGATAGCAAGCATTCATTTTAGTTTTCCTGTTATCCTAGTTGATAGTTTTTAATCAGGGCTTGTGAATGGTTCCATTAAGGTAGATAGCTGCAAAGATTGCGTTATCGAAAGAGATTAATCAACCAAATAATGAAATAAAACCCAAGAAAAATAGCGTGCCATTTCCAATAGAGCACAATCAATCCGATTGTTTCGCGAATCCAAGCTGATGGGAGAAAATAAAGAGCAGTCCTAGATCCGATGCTTCGCCCTTTTAAGCCAAGTTTTCGCATGTAAATACCAGCTCGCAAAGAGTGGAAAGAATTGGTGATGACCAAGCAATAGTAATTTTCCTTACTTTTTTCGTCTAAAATAGTTTTGCTAAACTGCAAATTTTCTAAGGTATTGGTTGACTGTCGTTCAATTATAATATCTTCTTGCGGAATACCTACTTGTCTTAAATATTGTGCCATTGCTTCTGCTTCGGCTATTAGTTCATCGACACCTTGTCCTCCAGAAACGACAATTTTGGGATGGTTATGAAATTTTTCATACATCGTCTTCCCCTTTTCGAGTCGTTGAGCGAGAAGAGGCGGTATTCGGTCACCAATCAATCCTGATCCTAAGATGATAAGATAGTCCGGACGTTTTATGACGGGGAATATATTATAAACAAAACCGTAAAGGATATAGGACGCATAAAGATAGCTACCATAAATTAGAAGTCCATTTGTAAGAGATAGAATCTTATGAAGAAAGATAAAATGAGGGAAGAAAAAAGTAAGCACTAGGGAAAGAGCAATGGTGATACCATAAAAGAGGGAGAGGAGATTAGCTATATGCTTACCTTCATAGATCATCATCTGCCGGCCATTAAAAATGAGATAACTAGATGAAGCTATGACACTCAATGGAATGAAAA
Organism: Streptococcus sp. SI1; assembly: GCF_030439945.1. Lineage (NCBI taxonomy): Bacteria > Bacillati > Bacillota > Bacilli > Lactobacillales > Streptococcaceae > Streptococcus > Streptococcus sp. SI1. Next base: position 179,153 of record NZ_JAQFJE010000001.1, read on the forward strand.
AGGCTAGGATGAGTAAAATAAGCATTGTTAGATTTCTATTGGCAAGTTGCTCAATATGGACTACAAAAAGACCAGAAATAATTAGAGCGAATAAAATAAGGATGATACTAAGGAAATATGCATGGAAAAGTCGCCTTGGTTCTATATAGAATAAAATGAAAAAAAGCAGAGCAGGAAGAAACCAAACAAGATGCAATACCATATCTAGATAACAATCCTTTCAAACAAATTCCATTTTAGTATAGCATAAAAGTTCTTATAAAAAGTAGATTTCAAAAACAATGGACTTTAAAAATTGAAATTTTTAGTAAAAGTGTGGTATAATATTTTCATGTCTTGGGGTCGTTACGGATTCGACAGGCATTATGAGGCACATTTTGCGACTCATCAAGCGGATGTAAAGCGCCAGTTAAATATAACTGCAAAAAATAATAATTCTTACGCTCTAGCTGCCTAAAAAACAGCCAGCGTGACCAGATTCGGATCGCTCGTGTTCGATGACAGGTCTTAATAATAGCGAGATACGATTAAGTCTTGTCTAGAGACTTGATAAGAGATTAATAGACTCGCTTGACTTTGGCTTGAGTTATGTGTCAAAGTGAAGTTAAATCCAATACATAACCTATGGTTGTAGACAAATGTGTTGGCAGGTGTTTGGACGTGGGTTCGATTCCCACCGGCTCCATTTATAAACTTGGAAGATTACTCAAGAGGTTTAAGAGGCTGTGTTGGAAACGCAGTAGGCGTGTAAAAGCGTGCGTGGGTTCGAATCCCATGTCTTCCGTTTTGGGACAAAACGCTCATTGGTGGCGTTTTTTTACTAGAAGATAAAATGAGTGAGAAACGGGTTCACTCATTTATTTTTTGAAAAATATTGAAATTTTTCTGAAAAGTAGTAGACTGTTACTAGAAAGTTTGGAGGTTTCTCGTGAAATTATACGTACAGTTGATGATTATCTTTTCGATTTCTTTAATAGGAGAAGGGATTTCCTATCTTTTTCATTTGCCAATTCCAGGAAGCATTATTGGGCTCATCCTTCTTTTTTTAGCTTTGCAATTTAAAATGATCCGATTACGACATGTAAGTATGGTGGGCAATTTTTTATTAGCTAATATGACGATTCTTTTTTTGCCACCGGCTGTCGGAATTATGGATAAATTTTCTGTGATTGCGCCTTACTTGCTGCCAATTATTTTAATGATTATTGGAGCGATTGTAATTAATGTGATTGTCATTGCTCTAGTCGTTCATTTTATCAAAAATCACTTTGAAGGAGATTATGGAGAAGGAGAAACAAGAAATGTCTAATTTGTGGGGCAATCCTTTATTTGGTTTAGCTTTATCAATTTTTGCTTATCTGGTAGGAATGTTGATTTTTCGTAGATTTCCGCACCCTTTGACGACCCCTTTATTATTAGCCACCATATTTGTCATTGTATTTTTAAAATTGACAGGTATCTCTTACAAACATTACTACGTTGGTGGGGCTTATTTGAATAATCTTATTATACCGTCAACAGTTGCACTAGGAATTCCTTTGTATAAAACATTTCATCTCATGAAACATCACGCCAGAAGTATCTTGATTGGTATTTTTGTAGCAGTTGTGGTCAATACGAGTTTCACTGCTTTAGTCGCTAAGGCTTTTGGAATGGATTTTTTCTTAGCCATTTCATTATTTCCAAAATCAGTAACAACAGCAATGGCAGTCGGAATCACGGATAAAATGCAAGGGATAACAACGGTAACTTTAGTGGTTGTAGTAGCAACGGGAATTTTGACAAGTGTGATAGGTCCGACCGTTTTAAGGATATTAAAAATCAAAGATCCTGTTGCAGTGGGATTAGCTCTTGGAGGAACGGGACATGCTGTTGGGACAGGAACAGCCTTTAAATACGGACAGGTTGCAGGTGCCATGGCTGGTCTAGCCATTGGAGTGACAGGAATTATGTATGTTATTGTCAGCCCAATTGTTGCAAGTATTATTTTAAAGTAGTAATAAATCTAATTGTTATTTTTGCTAGGAGAAAAAATCATGTGCTCAGCATGTTTTCTGTCCCATTTCCTAAAAAACATGGTATAATAGAGAGTAAAAACTTTTTTTGATAGAAAGACAGTTATGGATTTAAAAGATTATATTGCAACCATTGAAAATTATCCACAAGAAGGAATTTTATTTCGTGATATTAGCCCATTGATGGCAGATGGAAATGCGTACAGCTATGCCATTCGAGAAATTGTTCAATATGCTACAGACAAGAAAATTGACATGATTGTTGGCCCAGAAGCGCGTGGTTTTATTGTTGGATGTCCAGTAGCTTATGAGCTTGGTGTTGGTTTTGCTCCAGTACGTAAGCCTGGGAAATTACCCCGTGAGGTTATCTCAGCTAGTTATGAAAAAGAGTATGGAATAGACACTTTAACAATGCATGCAGACTCCATCAAACCTGGACAACGTGTACTGATTGTTGACGACCTCCTTGCAACAGGCGGAACGGTTAAAGCAACCATCGAAATGGTAGAACGTCTAGGTGGTATCGTTGCAGGTTGTGCTTTCCTTATTGAACTAGATGAATTGAAGGGGCGCGAAGCTATCGGTGACTATGACTATAAAGTGCTCATGCACTATTAAGATATAATTGAAAGCTATGTCTCTTTTCACTATAATAAAATAAGAAAATAAAAGGAGATATTTTCAAGCCTATTAAGATTGATTAGAAATTACCAGCTGTTGACATTTTAAGATCGGAAAATATCTTTTGTCATAGATGGAGAGTGTGCAGAACACCAAGATATTCGTTCTTTGAATATCTTGATTTTAAACGTAATATTACAAAAGATAGTGATGGAAACATAGTTGTTGCGGCATTTAGCAAATACGCCTTGCAACTTCGTATTGGGTTCCTTTTCATGACATCTCATGTCTTTAAAACAATGCATGCAGACTATCTGGAGACTTTTTATAAGACCTTTGGTGAGATGAAAGATTACTATTTTGCTGGTTTGATTATCGCTGGAGCCCAGTCGAACAGTTATCTTTTAAAGCAATAGATTATTGGGAAGAGTTTCAGCAAGGCATTGATTGATCCAAATCACATGTGTATGCTACTTTGCATGGTTGTTAGGGAGCGCAAGCAGCTCTTTATGTTTGGTATGGTATTTCTAAACATTAGTTGAATCGTAAATTGTCCAGCATCTACAGGCAATCCATACCAGAAAAGTCAAATCTATTATTTTCTAGTTTTGATGATGAATATAGGGCGTTTCATTCGCGTTATACAGAAGTTTGCAAAGAAAATATAATTTGGAAATTTTATTTTGTGGAAAAAAGACTAGTGCCTCTGTTATAGCAAGTCGTGATTTTCATGAGGTATATAGTTTTGCTCATTTAGAATATGACCAGGAAACCTTAGCAAGAGAATATTTTTGGGATCTAGATGCAGGGTTAAATCCATATATTCCAGAAAATTATTTCAAAAATGATGATATTGCTTCAGTTCCATGTTTGTGTTGGAATCTAGCTGCGGCACTTTTTTCAATAATTTGATTCATTATGCTGTTTACCAAGAAACGCCATTTGACTGAGAAAGTGCAGCTAATGACGCTTTCTTCTTTGCTTATTTATAAGAGGTGTTATGACTTATTTATCAGCGTATAAGACAGGCAATTTAGTATTGCCAAATGATCTTCTTTTTCATTTTCATAAGATATTTGATAATAGTGATGATTTTTTAGTTTGGCAATTTTTCTATTTGCAAAACACAACATCAATAGAAGAGATTTCACCTAATCAGATTGCGGAAAGTATTGGGAAATCCGTTGCAGAAGTCAATCGTTCCATGTCAAATTTGACGGAAAAAGGATTGTTGCAGTACAAAACGATTGTACTCAATGGTGAAATTGAGGCGGTTTTTGATGCGTTACCAGCACTTGAACGGTTGGATGAAATTGTAGGGAGTCACTCAACTACTGTGCAGACTGTTCCTCAAAATGTTTTAAAAGACTTGGTTGAGACTTTCCAGCAGGAACTAGGTCGTCTTTTGACGCCATTCGAAATAGAAGATTTAACAAAAACGATTCAAGATGATAAAACTAATCCTGAACTTGTTATTGCTGCTCTTCGGGAGGCTGTTTTTAATGGTAAAGCAAATTGGAAGTATATCCAAGCCATCTTACGAAATTGGCGTCGTGAAGGCATTACAACAGTAAGCCAAGTCGAAGCGAAGCGAGAGGAACGTGAAACGACTAATCCGCAAAATATCACTGTTTCAGATGATTTTTTGAATGCTATGGATTTGTGGCGCGATTAAATGTTGGAGTTTATTGAAACACCGTTTGAATATTGAAGAAGAATGATGTCGTCATTATCTAGATACCTGTTGAGTGGTAAATTTAGAAATAATAATGAGTATAGCAACTTTATTTTTCAAAGTGGCTATGGGGTAAGTGATGGCAAAAGAGTAAAAATTCAGGCTTTATCATAGCAGTAGTGGGTTGGCTACCGCTATGATAGAGCTCATTTTTGTGCTCATTTACCCCAGACTGAGTTTTTAATCAATGATTGGACGAGTGGCAGGTAGGCAGTGTCAGTTGGGAAAGTAAAGAAAAAAATGTCAACTACTCAATACTGAGCTATTTATATAGGAGAACCTCTCTAACTCTTCTTCTGAAAAATAATTAAAAATCTTTTGAATTTCTCTGTATCAAACAAAAAAATGCAAGCGTTTTAGATAAAAATTAGAAAAAGGATTGATAAAAACGAAAAGGTAGTATAGAATGGAATTAGTGAGAAATAATATAATAAAAGGAGTCGTTATATGAACTATAAAGAAGTTTATGAACAATGGCTAAACAATGATTTTTTCGATGAAGAAACAAAAGCTGATTTGTTATCTATTAAGGATGATGAAGCTGAAATTGAAGATCGATTTTATAAGGGACTTGAATTTGGGACAGCTGGTCTTCGTGGGAAATTGGGTGCTGGTACAAACCGCATGAATAAATATATGGTAGGAAAAGCAGCACAAGCATTGGCTGAAACACTAAAAGATCATGGCGAAGAGGCTGTTAAAAAAGGTGTTGCAATCAGCTATGATGTTAGATACAAATCAAAAGAATTTGCTGAACTAACCTGCTCTATTATGGCTGCACACGGAATCAAAACATATATTTACAATGGAATTCATCCTACGCCAATGTGCTCATATGCGATTAGAAAATTGCACTGTAAGGCTGGTGTGATGGTGACAGCTAGTCATAATCCGCAAGAATACAATGGCTATAAAGCATATTGGGAAGAAGGGTCACAAATTTTAGATGACATTGCAGGCCAAATTGCAGGTCACATGGATGAAATTGTCAACTTTGAAGACATCAAATCTATTCCTTTTGAAGAAGCTTTGGAAAGTGGGCTTGCAAATTATATTGATGCATCTGTTGAAGAAGATTACTACAAAGAAGTTCTTAACTTGACCATCAATGAAGATGTTGATAAATCTATCAAAGTTGGCTATACGCCTTTGAATGGTACAGGAAACATTCCGGTTAGAGAAATTTTAAAAAGAAGAGGTTTTGAAAATATCTATGTTGTGAGGGAACAAGAATTTCCTGATCCAGATTTTACAACAGTTGGTTATCCCAATCCAGAATTTCCAAAAGCATTTGCTTATTCTGAAAAACTTGGAAAAGAAAATGATTGTGATATTTTGATTGCTAATGACCCAGACTGCGATCGTGTTGCGCTGGAAGTAAGAAATGCAAACGGTGATTATGTCTTTTTAAACGGAAATAAGATTGGTGCTTTGCTTTCTTATTATATTTTCTCACAACGTTCTGCTCTCAATAATTTACCTGAAAATCCTGTCATGGTGAAATCTATTGTTACAGGTGATTTATCTAGAGCGATTGCGAAGAAATATGGTATTGAAACAGTAGAAACCCTGACTGGATTTAAAAATATTTGTGGCAAAGCCAACGAATATGATCGCACTAAAGAAAAAACGTATGTTTTCGGTTACGAAGAAAGTATCGGTTTCTGTTATGGAACATTTGTTAGAGATAAAGATGCTGTCAGTGCTTCTATGATGATCGTGGAGATGGCTGCTTACTTTAAGAAACAGGGTAAGACTCTGTTAGATGTTTTAAATGATATCTATGCAGAATTTGGTTTCTATAATGAAAGACAAGTTTCTCTTGAGTTAGAAGGTGTAGAAGGTCAAGAGAGAATCGCTCGAATGATGGAAGAATTTAGAGAACATCCTTTGACAACAGTTGGAGCAATGGAACTTGAAAAAGTGATTGACTTTAAAGATGGCTACCTTGATTTTCCAAAACAAAACTGTTTGAAATATTACTTTAAAGATGGTTCATGGTATGCACTCAGACCGTCAGGGACCGAACCTAAAATCAAACTATACATCTATTCAATTGGTAAAGACGAAAAGGAAAGTGTTGAAAAACTCGATCTCATCGAAAAGGCTTGCCGAGAAAAAATGGATAGCGTGAAATAAGTGCAGCACATATAAAAACTTGAAGTTCTCTTTTGAAGAACTTCAAGTTTTTTTGCGTTTTAAAGACTAGTCGAATGTTTTGGTTGTACTTTTTGTTCTGGATAGATATAGTTCATAGCATTGTTGATGGCTGTAGGAGCTTCCCCAAGACCAGTTGCAATCAAATCAATTTTACCATCATAGCTGCAACAATCTCCAGCAGCATAGATCCCTACAACAGAAGTTTCTTGTTTGCTGTTCACAATAATCTTATGACGATTAAGCTCCAATCCCCAGTTTTTTAAGTTCCCAACAGATGATTTAAAGCCATAATTGACAAACAGTTGATCCAGCGGAAGAAGCTCCTTTTCATCACTCTTTACTTTAGTGATTTCAAGATGAGTAAGTTTATTTCCTTCGCCGATAAGCTTATTTGGTACAAATGGTGTTTTGATTGTTACATTTGAAGCTTTTAATTGATTCACACTATGTTCTAAAGCTCGGAAGGTGTCTCGACGATGGATAATCTGTGTCGGAGCGATTTTATCAAAAGCAAGTGCCCAATCCACTGCAGAATCACCACCTCCTAGAACCACAATGTTTTGTCCAGCGTATTGATTGATATTGGAAACGTGATAATGAATGTTTTCAAATTGTTCTACATTGTCCAAATCAAGTGAGCGAGGTTTAAAAGCTCCACCTCCCATGGCAATTAAAATTGCTCTTGAAATGTGTTTTCCTTTACTTGTCGTCAAGGAAAACAATCCATCATTTTTTTCAATATCTAATACTGTCTCATCAAGGTGAATGCTTGTTTCAAACGCTTTCAATTGCTCAATTAAACGTTCAGTCAGTTCTTCACCAGTTAAATCAGTAAAACCAGGAACATCCAGAATTTTCTTTTCAGGATAGAGAATGGCTGGCTGTCCACCGAGCTGAGGAAGTGAATCAATCACATTCACCTTTGCTTGACGCATGTGTGCATAAAAAGCAGCAAAAAGTCCCACGGGACCTCCACCAATGATTGTAATATCAAAAATTTCAGACATGATTTCTCCTTAAAATGATAACGTATTTCTATTTTATCACAAAATGTGGGAAAACTATAGAGAATACGTGTTAGCAGGCATGAATTATGATACAATAGTTACAGATTATATTATTTATTAAGGAGAAATACATGCAAGCAGTTGCACATTTTATTGAAACATTTGTTCCAAATCACTATACGATTTTTTTAGATTTGAATCGGGAGCAAAAAACATTTACAGGTAAGGTAACTATTAGCGGAGAAGCAAAAGGTGAAACAATCTCACTTCATCAGAAAGATTTAGTGATTCAATCTGTCGAAGTAGCTGGTCAAGCGCGCCCGTTCTCTGTAGATAATGAAAATGAAGCAGTTTATATTGAGCTTGGTCATTCAGGAACTGTTGAAGTAACTCTCTCTTATACAGGTAAAATTACAGATAATATGACAGGAATTTATCCTTCTTACTATACTGTTGATGGAGTAAAAAAAGAAGTGCTTTCTACTCAATTTGAAAGTCATTTTGCACGTGAAGCTTTTCCAAGCGTAGATGAGCCAGAAGCAAAAGCAACTTTTGATCTTTCTTTGAAATTCGATCAAGCAGCAGGAGAGATGGCGCTTTCAAATATGCCGGAAATTGATGTAGAAAATCGGAAAGCAACTGGGATCTGGACATTTGCAACAACGCCTCGTATGTCCTCGTACCTCTTAGCGTTTGCAGCCGGCGATTTGCAAGGTGTTACAGCTAAGACAAAGAATGGCACTTTGGTGGGTGTATACTCTACTAAAGCGCATCCTGCTTCAAACTTAGAGTTTGCCCTAGACATTGCAGTTCGCTCTATTGACTTTTATGAAGAATATTATGGGGTGAAGTATCCAATTCCTCAATCCCTACATGTAGCTTTACCAGATTTCTCTGCAGGTGCTATGGAAAATTGGGGCTTGGTCACTTATCGTGAGGTTTATCTCTTAGTAGATGAAAATTCAACTGTTACTAGTCGTCAGCAAGTAGCTCTTGTGATTGCTCACGAATTGGCGCACCAATGGTTTGGTAACTTGGTCACAATGAAATGGTGGGATGATCTTTGGCTCAATGAAAGCTTTGCCAACATGATGGAATATGTCTGTGTGAATGCCATTGAACCAACTTGGAACATCTTTGAGGATTTTCAAACAGGTGGTGTCCCTCTGGCTCTAAAACGGGATGCGACTGACGGTGTTCAATCTGTCCATGTGGAAGTAAAACATCCAGACGAAATCAATACGTTATTTGATCCTGCGATTGTTTATGCTAAAGGAAGTCGTCTCATGCACATGCTTCGTCGTTGGCTAGGAGATGAAGCTTTTGCAAAAGGTTTGAATGCTTATTTTGCCAAACATCAATATGGTAATACAATTGGTCGTGATTTATGGAATGCTCTAGGTGCAGCTTCAGGACGTGACGTAGCAGCCTTTATGGATTCGTGGCTAGAACAATCAGGCTATCCTGTTTTGACAGCGATTGTGGAAAATGACACTCTCAAAATTTCTCAAAAACAATTCTTTATTGGTGAAAAAGAAGAAAAAGGTCGTCTATGGGTTGTACCGTTGAATAGTAATTGGACTGGTATCCCAGATACCCTAGAAACAGAAACGCTTGAAATTCCAAATTATACAGCTCTTGCAGCTCAAAATGAAGGAGCACTTCGTCTTAATACGGAAAATACAGCGCATTACATTACTGATTATCAAGGCGAATTGCTAGACAATATTTTGGCAACTATTACAGACTTAGATAATACAAGTAAGCTACAAGTAGTGCAAGAACGTCGTTTATTGGCTGAAGCTGGTTTTGTTTCATTTGCAGATTTGATTCCAGTGGTTGAAAGATTAACTAATGAAACATCTTATCTTGTGGTATCTGCAGTGAAGTCTGTGCTAACTAGTTTGAAGATTTTTGTGGATGAAGGGACAGAAACAGAGGCAGCCTTTAAGAAGTTACTTATCAAACTGAATCAAGCTAACTTTGACCGACTTGGTTTTGAAGCTAAAGCAGGTGAAACAGATGAAGATGAATTGGTTCGTCAAATTGTTGTAGCGAATATGATTGCGGCTGATGATGAAAAAGCGAGTCAAAAAGCTAGTCAAATTTTTGAAGCTTATCACGATAGTTTGGAAAAACTTCCTGCAGCCACTCGCTTGCAAATTTTGATTAACCAAATCAAACACCATGAGACAAAGGAATTGACTGATAAATATCTATCAACCTACATCACAACGGTTGACGGTAACTTCCAACGTCAATTGGCTTCTGCTCTATCTTATACGAAGAACGAAGCAACTCTAGCGCATCTTTTAGAAGAATGGAAGAATAAAGATGTTGTGAAACCACAGGACTTAGCAATGAGTTGGTATTTTACTTTCTTACAACACGATTTCACACAAGGAACAATATGGACTTGGGCACGTGATAATTGGGAATGGATTAAGTCTGCTCTTGGTGGAGATATGAGTTTTGATAAATTTGTCATTTATCCAGCAAGTGCTTTCAAGACGCATGAACGTTTAGCAGAATACAAAGCTTTCTTTGAACCGCAATTATCAGATCTAGCTATTAGCCGTAATATTAGTATGGGAATCAAAGAAATTGCTGCCCGTATTGATTTGATTGACAAAGAAAAAGCAGCTGTTGAAGCAGCGATCCAAGCTACTGTATAACAACTAAATGAAAAGAAAGGTTGAATGAAAGTTCAGCCTTTTTGTAATGTTCGTTACTGTTTTAGCAAAAGAATGATAGTTTTTGAAAGAAAATGCTTGACTTTGAAAGAAAAAGGTGTATAATAAATTGTAAACGATTGCAGAGAGGGTGATATTATTTTAAAATCAGAGCGCAAACAGGCGATCTTAGAGGAGCTCAATCGTCATCAGGTTGTTTCACTGGACAACTTAGTTCGTTTGTTAAATACTTCTGAATCAACAGTTCGTAGAGATTTAGATGAATTGGAGGGTGAAAGAAAACTGCGCCGGATTCATGGTGGAGCAGAAAGCATTCACTTTCTCCAAGAGGAAGAAAGCAATCAAGAAAAATCTATCAAAAACGTTCAAGATAAATTGCGAATTGCACATAAAGCGGCGGGATTGATCCAAGAACAAGATGTCATTTTTATTGATGCTGGAACGACAAATGAATTGTTAATCAATGAGCTCTCAAGTACGCATATGACAGTTGTGACCAATTCTATCCACCATGCGACAAAATTAGTTGAGAAAAAGATTCCAACAGTTATTATCGGAGGGGTGGTTAAAAGCTCAACGGATGCTAGTATTGGGGGTGTTGCTTTGAATCAAATTGGTCAGTTGAATTTCAACAAAGCCTTTATTGGTATGAATGGAATTGATGAAAATTTCTATACAACACCTGATATGGAAGAAGGAGCAGTCAAACGAGCGATTCTTGAAAACGCCAAGCAGACCTACATCTTAGCTGATGCTTCAAAAATCGGTCATTCCTCTTTCGTGAAAGTCGCCCCTATCAAACGTGCTAGCATTATTACGAGTGCATGTGCCAATGAGCAATTGGAAAAGATAAAAGAAAAAACGGAGGTTATTGAAGTATGATTTATACTGTTACGCTTAACCCTTCTATTGACTATATTGTCCGTTTGGATAAGGTCAATGTTGGAAGCGTGAATCGTATGGAGAGCGATGATAAATTTGCTGGTGGCAAAGGTATCAATGTCAGTCGTGTGCTCAAACGTTTGGGAATTGATAACACAGCGACTGGCTTTATCGGTGGTTTTACTGGAAAATTTATTACTGATACCTTGGAAAATGAAGCGATTGCGACTGATTTTGTTCAAGTGTTAGAGGATACGCGCATCAATGTGAAAATTAAAGCAGATGCTGAAACAGAAATCAATGGAACGGGTCCGACCGTCTTACCAGAGCAATTAGCAGAATTGAAAGAGATCCTTTCAGGACTGTCAGAGCAAGATACAGTGGTGTTTGCAGGATCAAGCAACAAAAATCTGGGGAATATCGTCTATAAAGAGTTGATTCGTTTAACGAGACAAACCGGTGCACAGGTTGTTTGTGACTTTGAAGGACAAACCCTTATTGATTCACTGGAATTTCAGCCATTGTTGGTTAAGCCGAATAACCATGAACTTGGTGATATTTTTGGAGTGAAGCTGGAAAAGCTGGATGAGATTGAAAAATATGCTCGTGAAATTCTAGCTAAGGGTGCGCAACATGTCATTATTTCTATGGCGGGTGATGGAGCGCTTTTGGTAACAAAGGACGGAGCTTATTTTGCAAAACCAATCAAGGGAATTGTAAAAAACTCTGTCGGAGCTGGTGACTCCATGGTTGCAGGTTTTACTGGCGAATTTGTTCGTTCAGGAAATGCTGTTGAAGCTTTTAAGTGGGGAGTAGCTTGCGGAACTGCAACAACCTTCTCTGATGATTTGGCGACAGCCAATTTCATTAATAAAACGTATGAAAAAGTAGAGGTAGAAAAAATATGAAAATTCAGGACTTACTGAGAAAAGATGTAATGTTGCTTGATTTACAAGCGACTGGAAAAACAGCTGCTATTGATGAAATGGTTCATTGTTTAGTTGACCGTGGTTATGTGACAGATTTTGAAACATTCAAAGAAGGAATCTTGGCACGTGAAGCGTTAACGTCAACAGGCTTAGGGGACGGAATTGCCATGCCACACAGCAAAAATGCCGCAGTAAAAGAAGCAACAGTTCTCTTTGCAAAATCAAACAAAGGTGTAGATTATGAAAGTTTAGACGGGCAACCGACAGGTTTATTCTTCATGATTGCTGCACCAGAAGGAGCGAATGATACTCACTTGGCTGCACTTGCAGAATTGTCCCAATACCTGATGAAAGATGGATTTGCAGATAAACTTCGTCAAGTGACTTCACCAGACGAAGTGATTGCGTTATTTGACCAAGCGTCTGATAAAGCAGCAGAGTCTGCAACGGTAGAAACGGCAAGCAAAGATGGTGATTTTCTTGTTGCAGTTACAGCATGTACAACAGGTATTGCACATACTTATATGGCTCAAGAGGCACTTCAAAAGGTAGCCGCCGAAATGGGAGTTGGTATCAAAGTCGAAACCAATGGTGCCAGTGGTATCGGAAACAAGCTGACAGCAGAAGATATTCAAAAAGCAAAAGCAGTTATTATTGCAGCCGATAAAGCTGTAGAAATGGATCGATTTGATGGGAAACCATTGATTAATCGTCCGGTTGCTGATGGTATTCGTAAAACAGAAGAGTTGATTAACTTGGCCCTATCAGGGAAAGCAGAAGTATATCATGCAGCTAATAAAGAGGAGGCCTCTTCTACAACGAATGCAGCAGGCGGTTTCTACAAACACTTAATGAGTGGTGTTAGCCAAATGCTTCCATTTGTTATTGGTGGTGGTATTATGATTGCTATTGCCTTCTTGATTGACCAAGCGATGGGAGTTCCAAAAGATCAATTGGCAAATCTTGGAACTTACCATGAACTTGCAGCTATGTTTAAGAATATTGGTGGTTTGGCTTTTGGCTTTATGCTTCCTGTTCTTGCTGGTTATATCGCTTATTCTATTGCTGAAAAGCCAGGCTTGGCACCAGGGTTTGTAGCAGGTAGTATGGCTGCGGCAGGTCTTGCTTTTGGAAAAATTCCATTTGCAGCAGGCGGGAAAGCAACCCTTGCTCTTGCTGGCGTCCCTTCAGGTTTCCTTGGAGCACTAGTAGGTGGTTTCCTTGCAGGTTACGTTGTAAACTTCCTCAAGAAAGCTTTGAGCGGTCTTCCAAAATCACTAGAGGGTATCAAGTCTATTTTGCTTTATCCGCTTTTAGGAATCTTGCTGACTGGTTTCTTGATGCTATTGGTGAATATTCCAATGGCAGCTATCAATACTGGTTTGAATAGTTTCCTAGAAGGCTTATCTGGTAGTTCAGCTGTCCTTCTTGGACTCGTTGTAGGTGGTATGATGGCTATTGATATGGGTGGTCCTTTCAATAAGGCAGCATATATCTTTGGTACAGGAACTCTTGCAGCAACTGTTTCAACAGGTGGTTCAGTTGTGATGGCAGCAGTTATGGCTGGTGGTATGGTTCCTCCTCTTGCAGTTTTTGTTGCTACTCTTCTTTTCAAAGATAAATTCACCGAGGAAGAACGTAATTCAGGGTTGACAAATATTGTCATGGGGTTATCGTTTATAACAGAGGGTGCTATTCCCTTTGGTGCTGCTGACCCTGCCCGTGCTATTCCAAGCTTTATGGTTGGCTCTGCCCTAGCAGGTGCTCTTGTCGGCATGGCTGGTATTAAATTAATAGCACCACACGGAGGAATCTTCGTTATTGCACTTACTTCAAATGCTCTTCTCTATATCATCTTTATCTTGATTGGTGCAATTGTAAGTGGTGTATTATTCGGAGCACTTCGCAAACCATTGAATAAATAATGATGAGTTTCATCATTCTAGGAGTTGGAGAAAAATTCTCTGACTCTTTTTTAATCCTAAAAGAAACATTGGAAGAAGATGATTTTCATATTGATTAAAATAGTCAGGTGTTTGAAAATATGATATAATTTTACTAACCCATATTTTGAGGAGAAACGAAATGGAATTACAACGTGAAAAAGAGTTTGTCAGTCAATATCATTATGACGCACGTAATCTAGAATGGGAAAAAGAAAATGGAACCCCAGAAACAAAAGTAGATGTCAATTTTCAATTGTTAAATCAAAATCACGAAGAACAAGTGACTTCTATCGTTGTAATTGTGAGTTTTATGGTTGTCTTTGATGCTTTTGTAATTAGTGGAACCATCTCGCAGATCAATCATATTATAGGGCGAATTATAAACGAACCAAGTGAATTTGAGCAGGACGAAGTAGAACAATTGGCCCGCCCAAGTTTATCCATATTAAATCGTTTGACCTATGAAGTAACAGAAATTGCTTTAGATTTACCAGGTATCAATTTGGAGTTTTAATGCATGAAATTAGCCGTAATTACCGATTCATCAGCATATTTGGATAGTAAAGTAGCAGAAAATGAGCATTTATTTGTCTTAGATATTCCTGTTAGGATTGACGGGGTTGAGTATATCGAAGGAAAGAATCTTTCTGCTAGCGAATTTTATCAAAAAATGGCAGCTTCGAATGAATTGCCAAAGACGAGCCAACCGAGTATTGCCAGTTTAGTAAATCTCCTTTCCTTAATAGAAGGGCAAGGTTATACGCATGTCATTGGCCTGTTTTTATCAAGTGGGATTTCGGGTTTTTATCAAAATATCCAGTATTTAAAAGATGAATTTCCAAGCTTAGAAATTGCTTTTCCAGATTCAAAAATTACAAGTGTACCGCTTGGGATGATGGTGGAACATATTTTAAATTGGGCTCAGCAGGAATTCTCATTTGAGCAAATTTTAAGCAATCTTGACGTTCAAATCAAGGGAATTGGCGCTTTTATTATGGTGGATGACTTAAATCACTTGGTGAAGGGGGGCCGTTTGTCCAATGGCGCTGCTATTCTTGGAAACTTGCTCAGTATCAAACCCATTCTTTATTTTGATGACGAGGGAGTTATTGAAGTTTATGAGAAAATTCGTACCGAGAAAAAAGCTACGAAACGGCTGATTGAGATTATCAAAGAACAAACAGTACAAGGAAATTATCAGGTGATGATTATTCATGGAAATGCACTAGAAAAAGCAGAACATTTGCATCAATTATTGTTAGAAGATGGTGTTTCCGGAGAGATTCCTATTGCGACATTTGGTAGTGTGATTGGAACTCACTTGGGGTCTGGAAGTATTGCTTTGGCTTACATTCCGATTGTTTAAGGAGAATTCCATGAGTATAAAAGTCATTATTGCTGGTTTCAAAGGAAAAATGGGACAAGCGGCTTATAAAATGGTGACAGAAGATGACACACTAGAGGTCGTCGGTCTTCTAGATCCACTCACTTCGCAAAAAGAAGTGGCTGGTGTTCCTGTTTTTAATCAGAAGGAAGATTTGATTGGCTTGGAAGCAGATGTATGGGTTGATTTCACAACTCCTAAAGTGGCGTATGAGCATACTCGTTTTGCATTAGAACATGGCTTTGCTCCTGTGGTCGGAACGACTGGATTCACATCTGATGAAATTGAAGAGTTGATTGAACTGTCACGGAAAAGAGAACTAGGAGGCTTGATAGCGCCTAATTTTGCTGTGGGGGCGGTTCTCTTAATGCAATTTGCAGCTCAAGCAGCAAAATACTTTCCAAATGTGGAAATTATTGAATTACACCATGATCAGAAAAAGGATGCGCCGAGCGGTACTGCAATTAAAACAGCTGAACTGATCAGCAAAGTTTGTCCACAAAAACCTCAGGGGGCAATGGATGAAAAAGAAGTATTGCCAGGAGCGCGTGGTGCAGAATTGGATGGCATGCGCATTCATTCAGTTCGCCTACCAGGTTTGGTAGCTCATCAAGAAATTATCTTTGGTGGTCAAGGTGAGGGACTGACACTTCGCCATGATTCATATGATCGTCAATCTTTTATGACGGGGGTGAATTTAGGTATTAAGGAAGTGGTCAATAAAAAAGAACTTGTCTACGGATTGGAATATTTGTTATGAGATTAGAGAATATGCCTTCTGAATTTCAGGAGGCTTTACCAGTATTAAAGAAAATTAAAAATGCCGGTTTTGATGCGTATTTTGTTGGTGGATCAGTCCGCGATGCTTTATTAGAACGACCTATTCATGATGTGGATATAGCGAGTTCTAGTTATCCAGAAGAAACCAAACATATTTTTGAACGAACGATTGATGTCGGTATTGAACATGGGACAGTTTTGGTATTAGAAGATAATCATGAGTACGAAGTGACGACTTTTCGGACAGAGGATCTCTATGTGGACTATCGCAGACCTAGCCATGTCACTTTTGTTCGTTCTCTAAAAGAAGATTTAAAGCGGCGCGATTTTACAATCAATGCGTTAGCTTTGGATGAAGCTGGGAATGTGATTGATTTATTTGAAGGATTAGATGATCTGAAACATCAGATTTTACGTGCTGTAGGAATACCTTCAGAACGATTTAATGAAGACGCCTTGCGTATCATGCGAGGCTTTCGTTTTCAGGCATCCTTAGGCTTTACGTTAGATGCAGACACATTTAATGCCATGAAAGGCTGTGTTCCACTATTGGAAAAAATTTCTGTAGAGCGAACTTTCATTGAATTTGACAAATTACTGACATCATTTTATTGGCGTAAGGGATTGAAAAGTCTGATTGCCAGTGGAGCAATGGACTATTTGCCTGATATGCGCAATCATCAATCGCAATTGGAGACCTTATTTAATTTTCAAGTAGATTTTCAATTTACGAGTTCAGAGCAAGCTTGGGCTGCTCTTTTAATGGCTCTTCAAATAAAAAATATCAAAAGATTCCTCAAGCATTGGAAGACCTCAAATGCATTTCAAAAGCGCGTAGAGCAAATTGTTATGATTTTTAATCTTCGTCAAACGCATTTTTTGGATAAAGAAGAATGTTACCGCTTTGAATTGGACTTGATAATACAAGCTGAGGAAATCAGACAAGCACAGGGCTTAGCGATTGATTTTGAAAGAATTTATTCTACTTATGATTCTTTAACAATTCATGATAAACATGAGATTGTCGTCAATGGTGGCCTGTTAATCAAAGAGTTTAGTTTTAAGCCTGGACCTGCTTTAGGCCAACTCTTGACTGAGATTGAGATGGCTATTGTGAATGGCGTTTTGGATAATCGTCTTGAGGATATTTTAGCTTTTGTAGAGGAGAGAAAATGAATGACTTTATTGTTGAAAAGTTAACTAAGACAGTAGGGGATAAGACAGTTTTTAAAAATATTTCTTTTATTATTCATGACTTGGATCGTATTGGATTGATTGGGGTTAATGGTACTGGGAAAACGACTCTTTTAAACGTTCTGTCCGGGAAATCTGGTTTTGATGGAGATATTAACCCTTTTTCTGCTCATTCAGACTATAAAATCGGTTACTTAACACAAGACCCGCACTTTGATGATGATAGGACAGTACTTGATACGGTTTTGTCTAGTACTCTGCGAGAAATTCAGCTTATTCGTGAATATGAGCTACTACTATCTAACTATGATGAAAATAATCAGTCTCGTTTAGAGAAAGTAATGGCTCAAATGGATGCTCTCCAAGCTTGGGAAATTGAAAGTCAAGTCAAGACTGTTTTATCTAAGTTGGGGTTGGACGAGTTATCTGCTAAGGTTGGCGATTTGTCAGGAGGTTTGCGACGTCGCGTTCAATTGGCGCAAGTCTTGTTAGGAGATGATGACTTATTACTCCTTGATGAACCAACCAACCATTTGGATATTGATAGTATTGAATGGTTGACGAATTTTTTGAAGAATTCCAAAAAGACAGTTCTTTTTATTACCCATGATCGTTATTTTTTAGATTCTGTTTCAACTCGAATTTTTGAGTTAGACAGTGGTAGTTTAGTTGAATATCAAGGAAATTATCAGGATTATGTCCGTTTGAAGGCAGAACAAGACGAGCGTGATGCTGCTCTTTTACATAAAAAGCAGCAACTGTATAAGCAAGAGTTGTCATGGATGCGCCGTCAGCCACAGGCCAGAGCAACCAAGCAGCAAGCACGAATCAATCGTTTCCATGACCTTAAGAAAGATTTAGCGGGTCAGGCAACTGACAGTAGTTTGGAAATGAATTTCGAAACCAGTCGTATTGGTAAGAAAGTGATTGAATTTAAAGATGTTGACTTTGCTTATGGTGACAAGAAAATTCTTTCTCATTTTAACTTATTGATTCAAAATAAAGATCGGCTTGGAATTGTGGGTGATAACGGTGTTGGAAAATCGACCTTGCTCAATTTGATTGCTAGAAAATTAGTACCTCAGTCTGGTGAACTTGTCATTGGCGAGACAGTTCGTGTGGCTTATTTTTCACAGCAAATTGAAGGATTAGATGGATCTAAACGCGTTATCAATTTCTTGCAAGAAGTGGCTGAGGAGGTTAAAATAGGCAATGGAACAACATCAATTGCGGAACTATTGGAGCAATTCCTCTTCCCGCGCTCTACTCATGGTACTTTGATTGAAAAGCTTTCTGGTGGAGAGAAAAAGCGTCTTTATCTACTGAAACTTCTCTTGGAAAAGCCGAATGTCTTGCTTCTTGATGAGCCAACCAATGATTTGGACATTGCAACTCTGACGGTATTGGAGAATTTTCTGCAAGGTTTTGCTGGACCAGTCATTACAGTCAGCCACGATCGCTATTTCCTTGATAAAGTAGCAGATAAGATTTTAGCTTTTGAAGTGGGAACTATCAGAGAGTACTTCGGGAATTACACGGATTATTTAGATGAAAAAGCTTTTCTGGCTGAGAGTTCTGCCATTTCCAAAAAGGCTGGAAAGGAAAAGACAGTGAAGGTGCGTGAGGAGAAGAAGCGCATGAGCTATTTTGAAAAGCAGGAGTGGGAGACCATTGAGGGGGATATTGAGGTACTGGAAGAGCGGATTTCTGAGATTGAATCCACTATGCAGGAGAATGGAGCCGACTTTGTCCGCCTATCTGAACTTCAGAAAGAATTGGATGAGCAGAACGAAAAATTACTGGAAAAATATGAGCGCTATGAATACTTGAGTACATTAGTATAGAGTTAACAACTACATATATGTATTACGAGCATCTTTACATTTTTAAACAAGGTCTATTTACAAATCCTATAAAATTTGGTATAATACCAATTAATTAAATAAGAATCCGCAAGACTAGTAGCTTAGGGGAAGTTTGACAGGGAGAAGAACCAGAGACTGAGAGTTCTTTAGATGAAAACTAGGTAAATTCACTTGCAAAGGGATTTAGAATTAAGGTCTGGAAAACCAGATGAAAACGGATGGTACCGCGTGTCAACGCTCCGCTTATGGAGTCTGACAAGCGGTTTTTTATATTTGGAGGAATTATGTCAACCATTGAAGAACAATTAAATAAGCTTAGAGAAGAAACTCTGGCGTCGCTGAAAAAAATTTCAACTGAAAATGAAAAAGAAATGCAGAATCTGCGTGTTTCTGTCCTTGGGAAGAAAGGCTCTTTAACAGAAATTTTAAAAGGTATGAAAGATGTCTCTGCTGATATGCGTCCGATTATCGGGAAACATGTCAATGAAGCACGAGATGTGTTGACTGCTGCTTTTGAAGAATCTGCAAAATTATTGGAAGAACAAAAAGTTGCCAATCAGTTGGCTAGGGAGTCAATAGATGTAACGCTTCCGGGGCGGAAAATTCTTGCTGGGAATCGTCATGTTCTTAGCCAGACAAGTGAAGAAATTGAAGATATTTTTATTGGGATGGGTTATCAAGTTGTAGATGGTTTTGAAGTCGAAACAGACTATTACAACTTTGAGCGGATGAATTTACCAAAAGATCACCCAGCGCGTGATATGCAGGATACTTTCTATATTACAGAAGAAATTTTACTGCGGACTCACACTAGTCCGGTTCAAGCTCGAGCGATGGATGCACATGATTTTTCTAAAGGACCTTTGAAAATGATTTCGCCAGGGCGTGTGTTCCGACGGGATACGGATGATGCAACGCATTCTCATCAATTTCATCAAATTGAAGGTTTAGTTGTCGGAAAAAATATTTCTATGGCAGACCTTCAAGGGACATTGGAGCTCATTGTGCAAAAGATGTTTGGGGAAGACCGTAGCATTCGTTTGCGTCCGTCTTATTTTCCATTTACAGAGCCGTCTGTTGAAGTGGATGTTTCCTGCTTCAAATGCGGTGGTCAAGGGTGCAATGTTTGCAAAAAGACTGGCTGGATTGAAATTATGGGAGCCGGGATGGTGCACCCTCGTGTTCTTGAAATGAGTGGCATTGATCCGGATGTTTATTCTGGTTTTGCCTTTGGCCTTGGGCAAGAACGTGTGGCTATGTTGCGCTACGGAATCAATGACATTCGCGGATTTTATCAAGGAGATGTTCGGTTCTCAGAACAATTTAAATAAATGTATGTTAATAAAAGTAAAAGAAGAACAGGCTGAAGTTCTAAGAGCACTAGAAGTGCAGACTTATCTAGAAACTTTTGGCTCTTACATCAAGGCAGAAGATATGCAAGATTATTTTGCGCATGAACTCTCACTTGAGCGGATTCAGAAGGATTTGGCACTGGTAGAGTCAGAGACCTATTTTGCGTTAGATGAAACAGAGAAGATTGTTGGTTTTCTCAAATTTAACTGGGGGCAGGAACAGACTGAGCCAGTAGAGGCAGACTATTCAATGAGGAATGCTTTTGAGGTGCATCGTATCTATGTTTTGAAACCGTATCAAGGACAAGGTTTTGGCAAGGAAATGTTTGAATTTGCCCTGCAAGAAGCTAAGAAACGAAAATGTTCATGGGTGTGGCTAGGCGTTTGGGAAAAGAATTTTAAGGCCCAAAACTTTTACTTTAAATATGGTTTTGAGCGTTTTAGTGAGCATAAATATGTGACAGGTGAAACGGTTGACATTGATTGGCTCATACGGAAAAAATTAAAATAATCGAGAAAACGTTGAGTACTGCTTTCGTGTTCTCAATAGCTCTGCGAATTAAAAGAAAGGAAATAAATATGAGGTGAAGTGTTTGAGAAAAAGCAAAAAATTCTCAAAGATTTTGATGTACTCATATAGATGAATTATGCTAGTAAGTTATAAATGGTTAAAAGAACTGGTTGATGTAGATGTGCTAAGTGAAGAATTAGCTGAAAAAATGTCAACAACAGGAATAGAAGTAGAAGGGGTTAGTTCACCTGCTGAGGGATTGTCAAATATTGTCGTTGGTGAAGTGGTCAGCTGTGAAGATGTGCCTGAGACACACTTGCATGTATGTCAAGTGAATGTGGGTGAAGAAGTGCTTCGCCAAATTGTTTGCGGCGCTCCGAATGTACGAGCAGGGATCAAGGTTATAGTGGCGCTTCCCGGAGCTCGTATTGCGGATAATTACAAGATTAAAAAAGGAAAAATTCGCGGTTTAGAATCTCTTGGAATGATTTGTTCTCTTGAAGAATTAGGTATCTCTGACTCGATTGTTCCAAAAGAATTTTCTGAAGGGATTCAAATTTTGCCAGAAGAAGCTGTCCCAGGGGATTTGGTTTTCCCTTATCTTGACTTGGATGATGAAATTATTGAACTTTCTATCACACCGAACCGTGCGGATGCTCTTTCAATGCGTGGGGTAGCATATGAGGTGGCAGCGATTTATGACAAACCAATTCATTTTCAAGATTTTCCGTTACTAGAGACAGATAGGCAAGCAGCAGAACAACTATCTGTTGCCATTGAAACAGAAAAGGCGCCTTTTTATGCAGTGCGTATTTTAGAGAATGTTACCATTACTCCAAGTCCGCAGTGGCTTCAAAATCTACTTATGAATGAGGGAATTCGCCCAATCAATAATGTAGTAGATGTGACAAATTATATGTTGCTATATTTTGGTCAACCAATGCATGCCTTTGATTTAGATACTTTCGAAGATAATCAAATTGTCGTACGTGAAGCGCGTGCAGGTGAAAAGTTAGTAACTCTTGATGATGAAGAGCGTGATTTAGAAACGAGTGATCTTGTTATTACCGTAGCAGATAAGCCTGTAGCATTGGCTGGTATTATGGGTGGAAGTGAAACGGAAATCTCCCCTAAATCAAGGCGTGTAGTGCTTGAGGCAGCAGTTTTTGATGGAACTTCCATTCGTCAGACGAGTGGGCGTCTCAATCTTCGCTCAGAATCATCCTCTCGTTTTGAAAAAGGAATTAACCTAGCAACAGTAACAGAAGCCCTCGATGCGGCAGCTAGCATGATTGCAGATCTTACAGGAGCAAATGTACAAGCTGGCATCGTCTTAGCAGGTCAAGTAGACACATCGGATGTTGAAGTTGCTTCAACATTGGTAGACGTCAACCGTGTGCTTGGAACAGAATTGACTTATACTGATATTGAAGATGTTTTTCGCCGTCTTGGTTTTGGTCTTACTGGTAATGCAGAGAAATTCACAGTGAGTGTGCCACCTCGTCGTTGGGATATTCATATTGAAGCTGACCTTTATGAAGAAATTGCACGTATTTATGGTTATGATAGATTGCCGGCAACATTGCCTAAAGATGATGGAACTGCTGGCGAATTAACAGAAACCCAAAAACTTCGTCGCAAAGTTCGTACTATTGCAGAAGGTGCTGGTCTGACGGAAGTCATCAGCTACGCCCTAACCACTCCTGAAAAAGCTATGCAATTTAGTATGAAGCCAAGTAACTTAACAGAATTGATGTGGCCAATGACAGTAGAACGCAGTGTTCTTCGGCAAAATATGGTAGCTGGTATTTTGGATACTGTTGCTTATAATATTGCACGAAAAAATAAAGATTTAGCACTGTACGAAATCGGAAAAATCTTCGAGCAAGCTGGAAATCCAAAAGCAGAATTGCCAACTGAAATCAATAGCTTTGCCTTTGCTTTGACAGGTTTGGTAGCTGAAAAAGATTTTCAAACTTCTGCTGTACCAGTTGATTTCTTTTATGCAAAAGGAGTTCTGGAAGTACTGTTTGATCGCCTAGGACTGAAAGTAGAATACACAGTGACGCAAGCATTAGCCAGCATGCATCCGGGACGTACAGCAGCTATTTTGCTGGACGGACAAGTCATTGGCTTTGTTGGTCAAGTTCATCCAGTAACTGCTAAGGATTATAATATCCCAGAAACGTATGTAGCAGAAATCAACCTAACAGCTATTGAAAAAGCGATTCAACCAGCAAAACCATTTGTAGAAGTTACTAAATTCCCAGCTGTAACACGTGATATTGCTTTGCTTCTTAAAGCAGAAATCAGCCACAAAGAGGTGGTTGCAGCTATTGAAGCTGCTCGTGTGAAGCGTTTGACAGATATTAAATTATTTGATGTTTTCTCAGGCGAAAAACTTGGGCTTGGTATGAAGTCCATGGCCTACACTTTGACTTTCCAAAATCCAGAGGATACTTTGGAAGATGAAGAAGTGGCTCGCTACATGGAAAAAATCCAAAAATCCCTTGAAGAAACGATTGGTGCAGAAGTGCGGTAATACTAGAACTAGGAGTGAGACAGAACTAAAAATTTTAGTTCTTAGTCTCACCCCTATTTTTATCTTGTAAATCTTTCTTCTTTTTTGACCACGAGCATTTTCAGTGATACGAAGGTTTTCAATGAAAAGTGTTTTGATCAGCATCAACACAAGATTTTGTGGCTCTTTCATGATACAAAAAGTGTCCTAAGATTTTACCTCTTATTTTCATAAACAAAGATAAGTGGATGGTCCTGAGACATCCATACTTTGAATTATTTATCATTGAATTTATGACCAGACTGTTTGGCCGGACTTTATGATGAGCAAGCAAGACTTACTCTAAAAGATGATTTAGTACGGAAATATCGCTTTGGATTGATTTTCTGCTGGGGCGTATTGAGCCTCCTGTTATAATTATTGAGGATTTTTATATGAAACAGTAGATGATGGTTAGTCATTTGTGTTAAGAAAACAAGATACAAAAAGAATCCGCAATATGCGAATTCTCATAATGGGAGCAGAATAATCTCATCAATTTTTAAAGTAAGGATGATTTTTTAAATTTTTAAAAATAGGAATAGTAACAAGACTAATTACGATAAGTTTTATGAGATCTGGTAGGATAAAAGGAATAATTCCAACAGTGATAGCTTTATCCAAACTAAATCTTGCTAATAACATTAAACCAAGTACACCGCCGATAAAAACCAAAGCATCTCCAAGTATATTTGCTAAGAATATCGTCAAAAAGCTACTATTTTTTGATGTTAGACTGGCAGTTACCAGAGCATAAAACAAATAAAACCAGAGATAACCTGCATTTGGGCCGACAAGTGCTTGTAATCCGCCGCTTCCGCCTGCAAAAACAGGGAGTCCAATAGCACCTAAAAGAAGATAAAGTGTAACTGCTAATAGAGCTTCTTTTCGATGAAAAATAGTGGCTACTAAGCCAACTGCCATATTTTGCAGAGCAAAAGGAACTGGACCGATAGGAATTGTAATTTGAGCAAGGATGGCTATTAAAGCTGCACCAACAGCTGGTAAAATAACAGTGAATGATTTTTTCATTATTGTAACCCTTCGTTTTATAATATGGTAACTATTATAAGGTAAATATAAAAAATGTCAAGTAATAAATAAAAAGGTGAAAGTATAAACTGAATTCACCTTTTGTCGAAGTAGTTATTTTTTGCGGTATATTATTTTTCCTCTATTTTTGCTGCGAAAGTATAGTATCAAAAATGCAATTAGTTCAAAGATATTTAAAAAGATAAGTAAGGTAGTTACAAGAACTATTTTTACTTTTTGCATAGGAAAACCTCCTAAAATAGGTTTGATATGATCAGAACAATGATTTACATCTTTATCGACTAAAAAATCAAAAGAAAAAGGAGCCTTAGAAAATGTGGAGTTAGCGGATAAACTAAAGTCTATCTGCAATCCTGGCTATTGAAATAAGGTTGGAAAAATTCTAAGAGCAAGACATTTATGGGAATTGTTTCCACTCTCAGCGCATGGTAACAAATTCTTCTGATCCAGTAGGATGGATGGCAACGGTCGCATCAAAATCTGCTTTGGTCGCTCCCATTTTAATAGCAACTGCAAACCCTTGAATCATTTCATCAACACCGTAGCCAATTCCGTGAAGCCCAATGACTTTCTCTTCTGTTCCTGTTGTAATCAGTTTGAACTTAGCTTGTTGTCTGTGTTGGGTGACAGCTGAATACATGGAAGTAAAACCAGAGGTATAAATATGGAGATTTTCTGCTCCATATTGTTGGATTGCCTGTTCTTCAGTCAAGCCAACGGTTCCAATCGCTGGATGAGAGAAGACAACAGTTGGAATGATAGAGTAATCCATTTTAGCTTCAGTTTTTCCATTAAACAAGCGCTCTGCTAAGGTACGCCCTGCCTTGATAGCAACAGGGGTTAATTCTTTTTCTCCTGTAACATCTCCTAGAGCATAAATACCTTGTGTTGCTGTATTTTGAAATTCATCAACTGAGATAAAACCACGAGGATTTAAAGTGACGCCAGTCGCTTCTAAATTTAATCCTTTGGTGTTGGCAGTCCGCCCTGTTGCCCAGATGATATGCTGAGCGATATGACTCGTTCCGTCCTCAAAAGTAATGTGAATCAAACCATTCTCATATCTTTCAAGTTTTTCTGGTATTTTGTGGATATGTAGAGTGGGACCTGATTTCTTCATTTCTTCTACAAGGCCTTCTATGATATAAGCATCAAAATTGCGGAGAGGACGATCCCGACGAACAAAAAGATCTGTTTTTACGCCTAAAGCATGCAGAAGTCCAGCTAGTTCAACTGCGATATAGCCTGCACCAAGAATGGCAACGGATTGCGGGAGTTCTTCCCATGCAAAGACATCGTCACATCGTCAGAAGTTTCACCTAATTCTGCTCCAGGGATTGCTGGAATATGGGGGTGGGCACCAGTTGCGATAACAATATGTTTAGCTTGAATGATCTCGCCATTTACTTCAACTGTATTGCGGTCTATGAATTTGGCACGACCTTTAATCACCTCAACTCCATTCCGAGTGAAACTATTATGGTAAGAATGGCGTGCACGGTCAATATATGCTTCGCGATTCTTTCGAAGTGTCCTAAAATCAAATTGCTGATTATCTGAAGTAAATCCATAATCTGGTCCATAGTCTTGAATAGCTTCGGCAATTTGTGCACCATACCACATGATTTTTTTTGGAACGCAACCGACGTTGACACAGGTGCCTCCTAATTTCTTTTCTTCAATAACGGCAGCTTTTGCACCATGTTCTCCAGCACGGTTCATGGTTGCTATTCCTCCGCTACCGCCACCAATGGCAATGATATCAAATGTTCTCATACGAGTCTCCTTTTTATCTGTAGTATGAAATTATTGTAACGTTTTTAGAAAATGATTGCAAAAATCTGCTACAAAACGTGATAGAAAACTTGCTTATTCCATTGTATCACATGGTTAATACAGACGAAGTAATGAAAAAGGGAGACAAATGTTAAAAGAGTCAGATATTTCTTGGAACGACTATCTTGTTTTAAAATTATATGTTATAACAAAAAGAAGAAATCGTTTTCATTAGGAGGAAAAAGAGCTGAAAAGATTGAAGAAGTAGTTGTTTAGCCTGATTGGTGTGACTTCAATCTGCTTTTTGAAATGCCTGCTGGGATAACGCCTCTTGTTGGTGGCATTGGGGTTATGAATAGTATGGTAGAGCGGGTTTGTGAAATTGGTTTTCGAAAAGTATTTGGAGCAACTCGTGGAAATATTTGGATGCAATTTGTCATAGAATAGATAGTATTGACAGCAATTGAATTCTTGTTTTATAGATAAAAAGCTGTCTTTTATAGTATGGAAAAGAAGGAAAAAACTCCAACAGCTACTCATCTTTTAGTGAGTTACTCGTTGGAGTTTTTATGATATATAAGCTAGTTTAGTGTGACACACGTTTACGAGCCGCTTTTTTACGATTTTCTTCAATAAAAGCTGCTTTCTTTTCTTCAGGTTCGATTACTTTTTTCTTAAATGTATAAACTGCACCTGCAACAGCAGCAACAGTACCAGCAACCCCAGTAACAACCCCTTTAACAAATCCTTTAGCCATTAGATTTCTCCTTTTTTGAACTTTATTTATGTTATAATATATAGTAACGAAAAATTAAATTTTTTTCAAGGGAAAAGATGAAAACAAAGGTAATTGTGATTATAGGCCCTACAGCAGTAGGGAAGACATCTCTTAGTATAGAAATTGCAAAACGTTTTAATGGTGAGATTATTAGCGGTGATAGTCAGCAAGTCTATAAAAAACTGGATATAGGAACGGCTAAAATCACTCCAGAAGAGCAAGAGGGGATTCCTCATTATTTGATAGATGTGCGAGAAGTGAGTGAAGCTTATTCAGCTTTTGATTTTGTAAAGGAGGCAGAAACTGCTATTAAAACGATTGTAGCGAAAGGAAAAATACCTATCATTGTGGGAGGAACAGGGCTTTATATTCAAAGTCTACTGGAAGGCTATCATTTGGGTGGTTCAGCTTCTCGTGAGGATATTTTAGCCTATCGATCAGAGTTAGATACTTTAACGGATGAGGAATTGTTTAGCAAAATAGCAAAGCTGGGATTGACTATTCCCCAGATGAACCGTAGGAGAGCTATGCGAACATTAGAAATTGCTCATTTGGGGAAGGACCTTGAAAACAAACAGTCTGATTATGATGCCCTGCTAATTTGTCTAGATGATGCCCGAGAAGTTCTCTATGAGCGTATCAATCAGCGGGTGGATCTAATGCTGAAGGCTGGGCTTTTAGAAGAGGCAAAGTGGCTTTATGATTATTATCCGCATGTTCAAGCTAGTAAGGGAATTGGCTACAAGGAACTTTTCCCTTACTTTGCTGGGGAGCTGACCTTGGAGGAAACTACGGATAAAATAAAGCAACATACTCGTCGCTTTGCCAAACGCCAGCTAACTTGGTTTCGCAACCGCATGAATGCAGCCTTTTATCAGGTTTCAAAACCGAAGGACAAAGAGCGGATGATGCAGGATATAAAGGAATTTATGAATGATTGAAACAGAAAAACAGCAGGAACGAGTCATCCTCATCGGAGTAGAATTGCAAGGAATAGATAATTTCTCCCTGTCTATGGAAGAATTAGCCAGTCTAGCCGGAACTGCTGGTGCTCAAGTGGTGTCCTCTTACATTCAGAAACGAGAAAAGTATGATAGCAAGACTTTTATTGGTGCTGGAAAATTAGAAGAAATAAAACACATGGTAGAGGCAGATGAGATCTCCACCGTAATTGTCAACAATCGTTTGACACCTCGTCAGAATATCAATTTGGAAGAGATTCTAGGGGTCAAGGTTATTGATCGTATGCAGTTAATTTTGGATATTTTTGCTATGCGAGCTAGGAGTCATGAAGGGAAGCTTCAAGTGCATTTGGCTCAGCTAAAGTACTTATTGCCGCGACTGGTTGGACAGGGTATTATGCTTAGCCGTCAGGCTGGGGGAATTGGTTCTCGTGGCCCCGGTGAAAGTCAGTTAGAACTCAATCGTCGTAGTGTTCGTAATCAGATTTATGATATTGAGCGACAACTCAAAATTGTAGAAAAAAATCGAGCAACTGTGCGGGAAAAACGTTTGGATTCTAGTGTTTTTAAAATCGGTCTGATTGGTTATACTAATGCTGGAAAGTCCACGATTATGAATGCCTTGACGAACAAGAATCAATATGAGGCAGATGAGCTTTTTGCCACTTTAGATGCGACAACTAAAGGTGCTAATCTGACGGGGAGGCTGAATGTAACATTGACGGATACGGTTGGTTTTATTCAGGATTTGCCGACTGAGTTAATATCTAGCTTCAAATCGACCTTAGAAGAGAGCAAAAATGTGGATCTTTTGGTTCATGTGATTGATGCCAGTGATCCGAATCACGAGGAACATGAAAAAACGGTCTTGGCAATTATGAAAGACTTGGATATGCTAGATATTCCTCGCTTGACTCTTTATAATAAAGCTGACAAAGCAGAAAATTTTCTTCCAACTTTAACTCCCTATGTCTTGATTTCGGCAAAGATGGAAAATAGCAGAGCAGTCTTACAAGAAGCTCTATTGGATAAGATGCGAGAACTATTTGTTCCTTTTTGTATCAAGGTTGGCTCTAGCAAGGCCTATAAGTTGTATGAATTGGAAAGTCTAGCAATTATCGATAAGAGAGAGTATGTGGAAGAAAGTGAAGTGATTTCTGGCTATATAGCAGAAAAAAATAAATGGAGACTAGAAGAATTTTATGACTGATTATATCAATTTAGCGCTTAAATACGGTGGCTTTACGAGTTTAGATCGTATTTATCTAGAAAAAGTTTTGGATAAGCTGTCCAATTCGCAAAAGTTGACTTTTATCACACCGCCACCTAGTGTAATCAATGCGTATTTTTCTGAACTCTACCAAAAAAAGAGTCCAGAGGCAGCAACGGATTATTTTTTAGAATTGAGTAAGGAATTATTACTTTTTAACAGCTCTCCTAATTTTGAGGAGGAAAAGCCTTTTATCCGACTGAATCTTTCAGGTAAATCTTATGGTTTTTGTTTTGAAAACGAAGATGGAATTGGATTAATTTTTCCAGAAATTCCAGAGGTGATTGAGCCGGATTTACTCTTTGACATTGCTCAACTTTTCCCTCATTATCTAGTTTATGAAGATGGAAAAGTTATTCGGATAATACCGGCTGCTCCTGAAGAAATTGTGCAAAAGCAGGCGCTTTCCGCTCTAACTGACTGCTATGAATTGGCGGATGGGCGGATAAAACTGGAAGGCTATAACCAGGAAGAGTTAAGTCAGCTGGCTCAAACCTATTCCGGTCAGCTTTATTATCGTTCTCAGAATCGCTCTGCGATGATTTATATTAAGAAAAAATAGAAAGAAAAAGATGCAACTACAATTTTTAGGTACAGGAGCTGGTCAGCCTTCTAAGGCTCGTAATGTTTCTAGTCTGGTTTTGAAACTATTGGATGAAATCAATGAAATTTGGATGTTTGATTGTGGTGAAGGAACCCAGAATCGCATTTTAGAGACGACGATTCGTCCCAGAAAGATTAGAAAGATTTTTATCACTCATTTGCATGGGGATCATATTTTTGGCCTACCGGGCTTTTTATCCACTCGATCATTTCAAGCTAATGAAGAGCAAACAGATATTGAAATATATGGACCGATTGGCATTAAAAATTTTGTCATGACGAGTCTGCGAGTGTCGGGTTCGCGCCTACCTTATCGGATTCATTTTCACGAATTTGACGAAAAACACTTAGGGAAAATTTTAGAAACCGATAAATTTACAGTTTATGCAGAGAAACTAGACCATAGCATTTTTTGTGTGGGTTACCGCATTATGCAGAAAGATTTGGAAGGTACGTTGGATGCTGAGAGGCTGAAAGCTGCTGGTCTTCCTTTTGGCCCTCTTTTTGGTAAGGTAAAAAACGGGGAAGATGTAGTGCTAGCAGACGGAACAAAAATTATAGCAGCAGATTATATTTCAGCTCCGAGACCCGGTAAGGTTATCACTATTCTGGGTGATACACGTAAAACGCATGCTAGTGTAAGACTTGCTATCAATGCGGATGTATTGGTTCACGAATCCACTTATGGTAAAGGAGATGAAATAATTGCCAAAAATCATGGCCACTCTACCAATCTACAAGCAGCAGAAGTCGCTAAAGAGGCGGGTGCTAAGCGTCTCTTGCTTAATCATATTAGCGCACGTTTTCTCTCAAAAGATATTGGTAAAATGCGTAGCGATGCTAGTTCCATTTTTAAAAATGTCCACTTAGTAAAAGATTTAGAAGAGGTGGAATTATAAAATTCTGCTAAGATAGCTCTTGAAATTTGCAAGAAAGAGGAAATGATGAATCTATTATTTGTTAGACATGGAAAAGATTCTGACCAACATAGAGGAGGATGGAGTCAACTTGATTTGCTTTCTGAGGGAAAAAGGGAAGCAGAAACATTGGCAAATTACTTAGCTCAACACAAAGAAAACTATCACTTTACAAAAGTGATTACGAGTGATTTGAAAAGAGCTGAGACGACTGCAATGACTTTAGCAGAGAAGCTTCAGCTGCCATTGGAGAAAGTAAGAGACTTACGCGAAACAAATAATGGCGATTTGGCAGGAATGTTAAATAGCGAGGCTGATCAAAAATTTCCTCATCTTTATTTTAGAAGTCTTGCAATGGACGAGCATTATCCAAATGGAGAAAGCCCGATAGAATTTTATCAACGGATAAAAACTTGGTTTGAACTTTTTTTGAAGGAAAATCATAACTCAGATGAGACACAAATTGTGGTTATACATGGTGGAGTACTCAACATTATTTATCATTTGGTGAACCAGATAGAATGGACGAATAAAAGCGATTTATTTCACGCCAAGCATTGCAGCATTAGTTTAGTGAATACAGAAACGTTTAGATTTGAGATCGAAAACCAGACAGATTTTCTAAAAGAAAAATAAGGAGAGTATATGCGAACAATCGTTATCACAGGAGCCAGTGGCGGTGTGGCTCAAGGAATGGTGAAGTTGTTGCCAAATGATCAGCTGATTTTAGTAGGACGCAATCGGGAAAAATTAGTAAAGCTTTATTCAAATCATGCACATTGCGAATTCGTTGAGTTGGATATTACGAATGACCAATCTTTAGAAACCTTTACTAAAGAACTATACAGTAAGTATGCACAGGTAGATGTTCTCGTTAACAATGCTGGTTATGGGATTTTTGAAGAATTTGACAAGATTAGCAACGAGGATATTCATGCCATGTTTGAAGTTAATACCTTTGCTCTTATGAATCTATCTCGTCTCTTTGGGGAGAG
Organism: Streptococcus sp. SI1; assembly: GCF_030439945.1. Classification (NCBI taxonomy): domain Bacteria; kingdom Bacillati; phylum Bacillota; class Bacilli; order Lactobacillales; family Streptococcaceae; genus Streptococcus; species Streptococcus sp. SI1. The sequence goes on from NZ_JAQFJE010000001.1 coordinate 211,141, forward strand.
AATGAAGCAAGCGGGACGTGGGCATATTGTCAATATTGTTAGTACAGCTGGGTTGATTGCTAGTGCTAAATCTAGTCTCTACTCAGCTACTAAGTTTGCTGGAATTGGTTTTTCCAATGCTTTGCGTTTAGAGTTGATGCCTTACAATGTCTATGTGACGACGGTTAATCCAGGACCGATTAAGACGGCTTTCTTTGACAAAGCTGACCCCGATGGTAGTTATGTTAAGGCGGTTGATAAATACATTTTAGAAGCAGATACTGTTGCTAAGCAGATTGTGAACAATTTTGGGAAAAAGAAGCGAGAGTTGATCATGCCTTTCACACTGAAGGCGGCTCACAAGCTCTATACGCTTTTTCCCAACCTTGGTGACAAACTAGCCAGTAAAATGTTCAATTATAAGTAGGAGACGTTTATGGACGTGGCAGCTTACAAGGAATTTTTAAATCAACCATGGGGGAAGCTTTATTATGAGATTCTATTTGCTCAGTTAGCACATATAAAAAATACAAAGGTACTAGATTTTGGGAGTGGTTTTGGTTTGGTAGCGGATTTTTTGGCACAAAACAATCAGGTAATAGCTATAGAACCAAATGACGAGATGATTGCAGAACGTCAGCAGAAATTCCATTATCAGCAACTACAAGGCAGTCTAGAAATGTTGAAAGATATTCCAAGTGCTCATTTTGACCTCATTGTCTGCCATAATGTTCTGGAGTATGTGGATATTCCGGCTCTTTATCTAGCTGAATTTAGCAGATTGTTGAAAAAAGGCGGACAAATTTCGCTCGTTAAACACAATGAAGTGGGGCGAATTATGCAGACAGTAGTGTTTGCAAATGATACAAATTTAGCATTAGATTTATTATCAGGGCAGTCTTATCAATCGCATACAATGGGGCAAGCAACCTATTATGATTTAGCAGACTTATTACAAAAGGTCACGTCTGAATTAACTGTTCAGAATTATCAAGGAATTCGAATTTTTTATGGCTTGCAAGGCAATGCAGTTAAAACAGCAGTCGCTTGGCGGGAAAAGATGTTGAAAATAGAACTTGCAGTTTGCCAACAGTCCCCTTATCGAGATATTGCTGCTTTTCAGCATATTTGGCTGCAAAAAGGATTCAAGAATGATTCATTATGTTGAAAATAAACAAATAACTGTTGAGGACTTACTTCCGCTTTATCAATCTGTTGGTTGGAGTAACTATACGGATTATCCAGAGCGACTAGAGCGAGCCTTTCAAAATTCTCTTTACACTGTAGCAGCGTATGACAATGACTGTCTTGTCGGTCTTCTTAGAGCAGTAGGAGATGGAGTTTCTGTTCTTTTTATCCAAGACCTACTGGTTCTACCAAATTATCAGAGACAAGGCATCGGACGTAAACTCTTACAGACTACTCTGGAAGAATGGTCAGATGTTTATCAGATTGAGTTAGTGACAGATCAATCTGATAAGATGCTATCTTTTTATTAAGGCCTCGGATTTCGAAAACTGTCTGATTCAAATTGTACAGGTTTGATTTATGTAGGATAGCTTAAAATGCTATATGTATAAAATTAGAAGTTCAGACTAGTGAAAGCTAGTCTTTTCGTGTTATAATAAAAGTTATATTGTAAAAGAAAGATGATTTCATGATTACATCAAAATATGATTGGCAAATTGCTACAAATTTTTCAGATGAGGGCTTTATCAAACAAGCTCAAAAACTCGGATTGGAACCTTCGGTAGCCAATTTGGTATACCAGAGAGGGATTCAGACAGAAGAAGCACTGCGAGACTTTCTAGAAGCTAGTTTAGACAAGCTACACGATCCTTATGAACTTCATGATATGGAGAAGGCAGTAGTACGCATTCGTCAAGCGATTGAAAACTATGAGCAGATTTTGATCTATGGCGATTATGATGCAGATGGGATGACTTCAGCTTCTATTGTTAAAGAAGCGTTAGAACAATTGGGAGCGGAGTGTCAAGTCTATTTACCCAATCGATTTACAGATGGTTATGGACCTAATGCTAGTGTTTACAAGTATTTTATTGAAAATCAAGAAGTCTCACTCATTATTACAGTGGACAATGGTGTTGCAGGACATGAAGCAATTGAGTTAGCCCAGTCCATGGGAGTGGATGTCATCGTAACAGATCACCACTCTATGCCCGAGGAGCTGCCAAATGCCTATGCTATCGTCCATCCGGAACATAGCGGAGCAGATTACCCTTTCAGGCATCTGGCTGGCTGTGGGGTGGCTTTTAAGTTAGCGACTGCTCTTTTAGAGGAAGTGCAGATTGAGTTGTTGGATCTAGTCGCTATCGGCACTATTGCGGATATGGTCAGCTTGACAGGTGAGAATCGGATTTTGGTCAAATATGGCTTATCTATTTTGAAAACCACTCAGCGCATCGGCTTGCAAGAACTTTTTAAGGTTTCGGGCATTCAGGAAGATGAAGTAGATGAAGAAATAGTTGGTTTTCAGATAGCTCCTAGACTCAATGCTCTAGGTCGATTGGATGATCCAAATCCTGCTATTGAACTTCTGACTGGTTTTGATGAAGAAGAAGCGCGTGACATCGCCCTGATGATTAATCAGAAAAATGACGAACGCAAGGAGATGGTGCAGCATATCTATGATGAAGCTAAGTTTATGATCGATCCTAAGAAACCTGTTCAGGTCCTAGCTGGCAAGGGTTGGAATCCAGGTGTTTTGGGAATTGTAGCAGGGCGACTTTTAGAAGAGCTGCATCAGCCGATTATCGTGTTGAATATTGAAAATGGTTTAGCAAAAGGTAGTGCTCGCAGCATTGAAGCAGTTGATATTTTTGAAGCTCTAGATCCTCACCGAGAGTTATTTGTAGCTTTTGGTGGGCATGCTGGGGCAGCTGGCATGACTCTTGACGCCAGTCGATTAGAAGAACTCAGTCAGGTTTTGACGGCCTATATTGAAAATAATCAGCTGGATTTGTCTACTAAGAATGACCTTTTTTTGGATGAAGAACTAGCTTTGCCAGATCTGACGCTGGAAACTCTTAAAAACTTTGAAAAACTTGCTCCTTTTGGTATGGATAATAAAAAACCTGTTTTCTATTTAAAAGATTTTAAAGTTGAAAATGCTCGTACTATGGGGGCAGGAAATGCTCACCTGAAACTAAAAATTTCTCAGGCTGATGTTGCTTTTGATGTAATAGCTTTTGGACAAGGCGAACTTGCCACAGAATTTTCTCAAACTAAAAATTTAGAGTTAGCAGTGACTCTGTCGGTCAACAAATGGAATGGTCAGACTAGTCTGCAACTTATGTTGGTAGACGCTCGAGTCAACGGAATTCAGCTCTTTAATATTCGAGGTAAAAATGCTCGCTTACCTGAAAATGTACCTATTCTGCGTTTTTCAGAAGAAATACCTGATTTGGGAAATAGTAGATCAGTTGTGGTCTATGACGTCCCCAATCAACTAGAACAACTAAAAATGATTATTCAACAAGGACATTTTGAAGCCATTTACTTTAAAAATGAGATTGTTCACCCCTATTATCTGACAGGTTTTGGAACGAGAGCCCAATTTGCCAAACTCTATAAAACGATTTATCAGTTTCCGGAGTTTGATATACGTTATAAACTAAAAAAGTTGGCTGCTTATCTCAACATTGATTCAATTCTACTCATAAAGATGATTCAAATTTTTGAAGAACTGGGTTTTGTAACGGTTCAAGATGGAGTGATGCGAGTTAACAAGGAAGCAGAAAAAAAGGCTATTGAGAGTAGTCATATTTATCAAGAACTCAAAAAAATAGTCAAGGAGCAGGAACTGATGGCTCTAGGAACTGTTCAAGAAATTTATGATTATCTGATGGAAAAGGATGAATGTTCAAACTAGATGATCGATAGATTCTTTATGGTAAAGAACATGTCTTTGTAGCTAATACCTGAAATGAGCTATGAAGCTTTAAATAATGAAAAAGTCATGAGCAAGATGAAGTTCATGACTTTCTTTTATTAAGTTGTCACTATTGAATTGTTTGAGTTATTGCAAAATCACTTTTGAATAATTTTCTGATTGTTATATTTTCATCAATGTGAAGATCTTGTAACAATGCTTGAGCACACTCCATCTTCAAATCTACCTAAAAAGATTTAAAATACTGCAATGCATCTTTGACTTTCATGTTTTCATTTAGGTAAGTCGTATCTGGTAAATAAAATACATTTTTTTAGCTTCTGGTGATGGTTGGAGTCCATTGATGAGAACTTTTCCATCATTTGACTGGAGCAGCCCATTGCTGAGTTTAATCATCGTTGTCTTTCCAGATCCATTTGGACCGAGTAAGCCAATAATTCCCAGTTTCGATTTCAAATCCTCTTCAGATAATTTTTGTCTAGATTTCGAAATCAAGTCATAACATTTGTAACAAAGCGTCCTGCTGTGCATTGAGAGTAGACAAATCCTTCTTGTTCCAAGTCAGATAAAGCTCGTTGGATTGCATTCGGATTGACTCTGGCTTTAGCAGCTAATTCTCTGGCAGCAAGTAATTTTTCTTCAGCTTGTAATTGACTAGAGATGATTTGTAATTTTATTCTGTTCATGATTTGTAAATAAATGGGCAGATTATTATGAAAAGCTCAACTCATGATTCTTCCTTTCTGTATTTTTTTCTTTAGCAAGCAAAATAGAAATTTAGTATAATAGAAAAAGAGAAGAATCAAAGGAGAAGACCATGATTGCTCAGTTAGATACCAAAACGGTTTATACCTTTATGGATAGTTTAATTTCGATAAAGAAATATGTAAAAACAGCTAAAAGTTTAGGATATCAAGCTCTAGGGATGATGGACATTGACAATCTCTATGGAGCTTATCATTTTATGGAAATTGCGACTGAGCAAGGAATTCAGCCGCTTTTAGGTGTGGAAATGACCTTGGAGTATGTTGATGTTCCTCTGAATCTTCGTTTTTTAGCTCTCGATAGTCAAGGTTATCGCAATTTAATGAAACTGTCCACATTGAAAATGATAGGAAAAAGAAAGTGGGAAGAATTTCAACATTTATTAGAAGGAGTAGCCATTATTGTGCCTGTGTTTGAAGGTATCGAGGCTTTAGACTTGGGACGGGAATTTTATATTGGCGTATTTCCTGATACTCCAAAGCAAGTGTTCCACCATACAACTGTACCTTTGCATACTGTTCGCTATTTTGATACAGGGGATTTAGAGACTTTACAAATGCTGTGTGCTATTCGGGAAAATAGCAGTTTGCGGGAAGTTAGAAATTTACCCACTCACGAGTATTTCTTATCATTAGAGCAATTCACACAGGCCTTTCAAGAAAATTTCCCAGAAAGTCTAGATAATTTGGAGCAGTTGGTTTCAAACATTCATTATGAAATTAATACAGAGCTAAAATTACCACGCTTTAATCCAGAACGTTTAGCGGTAGAAGAGTTACGAGAAAAGGCAGAAACAGGGTTAGAGAGAAAAGGTTTGGGAACCTCCATTTATAAAGAACGCTTGGAGCAAGAGCTGTCTGTCATCCACCAAATGGGCTTTGATGATTACTTTTTGATTGTGTGGGATTTACTGCGTTTTGGTCGTAGCCAAGGCTACTATATGGGTATGGGACGTGGATCTGCTGTTGGAAGTTTAGTTGCCTATGCGCTAGATATTACAGGAATTGATCCTGTCGAAAAAAATCTCCTTTTTGAGCGCTTTTTAAATGTAGAACGTTATACAATGCCTGATATTGATATTGACATTCCTGACGTCTATCGACCAGAGTTTATCCGTTATGTTCGTGATCGGTATGGAACCATGCATGCGGCTCAAATCGTGACATATTCGACTTTTGGAGCCAAGCAAGCAATTCGTGATGTTTTTAAGCGTTACGGTGTTCCAGAGTATGAATTGACTAATATCACCCGTAAAATTAGTTTTCGAGATAGCTTGACATCGGCTTATGAAAAAAATATTTCTTTTCGACAGGTTATCAACAGCAAATTAGAATATCAAAAAGCCTTTGAAATTGCGAAAAAAATTGAAGGAAATCCGCGCCAGACCTCTATTCACGCAGCAGGTGTGGTAATGAGTGATAATGACCTGACAGATCACATCCCACTTAAATATGGGGAAGATATGTACATCACACAATACGATGCGCATGGTGTTGAAAGTAATGGTTTGCTCAAAATGGACTTTCTTGGCTTGCGCAACCTGACCTTTGTTCAACGAATGAAAGAAGCAGTTTTGGAGAAGTACAGTGTCGCTATTAATATTGCAAAGATTGACCTGGAGGATACTATAACCTTGCAGCTTTTTGCAGCGGGTAGAACCAAGGGTATTTTTCAATTTGAGCAAGCAGGCGCTATTAACCTTTTGAAGCGTGTTCAGCCTGTGCAATTTGAAGAAATCGTTGCCACTACATCACTCAACCGTCCGGGAGCTAGTGATTATATAGATAATTTTGTAAAAAGGAAGCATGAGCAAGAAAAGGTAGAAATGCTGGATCCAACTTTGGAGGATATTTTACTACCAACCTATGGTATTATGCTTTATCAAGAGCAGGTAATGCAAGTAGCACAACGATTTGGAGGTTTTTCTCTTGGGAAAGCTGATGTTTTACGTCGTGCTATGGGTAAAAAAAATGCTGCCGAAATGCACAAAATGGAAGCAGAGTTTATCGCGGGTGCTCGAAAGTTTGGCCATTCTGAAACCAAAGCAAAAGAAGTGTTTGCAGTTATGGAAAAGTTTGCAGGTTATGGTTTCAATCGCAGTCATGCTTATGCTTACTCTGCACTTGCTTTTCAGTTGGCTTATTTCAAGGCACACTATCCAGATATTTTCTTTGATATTATGCTGAATTATTCAAGTAGTGACTATATTACAGATGCTTTAGAGTTCGGCTTTCAAATTGCTTCTTTAAATATCAACAACATTCCTTATAGAGATAAAATTCAAGACAAGCATATTTATTTAGGACTAAAAAATATTAAAGGTCTGCCACGCGATGTTGCTTATTGGATTATTGAAAATCGTCCATTTTCAAATGTAGAAGACTTCATCTTGAAATTACCAACACAGTATCATAAGGTCCAGCTGCTAACTCCTTTAGTAGAAGTTGGTTTATTTGATATATTTGAAAAAAATCGCCAAAAAATCTTGCAAAATCTTCCGAACCTGTTTGTCTTTGCCAATGAACTGGGCAGCCTGTTTGCAGATACGAGTTATAGCTGGATAGACGGAGAAGATTACACAGAAGCAGAGAAATTCGAACTAGAAAAGAAAATTATTGGAGTTGGTTTGAGTGAACATCCTTTGGTAAAGTTTACAAAAGCTGCTGATCACGCCTTTATACCAATTCAAGACTTGGTTGAAAACAGTTTGGCAACGATTTTAGTAGAGATTTTATCTATCCGTATCATTCGCACCAAAACAGGTGAGAATATGGCATTCTTGCAAGTGAGTGATGCTAAAATAAAAATGGAAGTGACAGTCTTTCCAGACGTTTTTAAACAGTTGAGCAAAGGTTTGCACGAAAAAGGCTTTTATTATCTGACTGGTCGAGTTAAAAAACGTGAGGATCGTTTACAGATGATTTTAAATGGTTTGCAGGAAGTTGTCACAGAACGCTTTTGGATACAAGTAGAAGATCACGGATATGATGCAGAAATATCTGATATTTTACAGCAATTTCGAGGAGATATTCCAGTCGTTATCCGTTATGAAAATGAAAGAAAGACAGTAGCAATTCCTCAATATCGTGTTCAAAAATCAGAGAAATTACAAGAAGAATTGAAGAAAATAACCATGAAAACGATTTATCAATAAAAAATTAGGAAAAAAGAAGAATTTTGATTTTGATTGTGGTATAATCAAGGGTGAATGTAAAAAGAAAAAGGAGCACAAACGAATGAAACGTATTGCTGTTTTGACTAGTGGTGGTGATGCCCCTGGTATGAACGCTGCTATCCGTGCAGTTGTTCGCAAAGCAATTTCAGAAGGAATGGAAGTTTATGGCATCTATGACGGCTATGCTGGTATGGTTGCTGGTGAAATTTATCCACTTGATGCTGCATCGGTTGGGGATATTATTTCACGTGGTGGTACTTTCCTTCACTCGGCTCGTTATCCAGAGTTTGCCCAATTAGAAGGACAATTAAAGGGAATTGAGCAACTAAAAAAACATGGCATTGAAGGAGTTGTGGTTATCGGTGGTGACGGTTCTTATCATGGGGCTATGCGTTTGACAGAACATGGCTTCCCTGCTGTTGGATTACCGGGTACGATTGATAATGACATTGTTGGTACAGATTTCACAATTGGTTTTGATACTGCTGTAACGACGGCAATGGATGCAATTGACAAGATTCGTGATACATCATCTAGTCATCGTCGTACTTTTGTTGTTGAAGTAATGGGACGTAATGCTGGAGATATTGCTCTCTGGGCTGGTATTGCTACAGGTGCTGATGAAATCATCGTTCCTGAAGAAGACTTCAAAATCGAAGATATTGTAGCTAGTATTAAACGTGGCTACGAAGAAGGAAAGAAACATAACATTATCGTTCTTGCAGAAGGTGTCATGTCTGCGGATGAATTTGGTAAAAAGTTAAAAGAAGCTGGTGATGTGAGTGATCTTCGTGTAACGGAACTTGGACATATTCAACGTGGTGGTTCACCAACTGCCCGTGACCGTGTTCTTGCTTCACGTATGGGAGCACATGCTGTTAGTTTGCTTAAAAAAGGGATTGGCGGTGTTGCAGTTGGTATTCGCAACGAACAAATGGTTGAAAATCCAATTTTAGGTACAGCAGAAGAAGGTGCTTTGTTTAGTTTAACAGAAGACGGTAAGATTATTGTTAATAATCCACATAAAGCTGATCTTGATCTTGCTAAATTAAACCGTAGCATTTCAATGTAATTTTAATTTGTTATTCTGGTCATAAAGACCATTAAATATAAAGGAGTTTTCATATATCATGAATAAACGTGTAAAAATCGTTGCAACTTTAGGTCCTGCGGTAGAAATCCGTGGTGGTAAAAAATTTGGTGAAGATGGATATTGGAGTGAAAAACTTGATGTTGAATCATCTGCACAAAATATCGCTAAATTGATTGAGGCCGGAGCAAACACTTTCCGTTTCAACTTCTCACATGGTGACCACGCAGAACAAGGTGACCGTATGGCTACTGTTCATCGTGCCGAAGAAATTGCTGGTCAAAAAGTTGGTTATCTTCTTGACACAAAAGGTCCTGAAATTCGTACAGAATTATTTGAAGGCGACGCTAAAGAATACTCTTACAAAACGGGTGAAAAGATCCGTGTTGCAACTAAACAAGGTATTAAATCTACTCGCGAAGTTATCGCTTTGAATGTTGCAGGTGGCCTTGATATTTATGACGATGTTGAAGTTGGAAAACAAGTTCTTGTTGACGATGGAAAACTTGGCCTTCGTGTTATTGCAAAAGATCCTGCTACACGTGAATTTGAAGTAGAAGTTGAAAACGACGGTGTTATCGCTAAACAAAAAGGTGTTAATATTCCAAATACAAAAATTCCTTTCCCAGCACTTGCTGAACGTGATAATGACGATATTCGCTTTGGTTTAGAACAAGGAATCAACTTCATTGCTATTTCATTTGTACGTACTGCAAAGGATGTCAATGAAGTTCGTGCAATCTGTGAAGAGACTGGTAATGGACATGTGAAATTGTTTGCTAAAATCGAAAATCAACAAGGTATCGAAAACTTGGATGAAATCATCGAAGCTGCTGACGGTATCATGATTGCTCGTGGTGACATGGGTATCGAAGTACCATTTGAAATGGTTCCAGTTTACCAAAAAATGATTATCACAAAAGTCAATGCTGCTGGTAAAATTGCTATTACAGCAACAAATATGCTTGAAACAATGACTGAAAAACCACGTGCTACTCGTTCAGAAGTATCAGATGTGTTCAATGCTGTTATTGATGGAACAGATGCGACAATGCTTTCAGGTGAATCTGCAAATGGTAAATATCCACTTGAATCTGTAACGACAATGGCAACAATTGATAAAAATGCTCAAACTCTCTTGAATGAATATGGACGTTTGTCATCAGTTGACTATGCTCGTAGCTCTAAGACAGAGGTTGTTGCTTCAGCTGTTAAAGATGCTACAAACTCAATGGACATCAAATTGGTTGTGACAATTACTGAAACAGGTAACACTGCACGTTTGATTTCTAAGTATCGTCCTGATACTGATATTTTAGCAGTAACATTTGATGAATTGACTCAACGTTCATTGATGTTGAATTGGGGTGTCATTCCAGTTGTAACTGAAAAACCTGCATCAACTGATGATATGTTTGAAGTTGCTGAAAAAGTTGCTCTTGCAAGTGGTCTTGTGGAATCTGGCGACAATATTGTGATTGTGGCTGGTGTACCAGTTGGAACTGGTGGAACAAACACTATGCGTATTCGTACAGTACGTTAATTTGTCTTATTATAAAGAAAAGAACCTTATCAGTCAACGGTTTTATCGCTTGATTGATAAGGCTTTTTACTTGTAAATAAAAAACAGGAATAGGAATTAACTTTTTCCACCTTTGTTTATTTTCTGAAAACATGATATAATGATAAAAGGAGAGGAGAGAGAATGGTAAAGAGAGATTTAATTAGAAATGTTATTTTTTTATCTGTCATCGCAATAACGATCGTTTGTCTGCGAATTTTTATTTTTACACCGTATAGCATTACTACAAAAGATGCGAATCATTTTTTACAAGAGAAAGATGTTGTCATTGCTAATAAAAATGAACAGATAAAAAGAGATGACTTTGTATTATACGAGGTGAAAGGGAAAAAGCATGTCGGACGTGTTATTGGCGTAGGAAATGATTCTGTCGTCTACATGGATGATGTACTTTACTTGAATAATAAAATCAAGTCAGAAGATTATTTAACAAAAGATAAGGAAAAATACTTAGCAAAAGCTAATAATACTGGTTATTTTACTCATGATTTTACTATCCAGACATTGACCAAATCGAATACAAATAAAATTCCAACGCAGTCTTATTTGATTTTAAATGATAATCGGCAAAATATGGAAGATAGTCGAAAGTTTGGTTTGATTTCTAAGAAACAGATCAAAGGAGTTATCTCATTTAGAGTACTTCCGCTTCAAGAATTTGGATTTATAAAAACAAAATAGTTTTTTCTATTTTGTTTTTTTTTATTCTTTAGAACATACACTTTTTATGAGAATCATTGATTTCTATGTATATATTTGCAATATAATGCTGATGATATAAAAAATTTGTATAATAATAAATATTTATTTAGGAGGTGTATGCATACATTATATTTTTGAAGCTTACATCATTTCAAACGATATGGTTTATTATTTTGCCTTAAGTTATCAAGGTGGTCCTTCCAAGCATCTTGAACGAAGTACTGATGTTCGTAAAAGATAGGTCTCTTGTTTATGCTCTTGGTATTTCTGACTTTATCTTAGCTAGTCGGACTGTAGCCAATCGTGATGCAAGTTTAGCACTGATGTTTATGGCAGGGGCTATTACCTTATCTTGATTGGTTTTATAAAGATATTGCAATCGATGAAGTCAAAAATGAGAGAGTACTTGATTTAATGTGCAAATCACCTACAGAAAAATGAAAGCAATAATGAGAGCCTATTCTAGGAATACTGTTTTAGTGAGGGAATTGTGACTGTTAATTTGTTGATTATGAGAATAGAGTGATAAATTATTTCATCTTATTGATAATTTCCTCAATAAAATCGACTAGGATACTATTTTCCCAGTCGATTTGTTTAAGTATAGTACCGAATCGATCTAGCAGAGCGAGATAATATAAACAGATTCTATTCTTGTTTATTCTCTTTTTTTCGTGTTTCTTGGTGGAAAATATTTTGCCATGTTTCATGACGGCGCCAAAGACTTGTGTGGATAATTCCATTTTCTTCATAACAAATGAGTTTGGTTTTTTGGCTGATAGAAGTTAGTTGGAAATTTTTAATAGGAGATTGCTTTCCTTTTTCGATTTGAAATTCTTTTTTATTTAGTTGGCTGCCGTCTTCAGAAATGTAAATAAATTCAGGTGCAAGTAAATCTTCTAATTGACTTCCCTGCTCCACCAATTGTTCTCTCATAAATAGTTTTCGATAAACATTGTCTAATATTTCATCTTCAGGAATAGGAGCGGGCTCAATGTGGATATCGATATCAAAAACTCCAAAGCGTTCTTTAAGCACGTTTTCAACCTGATCAGCAATCTCGTGGCTTTCATAGACAGATAAGTCAGGGCTCATCTCTAAAATGAGATTAAGGTAGATATTGCTGCCGTAGGTACGCCCTCTTTGTGATTTGACACGAGAGATTTTCGGAATTTCTAAAATGGCTTCTTTATATTCTTTTAAAAGATTTTCATCAAAACCGTCTGACAAACTAAAAGAAGATTCCATAAAAATTTCGTAAGCTGTTTTAAGAATGAAGAAAGTGATAATGATGGCAACCAACTGATCTACAATTGGAAAATGCAAAGCGTTTGCGATGATTGCAATTGTTGTGCCAAGTGAGGTAATAGCATCAGATAAATTGTCTTTTGCAGCAGCATCAAGCGCTTTAGAATGTGCTTTTTTTGCTAAGGATTTGTTGTAAAAATACACTCCTAGCATCATCAAAGCAGAGATAATCCCAACCATAGCTCCTAAAGGATCAATGGTTGTTTCTTGTCGTGAAATAATCTTTTGAACAGTATCAATTAAAACATCAAATCCAACAAAAAACATAATAAGAGATGTGACAAGACTTGCAAGATCCTCCATTTTCCAGTGACCAAATTTATGATCAGTGTCAGCTGGCTCACGTGCCATACGTAGTCCAATCAAGACGGCAATATTAGCCACAATATCTGAAACATTGTTAAAACCATCGGCTGTCAAACTGGAGGATTGTAAGGTAGAGCCAGCAATAATTTTAGCAATTGATAAGACGATGTAGGTTACAATAGCTAAAATAGCACCGCGCTCTGCGAGTTTAAGATTTTTTGCTGGATTATTCATAAGTTTTCCTTTCAGAAAATTTATTATAACGCTTTTTACGTGATTTTTCAAACTTTTATGAACCGAGAAATAAAGCAATATTCTTTCTAGTTTAGCTTACGAGTGATTTTTGTTATAATAGAACCATTGACTTTGAAAGAGGAAAAAAGATGAATCCCTTATTAACTGGTATGAATGATCGGCAGGCGGAGGCAGTTCAAACGACAGACGGACCTTTGCTGATTATGGCGGGGGCTGGTTCGGGTAAGACTCGGGTACTGACCCACCGTATTGCTTATTTGATTGATGAAAAATTAGTTAACCCCTGGAATATTTTGGCGATTACCTTTACCAATAAAGCAGCTAGGGAAATGAAGGAGCGGGCATTTTCTTTAAATCCAGCAACTGAGGATTGCTTGATTGCGACCTTTCACTCGATGTGTGTGCGCATCCTGCGACGGGAAGCAGATCATATTGGTTACAATCGCAATTTTACCATTGTTGATCCGGGAGAGCAGCGGACCTTGATGAAGCGGATTCTCAAAAATCTCAATCTCGATCCTAAGAAGTGGAATGAGCGCGCCATTCTGGGCACCATTTCCAATGCCAAGAACGACCTGATTGATGAGGTGGCCTATGAGAATATGGCTGGTGATACGTATACAGAAATTGTGGCTAAGTGCTATACAGCTTATCAAAAGGAACTGCGCCAGTCAGAGGCTATGGACTTTGATGATTTGATCATGTTGACCCTGCGGCTTTTTGACCAAAATCCTGACGTCCTGACCTATTACCAGCAACGTTACCAGTACATCCATGTAGACGAGTATCAAGATACCAACCATGCCCAGTATCAGCTGGTCAAGCTCTTGGCTTCTCGTTTTAAGAATATCTGTGTGGTTGGAGATGCCGACCAGTCTATCTATGGCTGGCGGGGAGCCGACATGCAAAATATCTTGGATTTTGAAAAAGATTATCCTGAAGCTAAAGTCGTTCTTCTAGAAGAAAACTATCGCTCTACCAAGACCATCCTTCAGGCAGCTAATGAGGTTATTCGAAATAACCGCAATCGCCGTCCTAAAAATCTCTGGACTCAGAATGAAGATGGCGAAGAAATTGTCTACTATCGAGCTAATGACGAGCAGGATGAAGCTCTCTTTGTCGCTCGAACCATTGAACAGCTGACCCGAGAAGGCTACAGTCATAAGGATTTTGCAGTTCTTTACCGGACCAATGCTCAATCACGGACAGTGGAAGAAGCCCTCCTTAAGGCCAATATTCCTTATACCATGGTGGGGGGCACCAAATTCTATAGCCGTAAGGAAATACGGGATGTCATTAGCTATCTAAATCTCATTGCCAACCCTAGTGATAACATCAGCTATGAGCGGGTGGTGAATGAGCCCAAGCGTGGTGTTGGTCCGGGAACAGTAGAGAAGATTCGGAATTTTGCAGCTAGTCAAAATGTGTCTCTTTTAGAAGCCTCCTCACAGATTATGCTTTCACTTGTCAAAGGGAAAGCTGCTCAGTCAGTTTTTGACTTTGCCAATCTCATTTTGAATCTTCGTGAGCGACTAGATGAGTTGACGGTGACAGAATTGGTGGAAATAGTTATCGAAAAGACGGGTTATACTGAGCAATTAGTAGCTCAAGGGACGCTGGAAAGTCAGGCTCGAATTGAAAATATTGAAGAATTCTTATCGGTTACCAAAAATTTTGATGAACATTCTGAAAATGATACAGAAGAAACGGGGCTTGATAAGTTAAGCCGTTTCCTTAATGATCTGGCTTTGGTTGCGGACACAGATGACGCTGGCACTCAGGAAAGTTCAGAAGTGACACTTATGACGCTACATGCTGCCAAGGGGTTAGAATTTCCAGTGGTTTTCATTATCGGTATGGAAGAAAATGTCTTCCCACTTAGTCGGGCAACTGAAGAGGAAGACGAATTAGAGGAAGAGCGCCGATTGGCCTATGTTGGAATTACTCGTGCTGAAAAAGTCTTGTTTCTGACCAATGCTAACTCGCGTTTGCTGTATGGGAAAACTAATTACAATCGACCAACTTGTTTTCTCGATGAAATTAGTTCGGATTTATTGAATTACCAAGGATTAGCTCGACCGGCCAATACATCTTTTAAAGCTTCCTATGTAAATGGAAAAAACGTCCAGTTTGGTCAAGGGACGAGTCTCGCTCAAGCATTACAAGCACGCAAACGGCAAGTTGGACCAAGTAGTATTTCCTCAAGTCAGTTGCCATTTGGCAAGAATATAGAGGCTACTCAACCAGATTTGAATTGGGCTATCGGTGATATTGCGCACCATAAAAAATGGGGAGATGGAACTGTATTGGAGGTGTCAGGTAGCGGTAGTAGCCTAGAACTAAAAATTAATTTTCCAGAGGTTGGATTAAAGAAATTGTTAGCAAGTGTTGCACCAATTGAGAAAAAATAACATCTAAATGTAAGAAGGAGTTGTTATGATAAAATATTCCATCGAAGTTTGGATTTATAATCCGATTATCAGGGAAATGTTACTCTTAAAAGTTAAAACGGATCAATTTTCTTTTTGGCAACCGATTACTGGTGGTATTGAGAATGGTGAAATTCCTGAAGTTGCCTGTATTCGGGAGATTTTTGAAGAAACTGGACTGAAAACTACTCTAACAAAACTTTTGAAAATCGGACATCATACTGTTGTTATGAATGAAGACTTATCCATTTTTAAAACACTTTTTCTCATGGAAACGAAGCGGAAGGATATTCGTATTTCTGATGAACACGTTGATTTTATGTGGACAAAAGTTAAAACTGTTCCTGATATATTGTATTGGCAGAGTAATCAAGAGACGTTTCAAATGGTAGTAGAAAAATTAAGCTAGGAGAGCAATGAAAGAAAGTAGTCGTGGCCTGATGTTTGATGTCTTTGCTAAGCATTCTTTGTAGCTTCAAGTTTGAAGGGAGTTAGTAATATGGTTTGATACTATTTCTAGCCTCTTTGAAATACTTGAAGAAGTTTCGTATGGTTGTTTGTCTTTTACTATAAAGGATTGTAATGGGTTTCTGAGTTTCATAATTCTGAGCAATATAAGTTAACTTGGATTTCTGATAATAGAATTCATTCCAGAAGAGAACTTCAGGTAAAATAGGCTACTTCTCTTTAAACTGAATGTGGTTGAGTTTACGATAACAGCAGACGTTGAAAGGGTTAATTAGAGGCGATGTCTTTAGTAAGAACTGAGAAATCGCTAATTTCGATTAAAGGAATCTTAGAAGGCTTTTGGTAGTCGTATTTTATCTATTTATCCTTGTAGTGTTTATGTTTAGAGGGGTATAGTCTAGATAGGTGATTACCTCAATATGAGTTTCATACTTAAAAGCTTTATTTCAAGTGATATTCCTGTCTCTAATTCTAATCAATTCTGTCATATTATGGAGTTGTTCCATGTGATGCTTTTCGTTATAAGCCATATGGAACTTTTTCATGCATTCAAAAGGCTTTGTAATTTCCAAAATGGATTTCGCTAATACAGATGTTATAGAATCTTTTTTATTACCTCTTGACATTAGAATTGTCAGAATTTATAATAAAGGTAGAAAGGCGATAACGGTGTTATCAAATTAAAATCATGAAAAAAGAAACTGATGAGTTAAACAAAAAAATCTTGGAGAGCGCAAGGAGTGAGCTCTTAGCTTATGGCTATCAGGATGCTTCACTGCGGAGAATTTGTCGCGCTGCTGGCTTGACGACTGGTGCGCTTTATAAGCGCTATGAAAGTAAGGACAGTCTCTTTACAGCCCTGCTTGAGCCTACTCTGGATGCGCTAGACTGGTATGGACAGGAGCAGAAGCAACGTGACTATGCTTTGCTAGAAGAAGGACATCTGTCTGATATGTGGGCCCATCGTTTAGAGGATCTCCAGTCTCTGATGCGGATTCTCTATGAGCATAAGGATAACATGCAACTGCTGCTGTTTAAATCTCAGGGGTCTTCGCAGGAAGACTTCAGGATTCATCTGCCTCATTTGGCTACAGATGAGACTTATCGCTATTTGGAGCTGGCTTATAAAGAGGGGAAAATCAATCATTTGGTTAAACATGAGTTTCTGCGATCGTGCATGACAGCTTATTACACAGCTGTATTTGAGCCTTTGGCGCAAGACTGGTCCCAAGAGCAGGCGATGGAATTTTGCCATTCCATCATGGATTTGTTTGATTGGGGAAGTTTGCTAGGTTTTTGATAGAAAGAAGGAAATTCTATGAAGAAAAAATCTGTCCTTGCTTGGATCTGGGACTTTGTCTCCCTTCATAAGCTATATTTTGTACTCAGTCTGATTTTTGCCTTCGCCTCTGTGATTTCAGGTTTTCTGCCTTATTTCTTTATTGGTGGAATGATTAATCAGCTCTTGACTGGCAATAAAAACTGGGATTTCTACCTGCAGCAGTCTGCTTGGGTGGGTCTGGCTTGGATTGGTTACTGGGGATTCCACGGTATTTCCACCATGCTGTCGCATACGGCTACTTTTAAGATTTTAGCGGAAATGCGGCGCCGCCTGACAGACAAGCTGGCTAGGCTGCCTCTTGGTACAGTGCTCAGTCAGTCATCGGGGAGTTATAAGAACATTATCGTTGAGCGGGTGGATGCGACCGAAACGACCTTGGCTCACCTGATTCCAGAGTTTACCGCTGGGATTTTTGGTCCGATTATTGTTCTCATTGCCATGCTGGTCATCGATTGGCGGCTGACCTTACTGTCCCTCCTAACTATTCCCATTGTGGCATTGGCCTATATGCGGATGGTTGCCAATAGCGAAGCAGACTACCAAAATACTCTGGTCAAGACCAAAAAGCTCAATGATACGGCGGTGGAATATATCAATGGGATTGAAGTTATCAAGGTTTTTGGCAAGGAAAAGTTCTCTTACGATAAGTTTGTGACGGCTGCTAGAGAAGGAGCAGACTGCTTTATTGAGTGGATGCGCAAGTTTAATCTAGAGATGGGCATTGTGACTGCTTTTCTGCCATCAGGCTTGCTCTTTCTGCTGCCGGCTGGCTGTTATTTCTATCTGCAAGGTAGCTTGACTGCCAGCAATTTCATTCTAATGATCATTCTGTCGCTCAGTCTTCTGACTCCTCTGATTTTAGTGGCTAGTTACATGGACGATTTACGGAAAATCGGGACTATTTTTGGTCAAGTGATCGATATTTTGGAAAAGCCTGATTTGAAAAGACCTCAGGAGCTGATAGAACTTCCAAAAGGAAGGGATCTGGTCATGACAGATGTCAGCTTTGGCTATACAGATGAAGAGGAAGTACTGCATGACATTTCGCTAGATATTAAGGCTGGCAGCATCAATGCTTTAGTTGGGCCATCAGGCTCAGGTAAGTCTACAATTGCCAAGCTTCTAGCTTCTT
Source organism: Streptococcus sp. SI1 (assembly GCF_030439945.1). Lineage (NCBI taxonomy): Bacteria > Bacillati > Bacillota > Bacilli > Lactobacillales > Streptococcaceae > Streptococcus > Streptococcus sp. SI1. The sequence continues at coordinate 229,587 of NZ_JAQFJE010000001.1, forward strand.
TCTGGGATGTCACTTCTGGTCAGATCACCTATGGTGGCTTGGATATTTGCCGGCTTCCGCTAGACTATTACAGTCAGCAGATTGCTTACGTGACCCAGGATAACTATCTTTTTGACGAGACTATTATGGAAAATATCCGGATGGGAAATCCAGCAGCATCTGACGAAGAGGTCATCGAAATTGCTCGCCGCTGCGGCTGTTATGACTTCATCATGAACTTGGAAGCTGGCTTTGAAACTCAAGTAGGCTCTGGCGGCGGTCATCTATCTGGCGGGGAGCGTCAGCGGATTGCCATCGCCCGTGCCATGCTTAAGGATGCGCCGATTCTTATTTTGGATGAAGCGACTGCTTATACAGATCCGGAAAATGAAGCACGGATTCAGTCCAGTCTAGCTCGTCTGATTGAGGGACGGACCTTGATTGTCATTGCCCACAGGCTGTCTACAATTATGAGTGCAGACCAGATAGTCCTGGTCAATGATGGTCGGATTGAAGCTAGAGGTCGGCATGAAGAATTGCTGGTAACAAGTCCACTTTATGCTTTCATGTGGCAGGCCCATATTGCTACCAGGGATAATAGTGAGATGGAAGGAGGGCTGACTCATGCTTAATATACTGAAGAAATTCTTTGATTTCTGTACGGCAGAGGACCGTAGGAAATTTTATCAATCCATTTATCTGGGCATCATCAAGTCCTTTATCATCGCTCTGCGTATCCCAGCAATTGGCCTAGTCGTTATGGGACTGATTGAGAAGAATCTCTCTATGCAGACCTTTTGGCTGGCTCTGGCTATCATGTTGGTATCAACTGTTCTAAACGTCTGGATTACACTAAAAATCACTATGCTGCAGACGGAAGCGGGCTATCATACCTGTGCTCAGAAGCGGATTGAAATTGCCGAGCACATGCGCTATCTGCCCATGGGTTACTTTAATAAAAATAGCTTGGGCAAGATTACTAGTGTTACGACTAATACGCTGGAAGGGTTGTCTGATGTAGCTACGCGAGTGATTATGATGACTGTGCAGGGCTTTCTGACGACTGGTCTCATCACTATTTTGGTCTTTCTCTATGACTGGCGGGTTGGTCTGGTTCTCTTGGTGGGTCTTGTCCTCTTTCTCCTGCCCAATACCCTCATGCGTTGGCAAGTTGGCAAGGTTTCTGATGGCAAGTATCAGGCGGATATGGATCTGGTAGCCGTTGTTTTGGAGTATAGCCAAGGGATTGCTGAAGTTAAGAACTACGATCTGGTCAACCGTTCTGCCAAGAAGCTGTCCAAGGCTATTGAAGGCAAGAGTCAGCTAGATACCAAAATGACACTTGTGACCTCACCTTACATTGCCCTTCAAGGCATCGTGACCAAGCTGACCGGTCTCTTTATGGGGCTTTTCTCTATCTACTTTTATCTCAATGGCAGTATGGAGCTGCTGGTAACCATTATGATGATTGTCAGTGGCTTTATGATTTATGAAAATCTAGACGGCGTCGGCTCTTTCTCTTCTCTCCTGCGCATTGTTGATTTGTCGGTTGACATGGTCAATCAAGTTTTGGCTATCCAGCCGATGGACATCAGTGGTCAGGATATTGAGCCTAAGAGCAGTCGGATTGAGCTGAGAGACGTTAGCTTTTCTTATGGAAATAAGAAAATCATTGACCAAGTTTCCCTCACTATTCCTGAAAAAACGACAACTGCTTTGGTTGGACCTTCTGGATCAGGTAAAACAACGCTCTGCAACCTCATTGCCCGCTTCTGGGATGTGGATCAGGGAAGTATCAGTTTGGACGGACATGATGTCAGGGACTACAGCTATGACAGCCTGATTCGTAATTTCAGTTTTGTCTTCCAAAGCGTCTATCTCTTTGAGGATACTATTGCTAATAATATTCGTTTTGGCAAGCCGGAGGCCAGTCAGGAAGAAGTAATAGAGGCTGCCAAGAAAGCTGCCTGTCATGACTTTATCCTCTCACTGCCTGATGGCTATGACACCAAGATTGGTGAAGGAGGTGCTAGTCTTTCTGGAGGTGAGCGCCAGCGCATTTCTATCGCTCGGGCTATTATCAAGGATGCTCCTATTATCATTCTGGATGAAGCAACAGCCAATGTTGACCCAGAAAACGAAGAAGCCCTCATGCAGGCTATTCAGGCCTTGACTCGCGATAAGACTATTATCATGATTGCCCACCGGCTCAAGACAGTTGAGCACGCAGACCAGATTTTGGTGCTGGATCAAGGCCGCATTGTTGAGCAAGGCAAACACCAAGACTTACTGGCCAAACAAGGTATCTACAGTAAGTTTATCCAAGAAAGAAAAACAGCCGCCAGCTGGCGGATTGAGATGGGGGAGTGATAGTATTTAAACCGTTGTAAATCAGCGGTTTTTTTTTACGTTTGATTTCATTTGTTTCAGTCTTGACTGAAATGAGTGAAAGAGGTATATTATAGGTAAGAGGTAACAGATATGAATCAGAAAAAGAAGATTAGTTTAAAGCCAGAGTTACAAAAGTTTATTGAGAATATTGCTGCCATTTATGAAGGTTATGGTATTCCGCGAATTGGGGGTCGGATTTTTGGTTTGAGCCTTATTTTTGGAGAACCTTTGTCAGCAGAAGATATGTCGGCCCTCCTTCAAGCAAGCAGGAGCAGTATTTCTACCAATATTCGAGCATTGATGCTCAATGGCTGGATAGAAAAGGTTACCTTTCCTGGAGATAGGATTGACTATTTTAGATTTTCCCCCCAGGCTTGGGAACGAGTTCTAGAACATCGAAAAGAAGCTTTATTTCCAATCAAGCAGATTGTTGAAAGGGGGCAGCAGGAACTGGCTGAAGATTCGCTCGAGCACCAGCAGTTAGAAGACATGAAAGCATGGCTGGATATCCAGGCTCATTATCAGGAGGAAATGTTGAAGGCTTGGCAGAAACATATCAGAGACAAGCAAAGAAGGTGACGAAAATGTATGAAAATCCTTATCAATATTTATCGGGAAATATTGGAGACAAAAAACTCATTCGGGCGGGTTTTGAAGAAAAACTCTATGATACAGGACAGGTTAAACTGAATTATGTTGTGGGACCGGACAATGGACCCAATCTTCTGCTTATTCCAGCTCAAATGGGAACTTGGGAATCTTATGGCAAAGTCCTGATTCCTCTTTCTCAGCAGTTCAAGGTATATGCTATTGATATTCGGGGGCATGGCAAGTCCAGCTGGACACCAGGAGATTATTCTTGGTCTACAATCGGTCAGGATATGCGTTCCTTTATTGACAATGTCGTCCAAGGGAAAGTAATCATTTCGGGAAATTCTTCAGGAGGTATTATCGCTCTTTGGTGTGCAGCCAATTTGGGTTCGGAAGTAGCAGGAATTGTCATTGAGGATGCTCCTGTCTTTTCAGCAGAGATGCCTCGTTTTAAGGAGAGGGACCGTTTTGTCTACAATGGTCTCAAGCATATGGTAGAAAAAATAGGGGATTTGGACAATCGTGATTTGGCGGATTATTTTTCAGGTCAGGAGATGCCTGTCTCGGAGAATCGGGTTAAAAAAATGCCTGACTGGATGATTCGTTTATTATCAAAGCGTATCAAGAAATTTCAAACCAATCACCCCAATCAGCCACTGGAAGTTGGTTTTCCATCTGCTTTGAAGCTGCTTCTGAAATCACTGTCCATGTTTGATCCAGATTTTGCTCGCGCTTTTGTGGATGGCAGATTTTATCAAGGTATTCATCATGCTGAAGCCCTGAAAGCAAGCACTTGTCCAATACTATTTCTCCATGCTAACTGGAAAAGATATGAGAAGTACGGTCTAGTTGGGGCTCTAGATGACCAAGATGTTCAGCATATTCTGGAGCTGGCGCCACAGACTATTTACAAAAAAATTCCAGCCAACCATGTCATCCATGCATTTAAACCTCGTTGCTATATCCAAGCTTTGCTGGAGTTTAAAGACACAATTCAGAACAGCTAAAGCAAGCCAATGGCTTGCTGTTTTTCATTTATTGGCAGGAATGGTATAATAGTTGATAGTCGTGAGAAGTAGATTAATGAATTTGGGAGAATGTTGAAAAAAAGAATAAGAAATAATAATGATAGAGATATAATCTATCAGCTTGAAAAAGAGAAGGATTAAAATTTTTAATTTTAAATGAAGAGGTACCCCATGAATGAAATCAAATGCCCCAACTGTGGGGAGGTTTTTACAGTCAATGAGAGCCAGTACAGTGAGCTTTTGTCGCAGGTTCGGACTGCAGAGTTTGACAAGGAGATTCATGCTCGGATTGAGCAGGAACTGGCTTTAGCAGAGCAAAAATCTCAGAATGCCCAACAAGCTCTGCTATCGCAGAAAGAGCAGGAAATTAGCAAGCTTCAAAGCCAGCTTGCTCAGTTTGAGACCCAGCAGGAGTTGGCTAAGAAAGAGGCGGAGCAGGCAGCCAGTCTTCAATTGCAGGAGAAGGATAAGGAAGTTCAGCAATTGGAAAGTCAGCTGACAACGCTGCGCTTGGAGCATGAAAATCAATTGCAAAAGACCTTGTCTGCGCTGGAAAAAGAGCGCGACGAGGTTAAGAATCAGCTAGTTTTGCAAGAAAAGGAAGCAGCGCTGGCTCAGACCTCTCTCAAAGAGCGCTATGAGGTAGAGCTGCGACAGAAAGATGAGACAATAGAGTTCTACAAGGATTTTAAAGCCAAGCAGTCCACTAAGATGATTGGCGAGAGTTTGGAACAGCACTGCGAGTACGAGTTTAACAAGAACCGTATGGCCATGTTTCCACGAGCCGAGTTTGGTAAGGACAATGATGCCAGAACAGGCAGCAAGGGTGACTACATTTACCGTGAGGTGGATGAAAATGGTGTAGAAATCCTCTCCATCATGTTTGAGATGAAAAATGAAGGCGATGAGACAGCGACCAAGAAGAAAAACGAGCATTTTTTCAAAGAGCTGGATAAGGACCGGCGGGAGAAAGGCTGTGAGTATGCTATTCTGGTGACACTTCTTGAGGCTGACAGCGAGCTCTACAATTCGGGTATTGTCGATGTATCTTATGCCTATGAGAAGATGTACGTTATCCGACCTCAGTTCTTCCTGCCCATGATTACCCTCTTGCGAAATGCTGCGCTTAACTCTCTCCAGTACAAGCAGGAACTGGCCTTGGTACGGGAGCAAAACATTGATATTACGCATTTTGAGGAAGATTTGGATGCCTTTAAAGTAGCTTTCGCTAAGAACTATCAGTTTGCTTCGACAAACTTTGGCAAGGCAATCGAAGAGATTGACAAGGCCATCCGCCGGATGGAAGAAATCAAGAAATTCTTGACAACCTCTGAAAACCAGCTGCGCTTAGCAAATAACAAACTGGACGATGTCTCTGTCAAAAAACTGACACGCAAAAATCCTACTATGAAAGCTAAGTTTGAAGCTTTGAAGGGAGACTAGGAGGATCCTATGCAGATACGAAAAGCAACCATGAAAGATGCTGAAGCCTTACTGTCTTTATACGAAGACTTGGGCTATCCAACGACCGCTTCTAAGCTGGCTCGACGTTTAGAAATGATTCTCTCTCAGCCGCATTATGGCTGTCTTTTAGCTGAAAGAAACGGAGAAATTTTAGGTTTCTTAGGTTATGCAAAGCTCTTCTTTTTTGAAGCAGATGGATCTTACTATCGTATTTTGGCTTTGTCAGTTGCAAAAGAAGCAAGACGAAAAGGAATTGCTAGTAGGCTAATCGATGAATTGAAAAAACAAGCGGTAAAAGAAGGAGTTAAGGCACTGACTCTAAATAGTGGATTAACCGCTGAACGAAATGCTGCACATCAGTTTTATCAGGCAGTTGGATTTGAAAAAGTGACTGCCGGCTTTGCTTTGCATTTAAAAACTTAACATAAATAAATCATGAAAAAAATAGTAGAGGAAACGAAGTAATGTCTTCAACAAAAGGGAAAACCTTATAGTTTAACGATAAGAGCATGGACTATGTGACCTTTGGGAAAGGGAAGAAGCCTCTGCTCATCATTCCAGGTCTAGGGGATGGTTTGGCGACTGTTAAGGGAATGGCGCAAATGCTTGCCCTAGTCTATAGAAAATTCGCAACAGCTTACCAAGTTTACGTTTTTAGCCGAATCAATGAATTACCAGAAAATTATACAACACGAAATATGGCGACTGATATAGCTGAAGCTATGGATGTTTTAGGTCTGAAAACGGTAGCTGTCCTAGGAATTTCCCAAGGCGGTATGCTTGCCCAGTGGTTGGCAGCAGATTTCCCGGAAAGAGTTGAAAAATTGATTTTGACAGTTACAACTGCGAAACTGAATAATCTTGGTAGGGAGAGGATTACTCGCTGGCTTGAATTGAGTCAGACTGGAGCCTATAAAGAACTGATATTTGATATTGTAAGTCACTCTTATACGGCTAAATCTTTTGGAAAATTCAAATACCTTTATCGAATAATGGGAATCTTTGGTCGCATTAAAGATAAACAGCGGATTGCTATTCAGGCCATATCTTGCTTAAGACATGATAGTCTAGCTGTTTTGGGAAAGATCAAGTGCCCTACGCTAATCATTGGAGCAGAAGAAGATGATGTTCTAGGTGTGGGAGCTTCGCTCGAATTGCATCAACATATCAAAGATAGTCAGATCACTATTTTACCAGACTGTGGCCACGCACTCTATGAACAGCATAAGGATTTCCAAAAGAGAGTTTTAGTATTTTTAGAAAGTTAACCAATGAACGGAATTATCAACTTAAGAAAAGAAGCGGGCATGACCTCGCATGATGCGGTATTTAAGCTGCGCAAGATTTTAAAAACCAAGAAAATCGGTCATGGGGGTACCTTGGATCCAGATGTGGTCGGGGTGCTTCCGATTGCTGTGGGCAAGGCGACGCGCTTGGTCGAGTTCATGCAGGAGGAAGGCAAGGTCTACGAGGGGGAGATTACCCTGGGCTGCTCAACAACGACAGAGGATACCAGCGGAGACATCCTAGAGCGGACGCCAGTGACAGAGCTTTTAGAAGAAGCCCTTATCGATGAAGCGATGGAGTCCATGACTGGTGAGATTCGCCAGATTCCGCCCATGTACTCAGCAGTCAAGGTCAATGGCCGCAAGCTTTATGAGTATGCAAGAGCGGGTCAAGAAGTGGAGCGGCCAGAGCGGCAGGTGACCATCTATAGTTTTGAGCGCACCAGTCCGATTTCCTATGAAGATGAAAAAGCCCGCTTTCGTTTTCGAGTGAAGTGCAGCAAGGGGACCTATGTCCGGACCCTGTCTGTTGATTTAGGAGTCAAGCTTGGCTTGGCCAGTCACATGTCTCAGCTGACACGGATTTCCTCAGCAGGTATGAGTTTAGAAGATGCCTTGACCTTGGATGAAATAGCAGAGCGAGTAGCAGAGGAGGATTTTTCCTTCCTCCAACCACTCGAATTGGGTATAGGGGATTTGGTTAAGATAGACCTTACAAAAGAACAGGCAGAGGATGTGCGATTTGGTCGATTTATTGATGTGAATTCCAATGAAACTCAAGTAGCTGGATTTTTCCAGGGGAAATTGCTTGCTATTCTAGAAAAGCGTGACGAAGAATATAGACCTAGAAAAGTGTTTCTTTAACATTTTGTGATAAAATAGATAAGTGATGAAAACGATTAGAATTAAAAACGAACAAGACATTCAGCAAATTGAACAAACAGTATTAGTGCTAGGGTATTTTGACGGGCTGCATAAGGGGCATCAAGCATTGTTTGCTGAAGCGAGAAAGATTGCGTCAGATAAGGATTTGCAAATTGCGGTGCTGACTTTCCCAGAGTCTCCTAAATTGACTTTTGTACGCTACCAGCCTTCATTGATGCTTCATTTGACAAGCTTAGAAGATCGCTTGCAGCAATTAGAAAATCTTGGTGTAGATTATCTCTATTTGATTGACTTTACCAGTCAATTTGCTCGCAATACGGCCAAGCAATTTGTTGAAAAATACATCTCTCGTTTGAAAGCAAAGGCAGTCGTTGCAGGATTTGATTATCATTTTGGTTCTGATCGATACAGTGCAGAAGATTTGGAAAAACTGTTTGACGGACAAGTTATCGTGGTTCCCTCTGTAAATTTGAATGGTTCTAAAATTAGTTCAACTCGTATTCGAGAGACAATACTAGCCGGAAATGTAGCGGAAAGCAATCAATTGCTAGGTTATTCGCTATCCACCTGTGGCATAGTCGTTCATGGTAATGCAAGAGGGCGAACGATTGGCTATCCAACGGCAAATCTTGCTCCACTAGATCGAGTTATTCTACCAGCAGATGGTGTTTATGTGGTCGATGTAGAGCATGACGGTCAGATTTATCGAGGAATGGCTAGCGTCGGGAAAAATGTTACTTTTGAAGGCGATGAACTTCGTTTTGAAGTCAATTTTTTGGATTTTTCACAAGATATTTATGGTGATACTATTCGTATTTTTTGGTTAGAAAAAATACGAGATATGGTAAAATTCGATAATGTAGCTGAGCTAGTCAAACAATTACAGGTAGATGAGAAAATCGCAAGATATTGGACTCCTAAAAATGGGGACCACTAAATCATGTAGTAAGCTTCTTATTTTTCCTAAAAAATAGGAGAAAATTTGTAAAAATACCTAGTAATCTTACATAAAATTTAGTATAATGATAACAGTTACAAATAATAAGAAGAGAAATGCATGGTTACACTATTTTTATCACCGAGTTGTACAAGTTGTCGCAAGGCGCGTGCATGGCTATCTAATCATGAAGTTCCTTTTGAGGAACACAATATCATGACGAGTCCTCTATCTGCATCAGAATTGCAACATATCCTTTCTCTTACGGAGAATGGAACAGATGACATCATTTCAACTCGCTCCAAAATATTTCAAAAATTAAATTTAGATGTTGAAAGTTTATCAATTTCTGAGTTATTACGCTTAATTGAAGAAAATCCAAGTCTTTTACGTCGTCCGATTATTTTAGAGGGAAAACGAATGCAAATTGGATTTAATGAAGATGAGATTCGTGCGTTTTTGCCTCGCGGATATCGAAAACAAGAATTGCGTGCTGCAACCCTGAGAGCTGAGATTGAGTAATATGAATAAAAACTATCGTTACCCACTAGACATGTCGTGGAGCACTGAAGAGCTTGCTTCAGTGCTTTCTTTTTTGAATGATGTAGAGCGGGCTTATGAAGAAAAAATAACAGCAGAAGAGATACTATCATCTTACAAACTCTTCAAAAAAATTGTTCCAAGCAAAGCTGAAGAAAAGCGGATTGGACGTGAATTTGAAATAGCGAGTGGCTATTCCTTATATCGAGCTGTTCAAGCTGCAAAACAAAAGGAGAAAGGAATGTTTTCTCTTGGAAAAGAAATTTAATTTTGCTAAACAAATTGTTCTGAATGTTGCTTCCTATATCAAGGAGCATTTAAATGATCAATTGGAAATTGAAACTAAGTCCAGTCCGACTGATTTGGTAACTCAAATGGACAAGGAAGTTCAGGATAATTTAGTTACCTGGATTTTAGAAGCTTACCCTGCTGATCATATTTTAGCTGAGGAAAATGGCCTTCGTCATTCTATTTCGGATGGGAATGTTTGGGTTATTGATCCTATTGATGGTACAAATAATTTTGTAGCACAAAAAGTTGATTTTGCGGTTGTATTGGCTTATTTTGAAAATGGGATTGGTCAATTTGGTGTCATTTATGATGTGATAGGAGACAAGTTATACCATGGTGGTGGTCAATTTGATGTATATTGTAATGAGCAGAAATTACCTTCTTACCAAGATCGCCCCTTAAATCAATTTTTAATGGCTTCAAATGCTGGTATTTTTGAGCGCAATGATTGGGGAATTGCTGACTTGGCGAAAGAAACCTTAGGGGTTAGAGTATACGGGAGTGCTGCGATTAGCTTTAGCAAGGTATTATCCGGTCAACTTTTGACTTATATTTCCTATATTTGGCCTTGGGATTATGCTGCAGCTTCCATTATGGGCGATAAGTTGGGCTATACTACTTTGACATTTGCTGGTGAGCAACCTGATTTTAAAAGCCGTCAGGGGATCATGATGATTCCAACTATGAAATTGGACGAAATTAAAAAATACATATATCGAAAGTGAGAGGATTAGATGCATTTTCCAAAAGGATTTAAAGAAAAATACTACAATCTTTTGGGAGAGGAGGCTCCCTCTTTTTTTCTAACTTTTGATGAGGAGCCGGTTTCCGCTTTTCGAGTAAATCCACTAAAAGAACATCAAAAACATTTTCTAAATCCTATCTCCAACACGAACTGGGGTTATTATGGCAAGATTTCTGGAAAATCAATAGAGCATGTCACAGGCTTGGTGTATTCTCAAGAACCTGCTGCGCAAATGGTTGCTCAAATTGCAGCACCGCGTCAGGATATGAAAGTGCTTGATTTGGCTGCAGCGCCGGGTGGGAAATCCACTCATTTGTTGTCATACTTGAATAATACAGGTGTGCTTGTTTCCAATGAAATCAATTCAAAGCGTTCGAAGGTTTTAGTAGAAAATATTGAGCGTTTTGGAGCGAGAAATGTAGTGGTGACGAATGAATCTGCTGATAGATTAAGCCAAGTTTTTCATGGTTATTTTGATTTGATTGTCTTAGATGCACCTTGCTCTGGTGAAGGAATGTTTAGAAAGCAGCCGGAAGCAATGGAATATTGGAATGAATCTTATCCGACTCAGTGTGCGCAGGTTCAGCGTGAGATATTGGAAAATACGGTAAAAATGTTGGCGACGAATGGCGAACTCATTTATTCCACTTGTACTTGGTCACCAGAGGAAAACGAACAGATAGTGGATTGGTTGTTAGAAAATTATCCGCTTGAATTAGTCGAAATTCCTAAAATCAATGGGATGATTGCAGGTATTAACTTTCCAGAAACTGCACGTATGTATCCTCACCATTTCAAAGGTGAAGGTCAATTTGTTGCAAAATTTCGCCTTTGTAGTAAGCAGTCAGCAAAAAAATTAAAAGTAAAAAAGAGCCATCTGACATCTGAGCAGAAGATGTTGTGGCAGAAGTTTCAAAGAGAACATCTAGCTATAGATCTGACTGGAGAATTACAGACTTTCGGTGATCATTTGTATCTGTTGCCATTAGGGCTACCAGATATGTCGAAATTAAAAATTGCTAGAAATGGCTTATATCTGGGAGTCTTTAAGAAAAAACGTTTTGAACCAAGTTTTGCTTTGGGCCTTGCTTTAAAACCAAACGAGGTGAAGCGAGTAATTGAAATTGATGAGGAGCAATTTAAAAAATATGTTGCTGGTGAAATAGTAAATCTCGATCAAAAATATGGAAATGGTTGGTACCAGATAATCGTTCAAGGCAATGGTCTAGGATTTGCAAAAGTAACTGGAAATATTCTGAAAAATTATTTTCCAAAAGGCCTCAGATTTCAATAAAAAATCTTTCCAAAATCATCTATATATGTTATAGTGAGATGAGATGCAAAGAAGTTAGAAAAACCATAGATCAACAAGCGTTTTCATATCTTAAAAGGAGATTATTTTGGTAAAGCATAAAAAAATACTTTTGTTTATTACTCTTATGTTTTGTAGTATCAATTTGTCAGCTTGTGCTTCCTGGATTAACCTTGGTGAATCAATAACAGCTGTAGGCTCAACTGCTTTGCAGCCTTTGATTGAAGCGGTTGTAGACAAATATACTGAAGAAAACCCGAAAAAAATTGTCAATGTGCAAGGTGGTGGATCAGGTACAGGATTATCACAAGTTCAATCAGGTGCAGTAGATATTGGAAATAGTGATTTGTTTGCAGAAGAAAAAGACGGAATCAAGGCTAAAACTTTGGTGGATCACCAAGTTGCTGTAGCGGGTACTGCGATTATTGCAAATAAAGGAATTAAGGTAAATAATTTATCAACAGATCAACTACGCAAAATTTTTACTGGTGAATATACGAACTGGAAACAAGTTGGCGGGCAGGATTTGGACATTACAATTATCAATCGTGCGGTCGGTTCTGGTAGCCGTGCTGTTTTTGATAGTATTATTATGAAGGGCAAGGAAGCCAAGCAGGCGCAGGAGCAAGATTCTAACGGAATGGTCAAAACGATTGTGTCGCAGACTCCAGGTGCTATTTCTTACTTAGCTTTTTCTTATGTTGATACAAGTGTAAAAAGTTTAAATTTGAATGGCTATAAGCCCACAAAGAAAAATGTAACACTTAATAATTGGCCACTTTGGTCTTACGAACATATGTACACTAAGGGGGAACCCAATAAACTTACTAAGAAATTTCTGGATTATATAATGACAGCAGAAGTACAAAATAATATTGTGGGAAAAATGGGCTATATTCCTATCAATGATATGAAAGTGACTCGTAGTCTTGATGGAACAATTAGCTCAAAGTAACAGAAAGAGTATAGTATAACATGAACGAAGTAGCAAAAAAAATGCTGACAAAGTCAAAGAATTCTCGTTTGGAATCTTTTGGAAAAACCATTACCTTTCTTTGTATGAGTTTAATTGTCTTTGTCGTTGCAATGATTTTATTGTTTGTAGCAGAGAAAGGTCTTTCGACTTTTTTTGTTAATAAAGTAAATATCTTCAGTTTTCTTTTCGGAGCAACATGGAATCCATCTGGTAAAGAATTTGGTGCTCTACCGATGATTCTCGGCTCTTTCCTCGTAACTCTTCTATCAGCGTTATTGGCGACACCATTTGCAATTGGAGCGGCTGTTTTTATGACGGAGGTTTCTCCTAAAGGTTCAAAAATTCTCCAACCGGCTATTGAACTTTTAGTCGGAATCCCATCAGTTGTATATGGTTTTATTGGCTTACAGGTTGTCGTCCCCTTTGTTCGTAGTATGTTTGGCGGGACAGGTTTTGGAATTTTATCAGGGATTTTTGTTCTCTTTGTCATGATTTTACCGACGGTGACTTTTATGACAACAGATAGTTTACGGGCTGTACCGCGCCATTATCGAGAAGCCAGTATGGCGATGGGAGCTACTCGCTGGCAAACTATTTGGCGCGTGACGTTAAAAGCAGCTCGATCCGGTATTTTTACAGCTATTGTCTTTGGAATGGCTCGTGCTTTTGGTGAGGCGTTGGCGATTCAAATGGTTGTAGGAAATTCAGCCGTTATCCCAACCTCTTTGACGACACCTGCTGCAACTTTGACTTCTATCTTAACAATGGGAATTGGCAATACTGTTATGGGAACCGTTAATAACAATGTCCTTTGGTCACTCGCTCTGGTTTTACTTTTGATGAGCTTAGCTTTCAATACTGTGATTAAGTTGATTACAAAGGAAAGAGGTAAGAAGAACTATGCACGCTAAAAAAATAGATAAATTGGCTACAGGTGTCCTCTATACCATTGCAGGAATCATTGTGAGCATTCTTGCCTCTTTAATTCTTTACATTCTAGTAAGAGGATTACCTCATGTCTCTTGGAAATTCTTGACTGGACAATCGTCTTCCTATCAAGCGGGTGGAGGAATTGGAATTCAGCTTTATAATTCGTTATTTCTGTTAGTTATTACTTTAATTATTTCCATTCCGTTATCAATGGGAGCAGGAATTTACTTATCTGAATATGCGAAGAAAGGCCTGGTAACAGATTTTGTCAGAACTTGTATTGAAATTTTATCCTCTTTGCCTTCCGTTGTTGTCGGTCTCTTTGGATATTTGATTTTTGTTATTCAATTCCAATATGGTTTTTCAATCATTTCTGGTGCTCTGGCTTTAACTGTATTTAATTTACCACAAATGACACGTAGTGTAGAAGATAGCTTACAGCATGTGCATCATACACAGCGTGAAGCGGGACTTGCTCTTGGCATGTCTCGTTGGGAAACGATTATTCATGTTGTAGTTCCAGAAGCATTACCAAGTATTGTGACAGGAATCGTATTAGCTTCTGGACGAATTTTTGGTGAAGCAGCTGCACTTATCTATACAGCAGGTCAGTCCGCCCCAGCACTTGACTGGTCAAATTGGAACATTTTTAGTGTAACCAGTCCAATCTCTGTTTTTCGTCAGGCTGAAACATTAGCTGTTCACATTTGGAAAGTCAATAGTGAAGGAACGATTCCTGATGCTGTAGAAGTGTCAGCTGGATCAGCAGCGGTACTTCTCATCTTTATTTTAATTTTCAACCTCGGTGCTCGTAAACTTGGGAGTTACCTGCATAGAAAATTAACATCTGCATAAAAGGAGAAGAAATGACAGAATATAACTGGAATGAAAAACATATTGTTACTTTTCCTGAGGAAGAAGTTGTGTTATCAACAAAAAAATTGCATGTTTACTATGGTAAAAATGAATCCATTAAAGGAGTTGATATGCAGTTTCAGAAAAATAAAATTACAGCTCTTATAGGACCTTCGGGTTCTGGGAAATCAACCTATCTTCGTAGCTTGAATCGAATGAATGATACGATTGACATCGCCAAAGTTACTGGTGAAATCTGGTATGAAGGGATTGATATCAATCGCTCAGACATCAATGTTTATGAAATGCGTAAGCATATCGGAATGGTTTTTCAAAGACCAAATCCATTTGCTAAGTCCATTTATCGTAATATTACTTTTGCGCATGAACGTGCTGGTGTCAAAGATAGGAAGATTTTAGATGAAATTGTTGAAACATCTCTAAAACAGGCAGCTCTTTGGGAACAGGTAAAGGATGATCTTCATAAATCTGCTTTGATGTTATCAGGCGGTCAGCAGCAACGTCTCTGTATTGCTCGCGCTATTTCCGTGAAGCCAGAAATACTGTTAATGGATGAACCTGCTTCTGCGCTCGATCCAATTGCAACAGCACAGTTAGAAGAAACAATGTTAGAGCTGAAGAAGAACTATACGATTATCATAGTAACTCACAGTATGCAGCAGGCGGCACGTGCTAGTGACTATACTGGTTTCTTCTATCTTGGTGATTTAATTGAATATGATGAAACTGCCAAGATTTTCCAAAATGCTAAGTTGCAGTCTACCAATGATTATGTTTCTGGCCATTTTGGATAAGAAACTGTGTGAATTTAGAATTTATTAAAGGATTATCAGATGACAGAACCTATTTTACAAATTAAGGACTTGTCGGTTTATTATAACCAAAAGAAAGCCCTCAATAGTGTATCATTAGATGTATTGCCTCATGAGATTACAGCTTTGATTGGTCCTTCTGGATCGGGAAAGTCAACTCTTTTAAAAGCAATCAATCGGATGGGAGATTTGAATCCAGAGGTTACAACGACAGGTACTGTAATTTACAATGGACACAATATTTATAGTCCGAGGACAGATACGGTAGAGCTTCGAAAAGAAATTGGAATGGTTTTTCAACAGCCCAATCCATTTCCAATGACGATTTATGAAAATGTTGTTTATGGTTTGCGAATCAATGGTGTTAGAGACAAAGAGGTGTTAGACGAAGTTGTTGAATCTTCACTCAAGAGTGCATCTATTTGGGATGAGGTGAAAGATCGCTTATATGATTCAGCCATTGGTTTGTCAGGTGGTCAGCAGCAACGTGTCTGTGTGGCGCGTGTTTTGGCAACGAGTCCAAAAATTATTCTTTTAGATGAGCCGACATCAGCACTTGATCCCATTTCAGCAGGAAAAATTGAAGAAACACTTCATGGCTTGAAAGATAAATATACGATGTTACTGGTGACGCGTTCGATGCAGCAAGCTAGCCGTATTTCAGACAAGACAGCGTTCTTCCTGAGTGGAGATTTAATTGAATTTAATACTACAAAAGAAATGTTTCTCAGTCCAATTCATAAAGAAACAGAAGATTACATTACAGGAAAATTTGGCTAGAAAGATGGATGCTACTTTTTGTTAGTTCAGCCAATCACGAGGAATATTAATCCTCTTTATATCTGACGAAAGGAAATTTTATGCTTAGAGTACAATTTGAAGAAGATTTAGCAAAACTCCATAACCAATTCTATGCGATGGGAAATGAAGTGTTATCACAGATTAACCGTACAGTTCGTGCATTTGTGACCCACGATCGTGAATTGGCAAAAGAGGTTATTGAAAAAGATGCAGAAGTAAATGAATATGAAGTAAAGTTGGAGAAAAAGTCTTTAGAAATCATTGCTTTGCAGCAGCCTGTTTCACAAGATTTACGAACTGTTATTACAGTTTTGAAGGCAAGTAGTGATGTGGAAAGAATGGGAGATCATGCCGTTTCCATTGCACAAGCAACGATTCGCATGAAAGGAGAAGTTCGTATTCAATCTGTCGAAGAAGAAATCAGCAAGATGGGACGTGACGTCAAAAATTTTGTGGAAGCAGCACTTGAACTTTACCTTAATGGTGACGTGGATAAGGCTTATGAAGTTGCAGCAATGGATGAGAAAATTAATCAGTATTTTGATGATATTCGAGATCTAGCAACGCAAGAAATTAAGGCTAATCCTGATTTGATCGTTACGGGTCGTGATTACTTCCAAGTAATTTCGTTTTTAGAACGTATTGGCGATTATGCCAAAAATATTTGTGAATGGGTTGTTTATTTTGAAACAGGCAAAATTGTTGAAATGTAAAAGTTAAAATAAAAAATTTGAGATGCTTTCTCAAATTTTTTATTTTAGTCTTCTTTTTCCGAATAAGGATATGAGGAGGTTTTTTATGTATAGTATTTCATTTCAGGAAGATTCTTTATTGCCAAGAGAACGTTTGGTAGCAGAAGGTGCAGAACAATTGAGTAATCAAGAATTATTATCTATTCTTCTCCGAACAGGTAATAAAAAAGAAACTGTTTTTCAAGTTTCCCAACGAATTTTATCAACTATTTCTAGTTTAAATGAGTTACGTAATATGACGCTACAAGAACTACAATCAATCTCTGGAATTGGTCGTATCAAAGCTATTGAGTTGCAAGCTATGGTTGAATTAGGGCAACGAATCAGCAAGGCAAAATTGATTATGCAAGAGCAGATTTTAAGTAGCCAAAAATTAGCGAAAAAAATGCAACAGGAATTAGGACATAAAAAACAGGAACATCTTGTTGCTTTATATCTAGACACTCAAAATAAAATAATTCATCAACAGACTATTTTTATCGGCAGTGTGTCACGCAGTATAGCAGAACCACGTGAAATTTTGCACTATGCTGTGAAACATATGGCGACATCTATTATATTAGTACATAATCATCCCTCAGGAGCGGTACTACCTAGCAAAAACGACGATGAAGTCACCAAACATGTAAGAGAAGCATGTGAGCTAATGGGCTTCATCTTACTGGATCATCTCATCGTCGCTGAGAAAGATTATTATAGTTATCGAGAAGAAACAGAATTGATTTAAAGTTTATTACCAACATAGTCAAAAAGAAGCCGATCTTTAAGACGTGTTTCAAATAAATATTCGAGATACCACTGAACTCCTAGATAAGCGATTTTATCAGTTGTTGCAATAGCTTCAATAGCGTTGTCTTTTGAATCCCGTGTTATGACTTCAATCTTCTTTGCTGAATCTTTGATACTTTTCTAAAATAGAGCCGGATTTAGTGACCAATTTTGGATAGTATACTCAGCAGAAGTGTCTTGCTAGTAATGTTCAATATCTTGATAAAGAGTTCTCCCATTGTGACTTGAAATAATTGTGCATCACGACAAACAGTAAAAATTGGTTTATCCTGCTGGATAGCTTCATGAATTAGGGTTAATTCAAATACATCATGTTCTAAGTGCTATCATCCCTATCAATCGTTTTTCTTCGCCATAAAATTGCGGAGCTACATTTTGCCCATCCGTTAGAATAAGTTTATCAATCATCTGGATGTAGTGGGTGTGCCATATCTGCATCCCAAATTGGTAAAATAACAAGGCTTCCACCAATTTATTTAATATCCTCTACAAATCCTTTTGCAGTATAACTCATCATTGCAAAAGGATTTGGTCTTTCATTTTCTGTAGCTCCGATAATGGGTTTCTTCATGAGTAGTGGTACGCTTTTTTAATGTTCTTTTTTCATAAAGTAGAGTAATGTCTGTAGCTCACTGGTCAAATCAACATATTGAACGACAACATCTTTTGGAACAGTTAAGTGGACAGGTGAAAAACTGAGAATACCTTTTATACCAGCTTCCACAAGAGTAGTTGCAACTTCTTGAGCTTTTGTGCTTGGAACTGTTAAAATAGCTGTTTGTACATTTACGTTTCTTAGTTTATTGTTGATTTGTGAAATACCATAAATAGGAATCCCGTCATTTGTAGTGGTTCCAACTTCAGGATGCTCGTCAATGTCAAATGCCATGACAATCTTCATTTTATTACGTTCATGGAAGCGGTAGTGGAGTAAGGCATGTCCCATATTACCGATACCAACCAACATCACATTGGTAATCGAATGATCATGAAGTAAATCAGCAAAAAAATTCATGAGCTTTTTTACATCATAACCATATCCACGACGCCCCAATTCCCCGAAGTAAGAAAAATCTCGACGGACAGTTGCTGAATCAATTCCGATAGCATCTGCGATTTGCTTTGAATTTGCCTTTTCGATTTTTTCAGAATTAAATCGTTTAAAAATCCGATAATAAAGAGAGAGTCTTTTAGCAGTTGCACGTGGAATAACTGTACTTTTTTCAGATTTCACAAAACCACATCCTTTCAATGACTATTTTATAGAAAGTTTGTGAAAAAATCAACTTATTTGATAAAAATAGAAAAATAGTAGGATAAAATGCAGAAAATTTTTGATTCTGCATTTTATCCTACTCTTACTTTATTACTTCGCTGCTAGTTTAAAAATAAGATTTTAAACTAGGTCATTTTCCTATTGATCTTTCTTGATGAAAATGCCACGTTCTACCAAACTATTCATTAGGAAATAAAATTTTTCCTGAATAATATGATTAGCCTCTGATTTAAAAATATTGACCAAACGAAGTCCTGATTTGTCTGTAATATTGATTTTTACACCCGAAAGCTCTTTATTGATAATGATTTTTAATAGGAAACCATCACCACTATTGGGAACATTTTCTAATAAGCGTGACAATTCATAATTTCCAACTTTTGTTTCAGCGAAAGTGTTATCACGCAAAGTAAATTTTTTTACGTTTTCTCCAAGAGAGTAGCTGTATGGGCAATCTTTTAAGTGAATAGTGGTCTCAAAAGCCATCTATTTATCCTCCTAAAATTTCTTTTAATATTGTGGTAAATTGGTGAACTTCTTCTGAAGTATTTTGTTCTGAAAAGCTAATGCGGATAGATTCCTTTAAACGATTTGAATCACTACCATAAAAAGCTTCAAGAACGTGACTTGGTTCAACTGTACCTGCTGTACAAGCAGATCCGGTTGAAATAGAAATTCCTGCCAAGTCTAAACGCATTAGTAATAAGTCATTAGCCTGTGTAGGAAAGCCAAGATTTACAACATAGGGAAATGTATGAGAAATATTGTTGATATAATAGTCTGTCTCATCCAACTCCGTGAGCAGTTGTGTTTTTAAACTGTCAACATGGTGAATATTTGCTTGATAAGAACTGAGATTTTCTTTTAAAGCTGCAATCATTCCAGCGATAGCTGCTAAATTTTCAGTGCCTGCACGTCTTTTATCTTCTTGATCTCCACCATGTAAAAATTTATCAAATTTCATCTGATTGGCATATAAGAAACCAATGCCTTTAGGACCATGAAATTTATGAGCTGATGCACTCATAAAATCAATTCCTAGTTTTTCAGGATACACAGGTAATTTGCCCATAATTTGTACTGCATCCACATGATAAGCGGTAGGATGATGTTTCAAAACTTCAGCAATTTCTTTGATTGGAAGCAGGTAGCCAGTTTCATTGTTGGCATACATAGTGGAGACAAGTATAGTATCCTCTCTAAGAGCTTCTTTTATCTGCTGAGCTGTGATTTCTCCATTTTGGGGTTGGATATAAGTCGCTTCAAAGCCAAACTTATCTACCAGATATTCAATAGTTGCAAGCACAGAATGATGTTCGATAGCAGTGGTGATAATGTGCTTTCCTTGATCTTGATGGGCTAAGGCATACCCCTTTATGGCTGTATTGTTACTTTCTGTCCCACCTGATGTAAAGATGATATGTTGACTTTTAGTATGAAGTAGATCAGCAAGTTCTTGTCGTTCTTTGCGAAGAATTTTGTTAGCAGCTCTGCCGTGGTTATGGATACTAGATGGATTACCAAAGGTATTTTCCATAACCTGTGTCATAGCAGTCATAGCAGCCTTTGACATGGGTGTTGTTGCTGCATTATCGAAATAAATCAAGATTTCTCCTTATTTCTTTTTATTATAGGCAAATAGAGGACTAACGGGTTTTCTTTTATGGATACGAACGATTGCGTCTCCAATTAGCTCGCTTGCAGTAATGTATTGAACATTTTTCGGAGTTTTTTCTTTCGTTGCAACTGAGTCAGTAACCAGGATTTCTTTGATGGGAGAGTTGTCTAACTTTTCAGCGGCTCCCTCAACAAATAAACCATGACTAGAAACTGCATAAATCTCTGTTGCACCTTCGCGTTCAACAATTTTGGAAGCTTCAGCAAATGTACGACCAGTATTTAAAATATCATCAATAAGGATAGCTTTTTTTCCAGCTACATCTCCGATAATATAGCCTTCGTTACGGTGGGTATCGTCTTGAGCGTAGTCGATAATCGCAATCGGAGCATCTAAATGCTCTGCTAAACTTCTAGCACGTTTAACACCAGAATTTTTGGGACTAACCACAACAACATCTTCACCAGACAAGCCCTTTTCACAGTAATGTTTGGCGAAGAGAGGGACAGTGTAAAGGTTATCAACAGGAATATCAAAGAAACCTTGAACTTGAACGGCATGCAAATCAAGGGTCAGAACACGATCAACTCCTGCCTTTACCAACATATTTGCTACCAGTTTTGCCGTAATTGGTTCACGAGGAGCAGCTGTACGGTCTTGACGAGCATAGCCAAAATATGGCATAACGACATTAACAGAATTAGCGCTGGCACGATTGCATGCATCCACCATGATGAGAAGTTCCATTAAATGATTATTGACAGGGAAACTCGTTGACTGAATGATAAATACATCAAAACCACGTACACTTTCCTCAATGTTAACTTGAATTTCTCCATCTGAGAATTGACGTGAGGATAATTTTCCAAGGGGAACACCAGCAGCTTTAGCAATTTTTTCGGCTATATCGTGATTGGAATTTAGTGCAAATAACTTCATCTGTGTTTTATCCGTCAGTATATCCATCATAACTTATTAAGTCTCCTTTTGATTTCTACACTCCATTTTATCAAAAAATAAGTAAAATTTCAGCTTTTTATTCATAAGTTTTGAGCAAATCTTGCAACTTTAGGTTTTGCATATTTATAATGGATATGATGAGCTTGTAAAAAGTGGTCGAATTGTTTTTTTCCAATTTTAGCATCTGTTACTTCGAGTTCTAATTCATAATCTATTGTATTAAAGAAATGGTTTTCGTCAAGTGCCATTAAGCCGATGCTGCTTTCTTTTTCATAACGAGTGGTTGTCAAACTCCCTAGAAGTTGTAATTCATTGAGTTTGATAGGAGTGTGGATTAGTAGGGTGTGTATTTCTCCTTTTGGTAGCACACATTCATTGATGAAGAGATGACTTTCTGCTAAAGTAAGTGATTGATTGTATTCCATATTACCGATCTGCTGAGGAATTTTCAATGTTAACTCAGCACGATTTTCAAAAGTACGAATCCGAAGTGCCATTTTTGCATCTCGAATTGAAAAGTCAGGTGTATCAATATAGTAGTTTGTCTGCTTAATAGGTTTTACATCAGCAAATAGTGGCAATAGTTGTTGGTACTCATTTTTTGTCAAAAGTGTTTTGTATTCAATTTCCAAATGATTCATTTTCCAATCCTTTTCTTTTGTTTGAAAGCGATTTATGTTATAATAAGTATTGTGTTTATTTTATAAAAAAAAGAGTAAAATGACAAGGTGAGTGTATGCAATTAGAGTGGGAAGAGTTTCTGGATCCTTATATTCAAGCGGTGGGCGAATTGAAAATTAAGCTGCGTGGGATTCGTAAACAGTATAGAAAACAAAAACAGCATTCTCCGATTGAGTTTGTAACGGGGCGCGTGAAACCAATAGAAAGCATTAAAGAAAAAATGGTTTTGCGTGGAATCAGAGAGGAAAATCTAGCGCAAGATATGCAGGATATAGCAGGTTTGCGCGTGATGGTCCAATTTGTGGATGATGTAGAAGAAGTTTTGGATGTTTTGCGAAAACGTCATGATATGCGGATTATCCAAGAGAGAGACTATATTAAAAATCGTAAAGCTAGTGGTTATCGCAGTTACCATGTTATTATTGAATACCCCGTTGATACCATCAATGGGAGCAAAACGATTTTAGCAGAAATTCAAATTCGTACTCTGTCCATGAATTTTTGGGCAACAATTGAACATTCGCTGAATTATAAATACAAAGGTGAGTTTCCAGATGAAATTAAGAAACGTTTGGAGATTACAGCAAAAATTGCCTATCAATTGGACGAAGAAATGGGGAAGATTCGTGATGATATTCAAGAAGCACAAGCTTTATTTGACCCAATCAGTCGCAAATTGAATGATGGCGTAGGAAATAGTGACGATACAGATGAAGAATACAGGTAAAAGAATAGGGATTATCAGTAATCGCAGACGGCAAAGTCAAGAAATTTGTCGCCAATTGAAACAGAAACTAAAACAAAATCACTTTATTTTGAATGATAATAATCCGGATATTGTCATTTCCATCGGTGGAGATGGGATGCTTTTATCAGCTTTTCATAAGTATGAAGATCAGTTGGATAAAGTTCGTTTTGTTGGTGTTCACACAGGACATTTAGGATTTTATACGGATTATCGAGATTTTGAATTGGACAAATTAATTAATAACTTAAAATTAGATACTGGTGCTAAAGTGTCCTATCCGATTTTAAATGTTAAAATTTTCCATGGAAATAATGAAATTTGTATAAAGCGTGCATTAAACGAAGCGACAATCAAGCGTTCTGGACGAACAATGGTCGCCGATGTTATTATCAATCAAGTCCATTTTGAGCGCTTTCGTGGTGATGGTATTTCCGTATCAACTCCGACAGGAAGTACAGCTTACAATAAATCGTTAGGCGGAGCTGTTCTGCATCCAACGATTGAAGCTCTTCAGATTGCAGAAGTTGCAAGTTTAAACAATCGTGTATTTCGAACCTTAGGCTCCTCAATTATCGTTCCTAAGAAAGATAAAATTGAAATCGTGCCGACTTGGAATGACCGACATGCGATTTCGATTGACAATCAGAATTTTATGATAAACAATATTTCTAAAATTGAATTTCAAATTGATCAACATAAGATTAACTTTCTTGCTACACCGAGTCATACGAGTTTCTGGAATCGTGTAAAAGATGCTTTTATTGGCGAGGTGGAGGAATGAGGTTTGAATTTACTGCAGATGAACATGTTAAAGTTAAGACCTTTTTAAAAAAGCACGAAATTTCCAAAAGTTTACTTGCAAAAGTTAAGTTTTCTGGTGGAAGTATTCAAGTAAATGGCAAGAAACAAAATGCAATTTACTTGTTAGACGTTGGCGACAAAGTTGTGATTGATATTCCGGCAGAAGAAGGATTTAGCAGTCTATGTGCAGTAGAAAAAGAATTGGATATTGTATACGAAGATGAACATTTTTTGATTTTAAATAAGCCCGCCGGTGTGGCTAGCATTCCTAGTGTGAATCATTCTAATACAATGGCTAATTTCGTGAAAGCTTATTACATTTCTAAGCATTATGAAAATCAGCAAATTCATATTGTGACACGTTTAGATCGTGATACGAGTGGTCTGATGTTGTTTGCAAAGCATGGTTATGCTCATGCAAGATTGGATAAGCAATTGCAAAAGAAAGTAATCGAAAAACGTTATTATGCTTTGGTTAAAGGTTCTACACCATTAAAGTCTGAAGGAGATATTATCGCTCCTATCGCACGAGAAGATAGGAGCATTATTACACGCTGTGTAGCAAAAAATGGGAAATATGCTCATACAAGTTATAAAGTTCTTGCGCACTATGGTGACATTTATCTCGTAGATATCCATCTTCACACAGGACGAACACACCAGATTAGGGTTCATTTTTCTTACATTGGTTTTCCACTTTTAGGAGATGATTTGTATGGCGGTAGCCTGACAGATGGTATAACGCGACAAGCTCTTCATTGTCATTCGCTGCGTTTTTACAATCCCTTTCATAAGGAAGTGGTGAATAAATCGAGTCCTATTCCGGAAGATTTCCAATCAGTGATTCAAAAATTAAGCAATAAAAAGGAGTAAAACATGAAAATTTTTGAAACAATTCGTGAAACACTTCAAGATAAAGAAGTAAAAATTGTCTTACCAGAAGGCGAAGAACCACGTATTCTTCAAGCAACAAAACGGTTGGTAAAGGAAACAAGTATTATCCCTGTTTTATTGGGAAATCCTGAAAAAATTCGAATTTATCTTGAAATCGAAGGTGTGACAGAAGGTTATGAAATTATTGACCCTCAAAATTGTTCTTGCTTTGAAGAAATGGTTTCGGCTTTTGTTGAACGCCGTAAAGGAAAAATTACGGAGGAAGAAGCTCGTAAGCTATTGAAAGAGGATGTTAATTATTTTGGTGTCATGCTCGTTTATCTTGGAAAAGTGCAAGGGATGGTTTCTGGTGCAATTCACTCTACTGCAAGCACAGTTCGACCTGCTCTTCAAATTATCAAAACCCTTCCTTGGGTTTCTCGTACATCAGGTGCTTTTCTAATGGTTCGTGGTGATGAACGATATGTTTTCAGTGATTGTGCAATCAATATTGATCCAGATGCTAAGACATTAGCAGAAATTGCTATTAATTCAGCATTAACTGCACAAATCTTTGATATTGACCCAAAGGTGGCCATGCTTAGTTATTCAAGTAAAGGATCTGGATTTGGTGAAAAAGTTGATAAAGTTGTTGAGGCAACAAAACTTGCGCAGGAAATGCGACCAGATTTGGCTATTGACGGAGAATTACAATTTGATGCAGCCTTTGTACCTAAAACCGCAGAGTTAAAAGCTCCTGGCAGTAATGTAGCTGGCCAAGCGACTGTTTTTATATTTCCTGGTATCGAAGCTGGAAATATCAGTTATAAAATGGCAGAGCGCCTAGGTGGATTCTCTGCAGTCGGTCCTATTTTGCAAGGATTGAATCACCCAGTAAATGATCTTTCACGTGGATGCAATGCTGATGACGTTTATAAATTGACATTGATTACTGCCAGTCAAGCCGTTGCTCATTATTAGAAAATGACAAAGAATCCAGAGTTCACTTTCTGGGTTCTTGTTTTATTTTATGATATACTAAATTCATGTTAGATTTAAAGAAATACGGAATTGAAATGTGGGAGGATGAAAAAATTATATCCTTTCGCCAAAAGTTACTAACGTGGTATGATGAAAATAAACGTGATTTGCCTTGGCGGAGAAGTAATAATCCTTATCATATCTGGATTTCAGAAATTATGCTTCAGCAAACACGGGTAGACACGGTCATTCCTTACTATGAGCGCTTTTTGGATTGGTTTCCGACAGTCAAAGATTTGGCAATCGCACCAGAAGAACGCTTACTAAAAGCATGGGAGGGACTAGGGTATTATTCACGAGTGCGCAATATGCAAGAGGCGGCTCAGCAGATTGTGGCAGAGTTTGAGGGTGAGTTTCCTCACACTTACGAAGGAATTTTCAGTCTTAAAGGGATTGGTCCTTATACAGCGGGCGCTATCGCTAGTATTGCTTTTGGCTTGCCAGAGCCAGCTGTTGATGGGAATGTGATGAGAGTTTTGAGTCGTTTGTTTGAGGTGAATTTAGACATCGGTATTCCAGCCAATCGGAAAGTTTTCCAAACTATGATGGAAATGTTGATTGATCCCGAAAGGCCAGGAGATTTTAACCAAGCCCTGATGGATTTAGGTTCAGATATTGAAGCTCCGGTGAATCCCCGACCAGAAGATAGCCCTGTAAAGGAATTTAGTGCTGCTTTCTTACATGGAACCATGGCGAAGTACCCTATCAAAGCTCCTAAGAAAAAACCAGTTCCAGTTTATTTATATGGTTTGATTATCCAAGATACTCAAGGACGGTTTCTTTTGGAAAAAAATGAGACTAGCGGCCTTTTGGCCGGATTTTGGCATTTTCCTTTAATTGAAGTAGGTGAATTTCCTGATGATGAACAGTTATCGCTTTTTGAAATAGCTGAAAATCGAGTTTCATTTGACTTATCTCCCAAAGAAAGCTTTGAACAGGATTATGATGTAGTAGTGGATTGGCAGTCAGTACACTTCCCACAAATTCAGCATGTTTTCAGCCATCGTAAATGGCAGATTCGTTTATTCTATGGTCGGGTAGTCAATGTAGCAAAAGACCCCCAAAAAGGGCAAATGTTATGGCTACATTCGGATAACTTTTCCGATTATCCGTTTGCTAAACCTCAGCAAAAGATGTGGCAAACTTTCCAAAAAGCAACAAACAAAGGAAATAAAAAATAATTTTAGAATATGTATTCGTTCACTGGATGAGCTAGAAAAGCTATTGAAAACGATATTATTACAACAAACGCATTAAATTAAAAGGACTTAGCTCTGTGCAATACAGAACTAAATCCTTGGTTTAAATAAGAGTCTAACTTTTAGACGTCAGTACACTTGAGTGTCTCCGCTTTTTTATAAGTTAGCAAATTTCTTGATTTCATCAGCCGTCATAGAAGAGTCACATCGAACAATCACATGACCATTTTCTGTATGTAAAAATCCTGGTACAGTTGGGATTTTATATTCGGAACGGAAAGCTAGGAGTTCTTCTAGATTATTAAGTTCTTCACTATTAATAAAGAAAATATGTGCCTGAGTTTCAGTAACGACCTTAGCCAGTGTAGTTGCGAATTTCCGACAGTAAGGACATGTTTTTCGGCCAATGAAAAATGTAGCTGTTTCCTTGTTTGCAATAGCTTTTCGAGCACGACTAACAGTTGTAACTTCTAAGTTTTTAATGTCTTGTGTAAATTGTTCCATAAAGTTTCCTCATTTCATTTGTTCATTCTAGTATGCCATAAATATGAAAATAATGCAGAGATTTGAAATGAAAACGGAAACTAGACTATTGAGAAGGCGTGAGGTTAAGAGCCTAAAATTAAAAATATTAAGTTCCTCGTCTTACTTCTATGCGGATGATATTTAAGCTTTATTACCAAGTTCTATCCCCACGCTAAAAACACTGTTTTAGTATATTATTTTTTGTGATAAAAAAAGTCGGAGTCTGAGACATTATGTTTCAGACTCCGACTTTGAAGTTTGTAGAAATGAAATTTCGAAGCAAAACGATTCCGCTTTTCTACTTATTTTACAAAGTCAGTGATCTCTGCTTCAATTGCATCAATTTTTGCTTGAGCGTCTTGGCTGGACTTCCCAACAACGGCAATATAGAATTTGATTTTTGGCTCAGTTCCTGAAGGACGGACTGCAATCCATGAACCATCAGTAAGCGTGTATTTTAATACATCGCTAGGGGGTGTTGTAAGGGCAGTGACTGCTCCATCAGTAGTAGTGGCAGTCTGAGCTTTGAAATTCTCTGTAACTGCAATAGCAGTAGCGTTGAATTCTTTTGGTGCATTGGCACGGAACTTGTTCATGATCGTTTTGATTTGTTCAGCGCCATCAATACCAGACAAAGTAACTGAAATCGTCTTTTCAGCATAATAACCATATTCTTGGTAGATTTCTTCGATTCCATCTGCAAGGGTCAAGCCGCGTGAACGGTAGTAGGCTGCTAATTCGGCAACAACTAATACGGCTTGAATAGCATCTTTGTCACGTACAAAAGGCTTAATCAAGTAACCAAAGCTTTCTTCAAAGCCCATCATATAAGTGTGATTGTGTTTTTCTTCAAATTCTTGGATCTTTTCAGCAATAAATTTGAAACCAGTTAAGACATTGAACATGGTTGCGCCGTAGCTTTCAGCAATTTTGGCTACAAGATCGGTAGACACGATAGATTTGCAAAGTGCTGCATTTGCAGGGAGTGTTCCAGCTGTCTTGTGAGCTTCCAAGATGTACTTAGCCATAATTGCACCAATTTGGTTTCCTGAAAGATTGCGATAGCTACCATCTTTCTGAAGAACTTCAACACCAACACGGTCAGCGTCTGGGTCAGTTGCAACAAGGACGTCTGCACCAACTTTACGACCTAATTCTTCAGCGAGAGAGAAAGCAGCTTGGTTTTCTGGGTTTGGTGATTTGACAGTAGAAAAGTCTGGATCTGGCACACATTGAGCTTCAACAACCTGAACAGAATCAAAACCAGCTTGGGCAAATGCTCGACGTGCTAACATTTCGCCTGTACCGTGAAGCGGAGTATAGACGATTTTCATGTCTTTACCGTATTCTTTAATCAATTGTTGGTTGATGTTGACGTCTTTAACTTCCTTGAGATATTCAGCATCAATAGTTTCACCAATAACTTCGATCAAACCGGAAGCTTTTTCGGCTTTAACATCAGCTACTTCAATAGTAAATGGATTTTCAATGGCACGAATATAAGCTGTTAGAGCATCAGCGTCATGAGGTGGCATTTGACCACCATCTTCGCCATAAACTTTATAACCATTAAATGGCGCAGGATTGTGGCTTGCAGTAATCATGATACCAGCAAAAGCTTTTAAGTGACGAACTGCAAATGATAATTCTGGTGTCGGACGGAGACTTTCAAATACATAAGATTTAATGCCATGTTTTGCTAAAACCGCAGCGGATTCAAAGGCGAACTCTGGTGAGAAATGGCGAGAGTCATAAGCAATAGCGACACCGCGTTTTTTGAAATCCTCACCTTTTTCATCAATCAAACGTGCTAAACCTTCAGTTGCCTGACGAACGACATAAATATTGATACGATTTGTACCTGCACCAATCAAGCCACGCATACCAGCGGTACCAAATTCAAGATTTGTATAAAAAGCATCTTCTTTTGTCTTTTCGTCCATCGAATCCAATTCTTTACGAAGGTAGTCTGGAAGTTCTGCAAAATCAAACCATTTTTTGAAATTCTCTTGGTAGGTCATTGTGAAATCTCCTTTTAAAAGTATGGAAGCTTATGAAAAATTAGCGAAAATAGAAAATACCATTGTTTGTTTAGTGAAGTCATAGATAAATTCTTTTTCTCTTTATTTTCAGCTTTCTGCATTGATTAACCGTTTTCATTATAGCATTTTTTCATAAAAAAATCACGTTTTCACGTGATTATTTTCTAACTTTTTCAAGAGCTGGAATAATGGCAACTGTCAGAATAGCAGAAATAATCATTTCAGCAATGGAATTGGTAGAGATGACAGAAGCAAGTAGCAATTGAATATTTCCGTTATAAACATTTGAGAATAGTAGGAAGATACCTCCTAAAACAAAAATAGTATTTGTCAACGAACCAATTGCTCCAGCTAAAATAAGCCCAGTCTTATTTTTTAGATATCTATAAACAAAATAGGGTGTGATCCCAATTAAAATTCTCGGTATGAGAGCAATGATAAGAGAATAGATATTTCCATTAGGGACAAATGGGCTAAATAGATAGCTTGTTGGCAAGAGTACAATTGTATTAGTGATTAGACTAATGACTCCCATTAAAGCCCCTAAAAGTGCCCCAACTTTTGGTCCATAAAGGATACTGGCAATAATAACTGGAATATGAACAATCGTTGGTTTAATCGGGACAGGAAATAAGTTAAAAATCACTGAACTCAATAGATGAATGACTAACATAATAGCAAAAAAGATAGCAATTTGAGCAATATTAGATTGTTTCTTCATAAATGATTTCCTTTACTTTTTCCATAATTGTTTCTACAGAAGCGAGAGCACCAATTCCTTTATCGCCGCAAGCTAATATAGTTTCTCTAGGGCGAATGATGTGCCAGCCATATTTCTCTAATTTAGATAGATTGTCTTGAGTGATTGGATTTTCATACATTTTTGTATTCATAGCAGGGGCCAGTACTTTTTTGACTGTTGTAGGCAAAGCAAGAGCAGTGCTTGTTATCATGTTATCTGCAAAACCATTTGCTAATTTTGCGATTGTATTGGCTGTTGCAGGTGCAACTAAGAAAAGATCTGTTTGCTTAGCAATTTCAATATGATTGACTTTGTTTGGAGCAGGTTCGTCCATGACATCCGTATGCACGATATGTTTCGACAATACCTGCAATGTCAATGGGGTAATGAAATTTGTAGCCGCTGAAGACATCAGAACAGTTACATCTAGATTGTTTTTTGTGAATTGGCTGGTCAAATCGGCAGCTTTATGTGCAGCAATACTTCCTGTGACAGCTAATGTAATATGTTTCATAGATTGTCCTTTGTGTGAATGTGTGTTACGAGTTGTTGAGCAATTTCTTCTTTAGTATCGGCTTTTATAACAGAATTTATTTTGACTAGGTAAGCATGATGTTGATTATCGGAAATATCAGACAAGTCATTTGCCACAATGATTTCAGCTTGATTTTTAGTAAGACTGGCACGAGCAACAGTCAGTAATTCTTCCTTAGAAACATCAACTAAGAGTTTAAAACCAATCAGGCGGATATTGGGATTCCATTTTTTTACTTGACTGATAATTTTCGGCGTTTGTTTAAGAAAGAGCACTTGGTAATTATCCTTTGATGAAATCTTGCTTTGTTTATTGGTCTTATTTAAAAATTCTGTTAAATCTTGAGATGTAGTGATTTGCTCAAAACCTGTCATATAAATCGGCGTGTAGTCAGAAACGGCCATTGAGTGAATCAAAACGTCGTGAGTTTTGACTAGAGGTTTCATCATTTCAAATAGTTTTTGCACATTCTCAATAATTTGAATTGTTAAATTCGGATGAGCAGCAGGTTTGATAGCGTTCCGTGTAGTGATTAAAGTAACATGATCACCTTGTGCTAAAAAACTGTCCGCAATCAGTGCACCGAGTTTTCCTGTGGAATGATTCGTAATAGAGCGAACTTGATCGATTTTTTCGCTCGTTCCGCCAGAAGTAATCAATAGTTTCATGACTAAATTTTACACAAAAAAAGTTAATTCGTAAATAAAAAAATGTTTTCCGAACGTTTTTAAAAATTTAACCGTTGAAAATGTTTGTTTTCTTTATTTTTGATATAATAATACTATAAAAACTGGAGGATTCCAAATGAAAACGGATATAGAAATTGCTCAAAGTGTTGACTTACAGTCAATTGCTAGTGTGGTAGATAAAGTTGGAATTGATTATGACGATTTGGAACTCTACGGCAAGTATAAGGCTAAATTATCGTTTGATAAAATTCAGAAATTGCAAAAGAGTCCAGTTGGTAAGTTGATTTTGGTAACAGCGATTAATCCGACACCTGCTGGAGAAGGGAAATCAACTATTACCATTGGTTTAGCAGATGCTCTTAGCAAAATTGGCAAGAAAACCATGATTGCGATTCGTGAACCGTCTCTAGGTCCTGTCATGGGAATCAAAGGTGGAGCCGCTGGAGGTGGTTATGCACAGGTTTTGCCAATGGAGGACATCAACCTGCACTTTACAGGGGACATGCATGCCATTACCACTGCCAACAATGCTCTTTCTGCTCTGATTGACAATCATCTGCATCAAGGAAATGCTCTAGGAATTGACCAACGTCGCATTATCTGGAAGCGCGTGGTAGATCTGAATGACCGTGCTTTGCGGCATGTGACAGTTGGCTTGGGTAGCCCAGTTAATGGAATTCCACGGGAAGACGGTTTTGATATTACTGTTGCATCTGAAATCATGGCTATTCTCTGCTTAGCGACAAGCATTGAGGATTTGAAAGAACGTTTAGCTAATATCGTTATTGGATACCGTTATGATCGAATGCCTGTTTATGTCCGAGATTTAGAAGTAGAAGGAGCTCTTGCTCTTATTTTGAAAGATGCTATTAAGCCGAATTTGGTTCAGACTATCTATGGAACGCCTGCTTTTGTTCATGGAGGACCATTTGCTAATATTGCACATGGCTGTAATTCTGTTCTGGCGACGACAACAGCCCTGCATCTGGCGGACTACACAGTGACTGAAGCTGGTTTTGGCGCGGATCTAGGGGCTGAGAAATTCCTAGATATCAAGACACCAAACTTACCAACTTCACCGGATGCTGTCGTTATCGTAGCAACACTCCGTGCTCTTAAGATGAACGGAGGTGTAGCCAAGGATGCCTTGACCGAAGAAAATGTGGAGGCAGTGCGGGCTGGATTTGCCAATCTTAAACGTCATGTGGAAAATATCCGTAAATTTGGCATTCCAGCTGTCGTAGCAATCAATGAGTTTGTTTCCGATACAGAAGCTGAAATTGCTGAGCTGAAAGCACTTTGTGCTCAAATTGATGTACCTGTGGAATTGGCTAGTGTCTGGGCAGATGGTGCTGACGGTGGATTGGCTCTTGCAGAAGTTGTGGTCGAAACGATTGAAAGGAGACCTGCCAAGTATACTCGACTCTATGATAATAATCTGACAGTTGAAGAAAAAATCGAAACAATTGTTAAAGAAATTTATCGCGGAACAAAAGTTAATTTTGAAAAGAAAGCAAAAACTCAAATTTCTCAAATTGTCAAGAACGGTTGGGATAAGCTGCCAATCTGTATGGCTAAGACCCAATACAGTTTTTCAGACAATCCAGCCCTACTGGGAGCGCCAGAAGATTTTGAAATCACTATCCGTGAAGTCGTTCCAAAATTGGGTGCAGGCTTCATCGTCGCCTTGACCGGTGATGTTATGACCATGCCCGGACTGCCAAAACGCCCGGCAGCGCTCAATATGGACGTAGCAACAGACGGAACTGCTATTGGACTATTTTAAAACGAAAAAGGTTCGAGAGAGCCTTTTCTTTTTGAATTTGGTAAAATATACATGGTGATATACTTCATTTTTATGAAAGTAATAAGAAGAAAGGAACATTCGGATGAACATCAGATTAGCTCATAAATCTGATGTTGCAGCCCTTGTAGCGCTCGACGCTCCTTATGTAGAAAATACTGCTATGACATTTGAATGCCAGCTTTCCAGCACCGAAGAATTTGCCAATCGCATTGAAAAGACATTGGGAAACTATTTTGATCTAGTAGTAGAAGAGGAAGGATTATAGTAGGCTATGCATATGTTTCGACTTATGATGATCGAGAGGCATACAACTGGGCTGTTGAGCTGTCGGTCTATGTAGCTGATGAGAATCGCGGCAGAGGGATTGGGAAGCAGCTTTATGACAAGTTGGAAGAAATTCTTGAACAGCAAGGTTTTGTTCATTTTCTGGCTTGCATTTCCCTGCCAAATGATGCTAGTATTTCTTTCCATAAAAACTGTGGTTATCAGCAAGTAGCGCATTTCCCAAAAATCGGCTATAAATTTGAGTGCTGGCATGACATAGTTTGGTTGCAGAAGAGTTTAGATAAACCAACAAGACCAATTAAATTATTCAAAGATATGAATGTTGAAAGTGAATGGTAATATGAAAGTAGAAGATATTTTCCAAGGATTAAAAGAAGTAGCAAACCCTGAAGATGCTGTTCACATGAAAGCATATATGAAAGACCAGTTCGAGTTTTTAGGAGTCAAAACACCTATTAGACGAAAGCTTTCCAAGGTATTTTTTAAGAAAAATCACAAGTCTACGATAGATTGGGAATTTGTCAATCAGGCTTGGGAAAATCCTTATCGTGAGATGCAATATGCGGTGCTGGATTATTTGCAATTGAAACAAAAAGCTTTGAAACCAAGCGATTTGCCAAAGATAAAGAAATTAGCACAAACAAAGCCATGGTGGGACACGATTGACTTTTTGTGCCGCTCAGTAGGCTTTATTTGCTTGCACTATCCTGAGACAAAGAAATTTGTGTTGGAGTGGAGCAGGGATGAAGATTTTTGGCTGCGGCGCCTTGCCCTTGAACACCAATTGCTTCAAAAAGAAGAAACGGATGTCCAGCTGCTGGAACAAATCTTAGTTAATAATCTTAATCAGACCGAGTTTTTCATCAATAAGGCCATTGGTTGGGCACTTCGGGACTACTCTAAGACTAATCCCGACTGGGTGCGGGCCTTTATCGGAAAACACAAGGATAAACTGAGCAAACTCAGTATTAAAGAAGGAAGCAAGTACTTGTTAGATCAATAGACGATAGGGTTTTCTCGTTTATCTTTTCCCTCCGCATCCATTAACAATTGAAATCATTTTTGAGTCAAAAGATAAAACATATCAGACAAATATCAATCAATAAACAAAAAAGCTGAACCAATCCTCTAGGATAAGCCTCCTAAGAGGAATTGATTCAGTTTTTTTATTTTTCTTCAAGAAAATTGATGGTATAGTCAAAGAAGCTGAGAACGTCCTCATTTAAAATCGTTGATTTTAGGCTGGCAAGATAGACGTAAAATATGATATTATCCTCCTTAGACAGAGGAATTTTAACCAATTTTTCCTCATCATTTGGAAAAGCAAAATCAGCCAAGAGACTGATGCCGATATTTTTTCTCAACATTTGCTTCAGCAGATTGACATCGTCCGTCTGAAAAAAGATTTCAGCTTTATTATGATGCTTTTGGTTTAACTCACAAAAAGCTTTCAGGTGAATGAAATGCTGGTCCAAGACGATAAAGGATTCATCAATCAATTCTGAAAAAGAGAGGACTTCTTTATCAGCTAACGGATGGGATTTAGACATGACGACAAATACTTCGCTTGAAAACAACCTCCGCAAGTTTAAGCTATTATACGAGAAGGAACCAAGCGTTGCAACAAAGCTGGCATCTAAATCTCCATTTTCCAAAAGGCGAAGCAGTTCGACAGAGCCTCTGCGAATAGGACGAATTTTTTGGAAAAGGACAGCCTTGTCATCATTTTCAGGAATAAATGACAGTAAATAATTCATAATCATCGGCGGAAAGCCAACAGTCGAATAATGCGCTAAGGAGCGATTGATTTCTTTATGGGCAGAAGAAAGTTCTGGCAATATACGCTTGAGATGACTGAGGAGAATCTCTCCTTGCTCTGTCAAAGAAAATGTACGATGAGAAGGATCTGCTGCAATGAGCTTACAATTAAATTCCTCCTCTAAGCGTTTGACAGCGTAAGAAACAGACGGCTGACTAATAGCAAATTTATTTGCAACAGCAGTATAAGACTGGAGCTGCGTGAGAGAATAAAAATACTCAAAATCTTTTATGTTCATGCTTCAAGTGTAACACAAAGAGGTGAAATAAGGGCAAAAGAAAATTGATATAAGTAAATTTTATCCGTACTGTCGCTTTTGACTATACGCACAGCAAAAGATTAGAATGAAATACTGAAGCGACTACCGATCAAGGTTATCAAGAATGTCTTCAAAAATGCCAACGAATACTTCTTGTTTTTCCTTTGGTAGTTGTTTTATTTTCATATTTAAGCGTTTAAGGGAGAAAGCATGGTTTGAATCTCTCTTTCCTTCCAGACTTCTAAAGTCAAAAAATTCTTCCGGTGTCATATCTAAAGCTAAGATGACTTTTTCCAGAGTTTGAATGCTGAGATTGCTGCTTAGGTTTTCTAGTTGATTGATATATTTCAAGCCTAAACCAGCTTTTTCAGATAATTCTTCTTGACTTAAATCCTTTGCTTTTCTATGAAAGCGGACCTTATTAGCGATAAAGCGCTGTAAAAAAGTTGTTTTGTTCATATACCTATCATACAAGTTTCACATCATCTTTTTAACCCTATATATAAAACTTTGTATGATTTATGGCGCAATTTGTGCTATAATAAATATAAAAGGAGGCGAATTTTTTATAGTTGGTATGTTGATTTTAAAAATCAATTGTCATTATTCTTAAAATGCAAGGAGAAAGCTAGATGAAAGCACATGACATTTTAAATAATCCTTTTTTGAATAAAGGAACGGCCTTTACAAATGAAGAACGTCAAGAATTGGGATTGGTAGGACTTTTGCCTCCGTATGTCCAAACTTTGGAAGAGCAGGCGGCTCAAACCTATCATCACTATCAGCGAAAGCAAAGCAACCTCGAAAAGCGTTTGTTTTTAATGGAAATTTTCAACACCAATCGGACTTTATTCTACTATCTGTTCAGCCAACATATTAAAGAATTCAATCCTATTGTGTATGATCCGACGATTGCAGATACTATCGAAGGATACAGCGATCTTTTTGTAGACCCTCAATATGCTGGTTATCTTGATATTAACCACCCTGAAAATATTGAAGCAACTTTGAAAAATGCAGCAGGAGACCGTGAGATTCGCTTGATTGTGGTGACGGATGCAGAAGGAATCCTAGGAATTGGTGACTGGGGAACCAACGGAGTAGATATCTCAGTCGGCAAGCTTATGGTCTATACTGCAGCAGCAGGAATTGATCCAAAATCTGTTTTACCTCTGGTTATTGACGCAGGAACCAATCGCAAGGAATTATTAGACAATCCAAATTATCTTGGAAATCGGCATGAAAGAGTTCGCGGAGAGCGTTACTATGATTTTGTTGATCAATTCGTCCAAACAGCTGAGCGTCTTTTCCCTAAGCTCTATCTGCACTGGGAGGATTTTGGTCGCTTAAATGCTGCAACGATTTTAAATAAATACAAGGATAAAATCCCAACGTTTAATGATGATATTCAGGGAACAGGGATTGTGACCTTAGGCGGAATTTTTGCTTCACTTGACATCACCGGAGAAAAACTGACAGATCAAGTCTATCTCTGCTATGGCGGGGGTACGGCAGGTGCAGGAATAGCAGCACGTGTCCATAGAGAAATGGTTGTGGATGGTTTATCTGAAGAGGAAGCCTATAAACGATTTTTCATGGTCGATAAGCAAGGTCTCCTCTTTGATGATATGGATGACTTAACTCCTGAGCAAAAACAGTTTGCGAAGAAGCGCTCTGATTATCCAAATGCGGATCAGCTGACAGATTTGTTTGAAGTTGTGAAAACCGTCAAACCGACGATTTTAGTTGGAACTTCTACACAGCCAAATACGTTCACAAAGGAAATCGTAGAAGCGATGTGTGAAAACACGGCCCGTCCGATTATTTTCCCACTCAGCAATCCTACAAAATTAGCAGAAGCAACTGCGGAAGATTTGATTAAATGGTCAGATGGGAAAGCATTTGTTGCAACAGGAATCCCGGCAGATGATGTAGAGTATAAAGGTGTTACTTATCAAATCGGTCAAGCAAACAATGCCCTTATTTATCCTGGCTTGGGACTTGGGGTCATGGGAGCTGAAGCTAAACTATTGACAGATGAAATGATTGGCGCTGCGGCTCACTCTTTGAGCGGTATTGTGGACATTACCCAGCCCGGAGCTCCCGTTCTTCCGCCTTTCAAATATGTGACAGAAGTGTCTATCAAGGTAGCAGAAGCAGTTGCTAAAAAAGCCCAAGAGCAAGGCCTTGCTCAAGCAGACGAAAAAGACATGGCTAAAGCAGTACGTGATTTGAAATGGTATCCAAAATACTAGATAGGAGGTTTTTATGAATATCTTTTTAACCTCTATTCAAAGTATCATCCCGATTATTACAATCATTGTACTGGGCTATATCTTACAAGTAAGGGGCTGGTTCGGAGAAGATTTCGGTCCCAATCTGTCCCGCCTCATTATGAATGTAGCGTTGCCGGTTTCAATCTTTGTCTCTGTCTTGAAGTACCTGACTTTGAGTAAGTTGATTTCATTATCAAGTTCTCTTGTTTGGGTTTTGGTAGCTTTTGCCATTGGATACATTTTTGCTTTTGTTGCCGTTAAGCTCTTTAAAGTACAGCCAGGTCGTCGGGCAACGATGATTAATACCTTTGTCAATGCCAATACAATCTTTATAGGGCTTCCTTTGAATGTTGCTCTCTTTGGAGACGAAGCGCTTCCATATTTCTTGGTTTACTATATTGCGAACACCATCTCGACATGGACAATCGGGGTCTATTTCATGACAACCGACAGCAAGTCTGGCGAGAAAAAAGCAGGAAAATTTGACTGGAAGAAACTCTTGCCAGCTCCTTTGATTGGTTTTCTCGTTGCCTTAGCCTTTCTTATTTTAGGTTGGGAAGTGCCTAACTTTGCCAGCAGCACTCTTACCTATATCGGGAACTTGGTAACTCCTCTGTCTCTTATTTATATTGGAATCATTTTAGCTAAAGCAGGTCTGAGCACAATTCGCTTCGATAAGGATTCTGTTGTGACCTTGGTCGGTAAATTTATTTTAGCACCAGTAACAATGGTTGTTCTTTTGAATTTAGTAGCAAGCGGATTGCCTACAATGGAATACAAAACCTTCGTCGTTCAATCCGCTGCACCAGCCCTTGCAGTTCTTCCAATCCTTGCAAGTCAAGGAGACGGCGATGTGGAATTTACCACAAATGTTGTGACACTAAGCACGGTCTTATTTGTAGTCGTTGTTCCAATTGTTGTGACATTGCTTGGATAAACCAAGTCTTAAACGCAATAGCAAAACGCCCTGATAGAAACAATCGAGGCGTTTATTGATGTTAGATATTCTTTTGTTCTAGATGGTGCATATGGTTGTATCTAGTACCCATGGTAATAATTAATTTCAAAATAGCGTAAATTATGAGCAAGAATAATTTGTTCAATTCGTAACTATAGTCCAGCTAGCCCTCTAGCCAATGTATGTTCGATGTCAAAGAAACGACACAGTTCAGAAAAACGTGTTTCAATAGTTCGTCTCATGGTCATCACTTTCCAATTGTTATGTTCTTCGGCTCCTGTCATGTTTTGTCGAAATGGCGTCCATAGATGATAACCTTCCTGTTTTAAGTCCTTTTTGAGTTCACTCACTGCTTAGGTAGCCTAAATCACCTAGGATAACCGATTGCCTACACCCATCTAATAGTTCATAAACCACCTTGATATCATGGACAGAGGCTGGTGTGACAATATAGTTCAGAATATAACCAGATAAGGTCACCAGCATATGAACCTTGAAACCATAAGTGTTTAGAGGCGTTGTAGTCAATATCGGCTAATCCTTTAAAAATGGCAACTCTGTGATTGCGAACAGGTTGGCAAAGTGGCAAAGGAAAACTATCTATAATGGCTAGTCTATCATATGGAAGCGTTTCACTCATAGTTTTTCGGATTAATTGGACTAGCCAAATCATTTGTCTAGACCGACGATTGAAACGACTTCTCTCTAGTAACTGACCACAAGGAAAGAGGTGTCAGATGTTGTAGAAATGGCGTTGTGACGTTATGCCTAGTTCAGCTTGTAACAAAAGCAAGACAAGAAGCGCTTCATCTGAAACTTTGCCTAAGCCAACATTACGCCGATGTTTAAAGGAATCTGGGCAATAGGTTTTATAAAAGTAATGACAAATTTGTGATAATTGGCGTAAATTTCATTCATTGTAAATGATGAGATTTAGCAGTATACTGTAAGTAGCTCATTTGGACTAACCTCCTGTATGTTTCGTCACTTACAGTATAGTCCTTTTGGGCTTTTTATTGTATGTTGAAATTAACTAGCACAACGGGTATCTAGTATAACGGATGCTAATAATCGTCAAAATAGTGGTGACTTTTCGGATAATATACTGGTAATAATAGTAGTCCTGATATTGTTAAAAAGTTACTATACATTTTACAATTAAATATGAACTTAATGAAACTCTTCTTTTGTTCGATATGAAATTAGTTTTTTAGTCCTGTATAACTAGTGGGAAGAAGTATCATGATTCTGTTATGCATTTAATTGATGAATAGATTATTTTATGATAGAATGAGGCTGTGGTAGATTTGATGAATTCTCAAAAAAATTTCTACTTGTTACAATGTAGAAAAAATCTATACAAAAATTCCAAAGATTATATACTTTTCATTTTACGAATTTTAAATATAATATATCCCTTGGAATTAGGGTGACGAATAAAAAACATTATGGCACAAAGTAATTAATAATATATTTTCAACGTTTTGTTTGCATTTAACATGTAATTTCCCTTTGAAAATTGGATTCAGAGGAGGGTTAGGTACTAAGTGGATTACTATTGCGAAATTATAGATTAAGGTGACAAAACTTAACACAAAGATTCTTCCTTTTATGAGGATGTTATCAAATATAGACAATGTCTATATAAGTTTTAAAAAATATTACTATATTTTCAAAAGCTGCCTTGGCAAAGTTTATTGGTGGATATTATAAGGCTTTGAATAGTTGCAAGATTAAATAATTGGTATCTATATTCCTGATAGAAAAGAATTGTATTTAATTCAAGGACATAATGGTAGAGATTTAACTGAAAAAAGAGTTTGTAAAAAGGACACTCAACAATACCCACAATTAGAAATTGTGTTTGTCAAAGTAGACAAAGGTTCATAGCATTTTTTCAAGATATTAGAATTGTTATAAGAAATCTAATTTGTGCAATCGCCAAATCTAATTAAGGCTTTTAATTAGATAAAAAGTATAATTTGTAGAGGATAGGTAGGAGAAGTGAAAAGTTTCAGCAAAAAAGAAAGCGCTTTCTAATTATACTGACTTATCTTAAGGAATGAAATTTGTACTAATTTGGTATGATTTTTAATTATATGAAAGGAATGAATTTGTTTATGGAGTTCGTTTGTAGTCCGTACTATATGCAGAGAGTCCCAGGATTGCCTCTTTACTATGCATGGCATGCCTTGAATAATGCTGAAAGTATTGATGATGTAGATATACTTATAGACTCTTTGAAACCAAAATCTAGAGAACTGTTTTGTTTAGCTGTTAGAATAGCAACAGGAAATGGGAGTATTTTTAACAGTAAATCTCATAAATCAAGGGAAAGTCTGTTGAAGTACTTATTGAGAATGTCCGCTAGACCAACTCCTTTCGGACTTTTTGCACAAGTAGCCTTTTCAGAATTTTGTGATGTTTCGACAAATTTGGAGGAAAATACAAATACCTTTAATGTAAAGCTTTGTGTTGAATGTAGTAATTTATGGTTGAACCAATTGATAAATCAAACGGAAAAAACTAACTTACGAAGAATTAAATATGTTCGCAATAATAATTGCTATGTTTCAGGAGATAGATATTACAATACGTCTTATACAAATCGGGCTAATCTATCTAAAAATGATACCCCATTTATGACAATAGATATACGAAACACGTCTGCGGTATTACTGATGATAGAATTAACAGAAACTTTTGTATCATTCTCAGAATTGTATAATAGTTTCGTAAGTGTTTATCCTAATTTGAGTAAGGATTCTTTTGACCAATTTCTAATATCATTATTGGAAGGTGAATTCTTATATTCGAATTTGAGAGTTCCAGCATATCAGATTGATGCTCTTGATTACTTAGTTCAAGCTACTAGTGAAAATAATATGATTAAGTTATCTAAGAGCTTAGAAGTACTTCAAGGGATTATGTCTGATTTTTCTGATAATCCTAGTATTGAGAAACTAGAATACATGCTGAACTTTATGTCTGATATTCATGAGTCTGATGATTATATTGTTGTTACATCAGGGCTAGTTTATCCTATTAAATCATTGACTAGTGAGGTCAAAGACAAACTAGAAAAATTCGCCTCTGCATTATCAGTAATTTATGTAGATAAGATGGATTTTTGTAGATTAGAAAAGTTTAAAGAACAATTTTATGATTATTTTGAGGCAAATACCTTGGTTCCTTTAGACAGTGTTATAAATGAGCATATATTTAACGGTTTGAGATTTTTAGAGGATACAATTGAGAAGCTGTCTATTAGAGAAAAACACATACAAAGTGTTATTAATCAACAAGTTATCATGACTCTAAAAGAAGGAAGGGATTTTCTGGAATTAAGTTTGAATGATTTTTCTAAGGATATAGTCTTTCCAGAGACATCTAATGATTTTTTAAGTTCATTTGATTTGAATTTTATAGTTTCTGATAGTTCTGGTCATATTTATATCGGACCTAATTATGGAGCATTAAAACAAGGAAATTCATTTCAACGATTTTATAGGTTATGGCCAAATACATTAAAAAATGAAGTTAAAGCTTTTTATAATCAGGAATCGTTGAATTATACAGAAGATATTCTTGTAGACTGTTTTGAACTTCAAAAATATGGTAAAGCTAATAATATTTTAAATAAAAAATGTAATTACAATCATTGTATTTCGTTTGGTACAACATTAGAAAGTGAAAAAGTAAAAGAATTGACAATAAATGATTTATATTTAACGCTTGATAAGCATAGAAATTTATCAATTGTTGAAAGAAAAACATTGAAGCGAGTACGAATAGTCAATGATAATATGCTTACTTCACTTTCCAATAGTAAAGTTGTACAACTGTTAAAAGAGATTACATATGAGTATGATAGAAAAAAAGTTGTAGAAAGATTAAATATTTTTAACAATCTTGATTTTTTATATACTCCAAGAATCATATTTGAGAATGTAACGGTAGCTCTAGAGACTTGGCGTTTAGATTCTTCTTGTATTTCAGAGACAACATTTGAAGAATTTCAGTCAGATTTGTTAAAATTTAGAGATAAATATATTGCTAAAAATATTGTGTATCTATCTAATAATGATAACAGATTGTTAATAAACTTAGACAAGTTAATTTTCAGAGAAATTTTATTTAAAGAATATAAAAAAGAGGGTAAACTTATCCTTCAGACTCCTGAAGATGCTGTCTTATTAGAGAACGAAGATTTTAAGTATTTGACTGAATACATTGTTTCGTTACGACAGAAATCAAATAAGTCAATTAATCTAGAAAAAAATCATTTTGAAATGTTTTATCAATATGATGAAGGATCTATAGTTCATTTTGGTGAAGAGGGATGGGTATCTATCAACATATATGGCTTAGGAAAAAGAGTGTGTGAGTTTTTTAAAGAGTTTAAAAAAGTGCTATGTTCGCTTGGAGAGTCAAAGGTAATTAAGTGGTTCTATGTGAACTATTATGACCATATTGGACAACACTTGCGATTGAGAATTCAATTTAGTAAATTATATGATTACGAAATTTATAATAGTTTTTTCACTTTCTTAAATAGATGTTGTAAGAAAAAAACAATTTCAAATTGGCACTTAGTTCCGTATAATCGTGAATTCTCAAGATACGGTGGAGCAGCATTGCTTGAAATATGTGAAAATATT
The DNA here is from genome assembly GCF_030439945.1 of Streptococcus sp. SI1. NCBI lineage: Bacteria > Bacillati > Bacillota > Bacilli > Lactobacillales > Streptococcaceae > Streptococcus > Streptococcus sp. SI1. The sequence continues at coordinate 272,767 of NZ_JAQFJE010000001.1, forward strand.
TTTTATTTTGATAGTACAGAAACGGTTTTCCACGATAAATATTATTTAACTGAGATGGCAACTTTTTCAAAACTTGCTCAATACGGAGTTCATTTATTTAACACGTTAGAAGATTTTTCAGCAGCATTAGATAATTTCTTTAAGGATGATTATAATTATAGAAAGCATTATAGAAAAGAATCAAAAAAATATATGTCTTTACTTGAAGAGGCAATTGGAAAATCTAGAATTATTAAAAGTGATTTTGTTTGTTCCCTAGAAGAATTACGGGTAAAACTACAAACTGAGGCCATTTCAAGAGAATATAGAGAATCCATAGTATTTTCTATTATGCACATGCACTGTAATAGAGCTCTTAATAATTTAAATACAGAAAAGAAATTGCATCATTACTTAAAGTTTGCATTATGGGAGATAATGAATCGTAATAAATTAAAGTTGAAGATAAAAGAGAAATAAATTAGTTTATATGCGTATTAGGTCACTATCTAATAGAATATTAGGAGGATAATAAAATGTCAAATCATGATGATTTTCAATTAGATACAAACAAAGTTAATTTTGATAATGATCAAGAAGTAAGAGGTCCGCTTTCTTGGCTAGGCGGAACAGTATTAACTTCAATAGTTACAGGCTGCACAGGAGATTGTTTAACAAGGCACTGTGCCGATAATGTTACAAAAAATACAGGCTGTACAGTTACGCATCCTAGATGTAAAAGGTAGCTAAAATATATAAAAAGTGGGTTTTAATATGAAGTGATTTAGGTAGTGGCTTAGTACGTATTTGGATATTTATAAGGTATATGTATAATTTCTTCTTTGAAATAACAGAGGGAGAGTGCGATGAAAAAAACTTGTGTTATTAGCGGTGGAAAAGAATATCAATCGAATTCTATTAATATAGCTAGGAAGATTGTAAATTATTTTGATGATTGGATAGTAAAGTGGATAAATTTGAATGAAGCGAATATTTCAATTGTAACAAACGGAGAGAAAATCTTTGATGTTGACCCATTAAAATCTAAAGATAAATCTGTTGCAAAAATTGCCTTTTTTTTAAAAGAAGCTGACATAATAATCTGGATAACACCCGTATATATGAAAAATGTATCAGGTGTATTTAAGGTCTTTTTAGATAGAATTGCTGTATACTCACATACAATGGAATTAGCAGGAAAATTAGGAGGGATTTTAGTTTTATCTGCTGGTAGTGAAACATTGTCCATTGAACAATATTTACAAGAAATTCAAATCAGTATGGGGATTAAAACAATTTTTTCTATAGGTTTAACTACAGGTGATATTTCACAGGATGAAATACAGGTGCAATTAGATAAGATTAATAAAGGTATTAAAGAGGGATTTTTTTTAACCAATGGAGAATTAGAGAGATATTTTTCAAATTTACAAAACATTTGGCTGAGTAAAGACACCTCTCGTTTCAGAAACTATGAAAAAGAATTTTACATTAACAACGAAATAGAGAAATTCAATTCATTCCAAGAGTATGCTGTATATAATAATTCAAGGAGTCTGAAAAATGAATTTAGAAAAGAAAATTAGAGAAGAAATGTATGAATATATGAAAGAGGTTGTCTCAAAATTAAATGTTAAAATTTTAAACAAAACAGTATCTCCTAGAGATTTTTCAGTTGTTTTAATGTTATATCCAATCATCCATGAATATTTTAATGTTGGTATGGAGTGGGAAGAATTTGTATATGAGATATGTTTATATTTCAAACACGAAATTGAAAATAATAGGATAAGTGATATTTCGGCATTTTCAGGTTTAGGAGAGATTGCTTTTGGAATTAAATGTTATTCAAATTATACTGGTAAATTAGTTACTTTCTCAAATCAAGTTGACGAGTTATTGTATATTAAGCTAGAAAAACATTCTGAATTTCTATTCAATAACTCCATAGTGAGTATGTCGGAGTACGATATCATAGGAGGTATATCAGGGATTGCTTTATACTTATCTAAATACTATGATAAACAATTTCCAAATACAGTTAAATATCTATGTTCTTTATTTGAAGTTGATAAGGATGGCGATATAAATATAAGAGTTTTGTGTGAACAACAATTTTTAGAGAAAGAAAAAATCGATTTTCCTGAGGGGCATATGAATTTTGGTCTATCTCATGGTATTTTGGGACCACTTTTGGCATTAAGCCAGATTTATAAAAATATTGACGAAATAAACTTGAGATGTAGTATTATAAAAATAATAAAGTTTGGTTTAGCAATTTATGAAAAATACTCCTATATAAAAAATGAGGTTATAAAATGGCCTTCTCAGCTAGATTATCGGAAATTTTCCAAAGGAATTACTATAAGAGAAAAGGATGTTTATAATTATCCAAGTTGGTGTTACGGATATGTAAGCATTTCAAATTCAATCAACAGAATTTGTAACACTACTCATGTTGAATTTAATGGCCATTTAACTATTGATATGAATAAGCAAATGAATGAATTAAGACAAATTATAGAGGAAAAAGATATATCTTTATGTCATGGAATTGCTGGTGAAATATTATTTTTGTCTTTAGTAGGTGATAATGAGATTATAGATACTAAGATTGAATTAATGTTAAGGATTATTAGAAATAATTCAAATGAGAAATTTTATTATAGAAAAAAGTATAGTTTAATATCCAATTCAGAAGATTTTTCAGTTTTTAAAGGACATCCAGAAAATTTAAATATTTTGGAAGGAACGGGGGGGATTTTTTTACTTTTTTCTAAACTTTTGTATAGCAACTCTGAAATTGAAGAACTATTATTTTTGAGGTAGATATATGGAGAGACTGTATGAGAAGTTATTTTTCAGTTGTGCAAAGTTCATTTAATTTAATAAATGGCTTTGAAAAAAAATATCTTTGGACATTTGTAATATTAACAGTTACAATCAATCTACTTTCTCTTTCTAGACTATTTATTTTACAATTCTTATTCAATAGAATCCAAATGAAAGCAGGAGTGGTAACAGAGTACTTGGTACTGATTTCCGTATATGTATTATCTGAAGTTATTGAGAAAATATGTGATGCTTGGTTTGCATATTATGGGACAAAAATACGCCTGAATTTTAAAGTATATGTTGACAAATTGATTCTTAATCACGGAGAGACTCTCTCTTTAAGCAGTTTTGAAAAGAGTGAGACTTTTGATATAATTCAAAGAACACAAAATCTAAATTCTGATGATATTTTGGATTTTTGTCAAGAACATATCAAAATGATTTCAACAATTATTAATATTGTTTCTTATCTTTATGTAATTATACGAGTATCTTATGGGTTGCTCCCTCTTGTTCTTATAATACCTATTATTCAATTTGTGGTAAATAATATAATCAATGAGAAACAGTATTCAATCCTTAGAAAACGGACAGACAAGACTAGAGAATCTTGGTATTATAAATTTTTATTACTATCTGGTACATATTTTAAAGAGATAAAGTTATTTAATTATTATAAAAAATTAAAGGAAAAACACATTAATTTGGAACATTATTTTAAAAGGCAAGATTTAAAGATTGCCAAAGAAAGCGCTACGAAAAATGGCTTATTATCAATTTTAAATTCAATTATTTTAGGAGCTGTTTTTGTTTTTACAATACTTAAAGGTTTTGAAGGAGATGTTTTATTAGGAGATGTTATCATTTTTATTAGATCCGTGAATTCTTTGCAACTACAAATTACAACTATTCTTAGTACGGGAACTGAGATATTGAAGAAGAGATTATATTTTGAACAGTTTTTAGAATTTTTTAAAATTGAAGTCTTCAGTTGGCAATCTGAGTTTAATGAGCATATCTCAAGTATAGAAGAGATAGAGGTTAAAAACTTATCATTTAAATATCCTAAAACTGAAAGAAATATCATAAAGAATGTAAGTTTAAAATTAAAAAGTGGAAATCTATATGCATTAGTTGGTCCTAATGGTAGCGGAAAAACAACATTTATAAAACTTTTACTAGGTTTATATAAGGACTACGAAGGGAAGATTATTATTAATGGAAGTGATTTATTGAAAGTAGATAAGTCAAGTTTTTTAGAATGTAGTTCTGTACTGTTTCAAGATTTTCTTAAAGTAGAGGGAACTTTAGAAGAAAATATAAAATTAAACAGTCAAAATGAGACTTCACTAAATACGTACTTATCAGAATTTAATTTGAATGAATTTTCTTATGGTAATGAACAATTTCAATTAGGGTATTGGTTTGATAGCGGTCAGCAACTTTCTGCTGGAGAATGGCAACGTGTTGCATTAGCAAGAGTTTTTTATAGAGATGCTACATTTAGAATTTTGGATGAGCCTAATTCTAATCTTGATGCGTTGTCAAATGAGAGAATGCTTGATTCTTTGAGAAATAGAATTCCAGATACTATAAATATTATTATACTTCATAATACTGAATTGTTTAAGAAATATATAGATTATTATTTAAAATTTTCAAAAGATGGAAGTATAGAGGTAATCAAAAATGAAGAAAAATTATGAGAAACTGATAGTAATTTTTTCACTAGGTATTCTATCTAGTCTTTGGATTATAGTATTGAAATTAGAGATTCTTCCAAAAGCTTATGAGAGAATATTAATCTTAATATTTACATTGATATTGATTTTGTTATGCTACAAAATTTCAATCAGGCACAAAGTTGTAAATCCTATTTGCAGGAAGCAACTAGAGTTCAAGAGCGCTCTTTATTCTATTGCCATAGCAGTTGTTTTACGATGTTTCGTAAGAGTGTTTGTTCCAATACTTGGTCCTTTTGCAAATGATGATTTAGTTGATTTACTTTATGCTAAATTGGGAGAGCCTCTTCTTCTATTATTTTTTATAATCTTTATGCCAATACTTGAGGAGTTATGTTTTAGAGGAATAATTATGAATTACTGTTATTCAATGAGTCGAAAGGGACTGATAATTACGTGTTTACTTTTTGGTGCTGCACATGCAACTAGTGAAAGCAATCCAGACTCATTTATCAAAGCATTATTATTTTATAGTGCAATGGGACTTGGGATGAGTTTACCTTATTATAGAGAAAAAAAAATCGAATATTCTATGTTAACACATATTCTTAATAATGCACTTGCTACATTGATGTTATAAAATGTAATTAATGAAAATAATAAGATGTTAAAATTGAATTGAAATCTGGTAAAATTCTATGATGTGATTTGCACTCCAAAAGTTGGATAGGAAATCTAACTTTTGATTTCTGATCAATTATAGCAGATGAATTATAACTAAGCGCAAGAGAACCTAGCATCTTTCAGTATTCAAGAAGGTAGTAAATATTTGTGATTTCAAATGATTGAAAAATATCTTTTTTATCGTCATTCCTATTGTTATGATGCTAGATATTTTTTTGCTCTAAGTGATGTATATGATTGTATCTGGTATAATGAATGATAATAATCGTCAAAATAGTAGTGACTGTCCAGATAGCGTATTGGTGAATAAAGCGTGTGAGAAATCCAGTAAAAACAGCACCGCCGATGAAACTAGCGACAATCATAGAGTAATTAGCCGCTTGCCTTCTAATAATATGTCTACGATCTTTAAAACGAATATATTCATACCAAGCAGTGACCATTTTCCGATAATTTCCTGAGGTCATCATAATCATGTAGGGGTGAGACTCGACTTTTGAGCCTGTATAAGTTAACATGACCATTCCTGTAGAGGTTGCAAATAATATCACCCAGATAAAATAATGAGAGTGAAAGAACGGAAAGAGGAAAGTGATGAGAGTTAACGGTAAGATTCCCCAAGTACGCCAATGTGAACTTTGAGCCTGTTCTTTAAGTAGAATACCAAGGATAAAACCAAAAGTAAAGAAGACAAGTGAAAGAATGCGATAAGCCGTCTTTACGGTTGGACCATCCCAGTCGGCTACAATTAAAAGAATATTCCCTGTTTGAGTTGCGATTAGCGTACTAAATTGCATATGCGAGAAAACATCAAGGCAGCCACCTACAGCACCAAGTAAGAGAGCCATTATTCTCGTATCCTGAGGCATAAGGACAGGCTGTTTTGTTGTATCCATAATTTTTTATCCTCCTAAAATTATTTTACTCTTTTAAAATGTTAATTTCAAACGTGGAAGGAGTTGAGAATGTAATAGTTTTTCTTGACATAATTTGATAAGTATAGTAAGATTGGTTCATGCGATGAGTCGATAGGTGACGTAAGTCACATATTGAGCATGGGAGGTCATATACGCAGGAGCGGACCTTGATGAGTTGTGTGAACCTGCTCATCACACGAAAGTGCCTTTAGTCCCCACTTTTGGTGGGGATTTTTGTTTGTAGTAGATGACTTCTATTGAGGCACAAAGAGAATGAGGCCAGTACTCTCTTTTGATATGGTAACGCAATGATAATTCTCATTTTGCGATTCTGGAAAATTCGGAAATTAAGAGCTTGTCGTTTAATATCCTTGATGAGTTTATTGATAATCGTCAACTTGACATTTGAATAGATTCAAGGACGTTAGTGATGTAACTTTTGTAGGCCAAAAAGCTCTATAACTTTTGTATGGGATCTACCCACTACAGAAATTATAGAGCTAGGAAAAGACTGGCAAATGAATGAGTTGCAAATCGATTATATATATTTACTTTATTCCAGTCGCCCTTCTTTGCGATAGACTTCGTCTGGTCGCCAATTCCAATTGGATTCGAAGTGGTGCAGAAGTTCAAAGCTAGCTGCAGGCCCCATAGTACCTGATTTGTAATGATGAAGAGGAACTTCATTGTTTGCCCACAAGGCTTCAATGCGATCAATCAATTCCCAGCTAGAACGCACTTCATCCCAATGGCTGAAGTTCGTTGAGTCATTGTTTAACACATCGTATATGAGCTTCTCGTAAGGCTCTGGTGATGCACCAGAGGCGGTCGCATCTGTACGATAATCAAGTGTTAGCGGAGCTAAGCTAAACTGTTCACCTACTTCTTTGCCGTTCATGCTAAGAGAAAAACCTTCAGTTGGCTGAATGTAGATGGTCAACACATTTGGTTGGAGCGAGGAGTCAAAAATGGATTCCACTTGCTTAAAAACAATGTTGACATGAGTTCCTTTAGCAGTAAGACGCTTTCCAGTACGAAAGAAAAATGGAACACCACGGAAACGCTCACTATCTACAAAAAATGCACCAGAAGCAAAAGTTTCTGTAGTAGATTCTGGATTAACATTTGGTTCGCTGCGATAGGAAATATATTTTTTTCCATCAACTTTGCCAGAAGTATATTGACCGCGAATAAAGAGCTTTTTCAGATCATTATCAGTAGGCTTATGTAAGTTCTTGAAAACCTTAATCTTCTCAGCTCGAATGTCATCTTTGGTGAATGCTTTTGGTTTGTCCATAGCAAGTAAGGACAGGAGCTGGAGTGTGTGATTTTGTACCATATCACGTAGAGCGCCTGAATGATCGTAATAGCCACCGCGCTCCTCCACGCCTAACTTTTCTGCAAAGGTAATCTGGATATTGTCAATATAATCGCGATTCCAGATATTTTCGAAAAGAAGGTTGGCAAAGCGAATGGCAAAAATACTTTGAATCATTTCTTTTCCGAGGTAATGGTCAATACGGAAAATCTGGTCTTCGTCAAATGTTGCCAGCAAATCATCATTCAACCTGCTAGCAGAGGCAAGATCTGTACCGAAGGGTTTTTCTACAATTAAGCGTTCAAATCCTTTTCCATCAACAATTTGTTCAGATTTGAGGTGCTTGGCAATCGTTCCAAAAAACTGAGGCGCCATAGATAAAAAGAACAATTTATTGTGTTCTGCGTGATAGTGGTCATTGAGACGATTTTGTAGTTTTCTTAATTCAATATAATGCTCGGTATCTTGCACATCGTGACTTTGGTAGTAGAAATGGCTAGCAAATTCTTGCGCTTGCTCAGGGCTATCTGCTAGGTCTGTTATCGACTCTACTACAACAGATTCAAAATATTCCTTACTCCAAGGTCTGCGAGCCGTACCGATAACAGCAAAATGCTTAGACAGATTGCCAGATTTATACAATCTAAAAAGAGAAGGATAGAGTTTTCTTTTTGCTAAATCTCCACTAGCACCAAAAATTGTAATAATCAATTTTGAAGACATTTTGAATACCCATTTTCTAATATTTTATTTATTTTACCACAAATTGATTAAAATTTCTGATTTTTGATAGCTCGAAATAAAGAGTAAAAAAGATAAAAAATAAGGATAACAAGGACAGATAGAAGAAGAAAAACAAGGTGCACACCTGTTGTGGTATCAGGAGCCTGATTGATGATGACAGCAGCGGTAGCTGTTCCTAAAGCACCAGCAAATGTTTGCGCCATTTGAAAAAGTGCTGTAGCATCAGGTGATTTTTCGCGACTAATTTGTGAAACAGATAATGCCATTGTGTTGTTGAACGCCATATTGCGCCCGATCGTGAAGAAAATATAGAGTAGAATGATGAATGGCAATGTTAGGGCTTTTGTAAAGGATGCAAAAACGAAGATAGCTAAGAAAAAGAGAATATTGCCACCGTATAAGGAAAGTTTGGGTCCTTTGTTATCATATAATTTGCCTAAGAAAGGTGCTGAGAAAGCTCCTAACATTGTTCCAGGAAGTAACGCAAAACCAGATGCAGAAGTTGCCTGGTGTTTTACTAAAACCAAGAAATTAGGAATTAGAAAATTTGCTGATAAATTGGAAAATTGATAGAGGAAAAACGGGATGAGTCCGAGTAAAATAGCTGGATTTTTTAAAATACGAAGATCTAAAAAAGGATGTTCCACTGTTAAACTTCTCCAAATGAAAAGTAGAAGTGATAATAAAAAGATGATGACGAAGCTCCAATTAAAACTACCTTCTTCTAAGCTAGAAATGGCCATAATAGAAAAAGTAAGCGAGAGGGCAAGGAGTAAGAAAGAAATCCATTCAAAAGGGCGTTTCTTTCTATTGGGAGTATTTTCTAAAAAGAAAAATCCTAAAATGAAGGAGATGATCGGAATCGGCATGATGAATGTGTAAATCATATGCCAATCAAACAAACTAATCATAAAGCCGCCATAAGTGGGACCAATCGCAGGAGCTAGGCTTATAACGAGTCCAGACAGTCCCATGTAAAACCCGATTTGATTGCGCGGAATACGTTCTACGATAAGATTAAACATAAGTGGCGTGGCAATTCCAGTTGCTGAACCTTGCAAAATGCGGCCTAGCATGAGTAGGGCGAAATTTGGCGCAAGCATCGCTACACCGTTTCCTACTGTAAAAATAGCTAGGCTGGTAAAGAGAATTCTACGTTCAGACCAGTTGTGCGCTAGTGTGGCTCCTAGTGTAATTGTAATGGAGACAGCGAGCAGGTAACCTGTCGTAATCCACTGCAATGTTCCAAGATCTGTATGAAACACTTTCATAAGATGCGGGAAAGTGACATTCATACTAGTTTCCGAAAGAATTCCAGCAAAAGTAATTAGAGCAGTGGCAAAAATCGATAGCAACGTTTTTCTTGAGATGACTTGGTTGTGATGTGACATAATAACTCCTAAAAATAAAAATCTTTCTTACTTTATCATAATTGCTCAGAAAAGAGCATAATAGGAGACCTAGAGAAATAGTTCTCAGGTCTTCTTTTGTTTATTCAATATGGATTAAAAGACACGATAGACATAAGGATTGCTAGGTTTCTCAACTTTTTTGAAACTATCTACTTCAAGTATTGGCAAGCTTTGTCCTAGTTGTTTATGGTAACGAATCGTAATTTTCCCACTTGCTCTTATCCAGGTATTGTTTTCAAAATGTTCAGTATTTCCAGTTGTAAGAAGTCCATAAACCCCCGAATCGGCGATACAGTGAATAATACCAAAGCGGAACAAAAATTGACTTTTAGCATCACTTGGATCATTATAAACAAAACCGGTAAATTCTAGTCGTTTTCCAGCAAATTCATCTGGATAATCATAAAGAACTTCCATGACCTCCATGTAATTTTCATTCGTAACAGAGATGGTATCTTTTTTCAGATATTTTTTGGCGGCTGCTCGCATTTCTTTCTCATAAGCACTTTTAGTGAAATAAGTGCTGGTATCAGGTTTTAGGTACTGATTGGTAGTGCCTTCATCAGCTTGAATGTTTTTTGAACTGCCGTCAGCTAATGGGAAATGGTAACCTTTAGCAGAAACGGTCGTAGAGTCTAAACTGACTGTTGGAAAGAAGAGAGCAACCAGCAACGGTACGATGAGAAAAGCAATACTAGCAAATTTTGCCGAACGACTCGTCAGATGGCTGTGTACTTTCATTTTTTTCATCCAAACAATGAGCTGAACAATGGCTAACATAAAAGAAAGCACCATTGAAATATATGCCAAATAAGAGAAATGCATATTGATGTATTGGTTGAGTTTGCCAGAAAGTTGCAAATACATGGTAATTTCAAAATAACCAGCTAAAATTAAAAAACGAATCATAGCGCTACCCCCACAAGCCAAGAATAAAGAACAACGACTAAACTAACAATTCCAATAAATTGCCAGATGAATCGTCCTTTGAGATAATTTTTCATCATGAGAATATTTTTTACATCTAACATTGGTCCAATGACGAGGAAAGCTAAAACTGGTGCTAACCCAAAACTAGAAATGAGTGAGCTTCCGATAAAGGCATCAGCTTCGCTACAAAGTGAGAGAAGAAATGCAAGCACCATCAATAATAGAATAGCCATAAGTGGTGTTGCACTAATGGAAGTCAGAATGCGTGTAGGAACATAGACTTGAACGATGCTGGCAAAGAGACAGCCAAAAACTAAATAGCGACCAGTATCGAAAAATTCGTCAATAGATTGCACAAATACTTGGAATACTTTCTGGCTTTGACTTAAATGAGAAAAATCATGTTCATGCGGAATGATTCGATTTTCTTTTTGAATATTTGCAGTATTGAGAAAGCCAAAGAAGATTCCTAGAACAATTGCTACAACAACAGATCCAAAAGCTCTGAGTAACGCCATTTTAAAGGAATTTCCAAAAGCAGAGTAAGTTGCAAAGAGAACGATAGGATTGATAACTGGCGCCGTCACCATAAAAGGTACGGCTGTATAACTTGGCACTTTCTTTTCCAAAAAGCGATTGATAATGGGGACAATTCCACATTCGCAGGAAGGGAAAATAAATCCTATAAAAGTACCAAAGAAAATCCGCCCCCATTTATTTTTAGGTAGATAGCGATAAACTTTGTCTGGTGTGATATAAACCTCTATAAAACCTGAAATAATGCTCCCAATCAGCACAAAAGGCAGTGCTTCAATAATAATGGAGAGGAAAATCGCACCAGCTTGCAGTACACTAGGCGGCAGTTGATGAAAAAAATTCATGATTTTTTAGCCTTTTGTTCTTTTTTAATCTTTTTTTCTTTTTCATCAGGAAATTCTATTTTTTCGATTTTAGGTAACGTTGCAAATTCTTCAAACATTTTATCTAAATCATCTGAACGCGTAAATTTAATAGCCATAGCAGCCTCCTTTTTCTTTTTTACTATTATACTATCATTTTGAAGATTATGGTGAAATAAAGTTGTGTGAATTATTTTCCCCTATGTAATAAAGTTTGGAATATGGTATAATATTCTTTATGGAAACAAATATTATTGAAATCGCACAAAGTTTAAATGTTAGTCAAAAACAAGTTGAAAAAGTTCTTGAATTGACAGCTGAAGGCAACACAATTCCCTTTATCGCTCGTTATCGGAAAGAAATGACGGGGAATTTGGATGAGGTAGAGATCAAGGCAATTCTTGATTTGGATAAAAGCCTGACAAATCTCAAAGAACGTAAAGAAACAGTGTTAGCTAAGATCGAGGAGCAAGGAAAGCTGACGGATAAATTACGTGCAGCTATTGAAGCAGCTGAAAAGTTGACTGATGTGGAAGAACTTTATCTTCCTTACAAAGAAAAACGTCGGACAAAGGCTACGATTGCGCGTGCAGCAGGACTTTTTCCCTTGGCACGGCTTATATTGCAAAATGTTAGCAATCTACAAGAAGAAGCCATTGATTTAACTAGTGAAGCATTTCCAACGGCAGAGGCGGCTCTATCTGGGGCTGTAGATATTTTGGTGGAAGCCATTTCAGAAGATGTCCAACTGCGTGCATGGACCTATCATGAAATACTGAAAAATTCAAGCATTGTTTCAACTTTGAAAGATGCAAATTTGGACGAAAAGCAAGTATTTCAAATTTATTATGATTTTTCTGAAAAAATTGCGGATATGCAAGGTTATCGGACTTTAGCTTTAAATCGGGGTGAAAAGCTAGGTGTACTTAAAGTTGGTTTTGAACATAATGTAGAAAAAATCATCCGCTTTTTTGAATTGCGGTTTAAGATTAAAAATAACTACATTCATGAAGCAATCCAACAAGCAGTGAAAAAGAAAATCATTCCAGCTATGGAACGTCGAATTCGAACAGAATTAACTGAAACAGCGGAAGATGGTGCTATTCAGCTATTTTCAGACAATCTTCGTCATCTGCTCTTGATTGCGCCACTCAAAGGGCGCGTAGTACTCGGTTTTGACCCAGCTTTCCGGACAGGAGCTAAGCTAGCAGTCGTAGATGCAACTGGAAAAATGCTGACAACTCAGGTTATCTATCCTGTTCCGCCAGCAAAAGCAGCACAAATTGAAGCTTCTAAGCAAGAACTGTCAGACTTGATTGAACAATTTGGCGTTGAAATTATCGCTATTGGAAATGGAACAGCTAGTCGAGAAAGTGAAGCGTTTGTTGCTGAAGTGCTGAAAACTCATCCCAATGTCAGCTATGTCATTGTAAATGAAAGCGGTGCATCTGTTTATTCAGCTAGCGAATTGGCGCGGCACGAGTTCCCAGATTTGACCGTTGAAAAACGTTCGGCTATCTCGATTGCTCGGCGTTTGCAGGATCCGCTTGCAGAGTTGGTTAAAATTGATCCGAAATCAATCGGTGTTGGGCAATACCAGCATGATGTTAGTCAGAAGAAATTATCTGAAAGCTTGGACTTTGTTGTAGATACCGTTGTCAATCAGGTTGGCGTTAATATCAATACTGCAAGTCCCTCTCTTCTCTCTCATGTAGCAGGATTGAATAAAACGATTTCTGAAAATATTGTCAAATATCGTGAAGAAGAAGGTATGATTCATTCGCGTGAAGATATTAAAAAAGTGCCTCGCTTGGGTGCTAAAGCATTTGAACAGGCAGCAGGTTTCTTACGGATTCCCGAAAGTGACAATATTTTAGACAATACAGGTGTTCACCCAGAGAGTTATCCAGCTGTTGAGAAATTATTCCAAATGCTAGCAATTAAAGACTTGAATCAAGATGGTCAGGAAAAATTACAGTCATTGGATGTAGCCAAGGTAGTTAACGACTTGGGAATAGGGGAAGCAACACTTAAAGACATCATTGCAGACTTACTCAAGCCAGGTCGAGATTTACGTGATTCGTTTGATGCACCAGTTCTTCGTCAAGATGTTCTAGATATAAAGGACTTACAAATTGGGCAAAAATTAGAAGGTGTTGTTCGCAATGTTGTTGATTTTGGAGCTTTTGTGGATATTGGTATTCATGAAGATGGCTTGATTCATATTTCTAAGCTCAGCAACAACTATGTCAAACATCCGAGTCAAGTTGTCTCTGTCGGTGACTTGGTGACAGTCTGGGTAGATAAATTGGATATAGAAAGAGAAAAGGTCAATCTTTCCTTGGTGTCGCCACATGAATCTAACTAACTATGTTAGACAAGTTTCTTCAGAAGATTTTGGCAAGGAATTTCGTCATGAGGCTGTTTGGAACAAGCGTCTCCTCTCAACGGGCGGACGCTTTTTTCCAAAAGATGGTCATCTTGATTTTAACTTCAAAATCTATGAACGGTTTGGTTTAGAGACTTTCCGAAAAATTGTTCGACATGAGCTGTGTCATTATCATCTTTACTTTGAAAAGAAGGGCTATCGCCATAGGGATCAGGATTTTAAAAACTTGTTGAAAAAGGTTGATGGGCTTCGTTATGCACCGGGTTTTGATTATCGTTCTACGGTCTTGATTTATCAATGTCAACAATGTCATATGTTCTATTTCAGAAAAAAACAAATCAATCCAAAACGGTATTGCTGTGGAAAGTGTTAAGGCAAGCTGAAATTTATCAGAAAGCAGTAGTTGTAAACATTGATAATAAGAAATCCGCCTAAGGACGGATGGCATGATGGTTAAAATATGCTACACTAATTCTAGTATCAATGAAAGAGGCTGAATGATTATGAAAACACAATTCTATAAATTACGCCGAAATAGCGCTATATCAGGAGTCTTAGCTGGTTTGTCTGACAAATTTGGTTTGGATGTTGGTCTCGTTCGCTTTTTATTCGTTTTATTTACTATCTTTAACTTTGGCTTAGGGATTATCATCTATATCATCTTAGCAGCTGTGATGCCTTACAAGGAAGATGTGGAAGAAGAAATGTATGGAACAGGACCTCGTAAGCGCAAAGAAGCAGAAGCTATCAAAGAAGAAGATGGTTGGTTTTGGTGATTATAATAGAATAAGAGTTTGTTTATAGATGCAAAAAGGAGTTCATGCAATGGACTCTCTTATTTTTGAAGGAGAAGAGATGGAGTATTGGGATGCTTACGATGAGTATCGGGAAAAAGTTGGATATAAATTGCTCAGAGGAGAAGAGATTCCAGAAGGGAAGTACCATCTTTGTGTCAATGTCTTTGTTCGTCATATAGATGGGGAATTTCTCCTGATGCACCGCAGTCCTAAAAAAGAGATTCATCCTAACTATTATGAGTTTGGTGCAGGAGGAAGTGTGCTGGCTGGTGAAGATAGCATGACCGCAGCCTATCGTGAATTGCGGGAAGAAACTGGTCTAATTCCTATAGAACTACAACTGATTGACCAAGTGACGTCATCTAACGATCGCTGTCATTTTGATTTTTATGAGGCCATCGTGGCAGAGAAAACGGTGAGGTATCAAGAGAGTGAAACGGATGGTCACATCTGGTTGAAGTCTAGTGAGCTTCGATATTTTATGGAGCGATATCCTGTATTTCAAAATCAAAAACAAATTGTAGAACAAATGATTCAGTCAGAGGACTGATGGGTACTACAGATGTTTGAATCCATTTTCTTTGCAAAATCAAAGATGAAACTCTCTTTTAGTCTGAAAATTTGCTATAATAGATAAAGAAATTATCAAAGGGGAAAAATATGGCTGTAAGGATCAAAGATCTATTAAATAAAGTCAGATTAAATGTGGTTTATGGTGATGAGAAAATGTTGGAAAAAGAGATTACAACATCTGATATTTCTCGTCCTGGACTTGAAATGACAGGCTATTTTGACTATTACACACCAGAACGTATCCAGCTAATGGGAATGAAGGAATGGTCTTACTTGATGAAGATGACCTCTCACAATCGCTATCAGGTTTTACGGAAAATGTTTGAACGAGACACTGTTATGATTGTGGCGCGTGATCTGAAAGTACCTGATGAGATGTTGAAGGCTGCGAAGGAAAACAAAATTGTTGTTCTCAGCAGTCATACACCGACAAGTCGTTTGTCAGGTGAAATTTCTAGCTATCTAGATTCACGTTTGGCTGAACGAACCAGTATTCATGGCGTTCTAATGGATATTTATGGAATGGGTGTTTTGATTCAAGGAGATAGTGGAATCGGGAAAAGTGAAACTGGCTTGGAATTGGTCAAACGCGGTCATCGTCTGGTGGCTGATGATCGAGTAGACATCTATGCCAAAGATGAAATGACTCTCTGGGGTGAGCCAGCTGAAATTTTGCGCCATTTACTTGAGATTCGTGGCGTTGGGATTATTGATGTTATGAGCCTTTACGGGGCAAGTGCTGTAAAAGATTCATCCCAGGTTCAGTTGGCTGTTTATCTGGAAAATTATGATGTCAATAAAACATTTGATCGTTTGGGGAACAATGGTGAGGAGTTTGAAGTATCAGGTGTAGTGATTCCAAGAATCCGGATTCCTGTGAAAACCGGTCGAAATATTTCAGTAGTAATTGAAGCGGCAGCTATGAATTACCGCGCAAAAGAAATGGGCTTTGATGCAACGAAGACTTTTGAGGAACGCTTAACCAATCTTATTAGTAAAAATGAGGTGGCTCATGATTAATCCAATTGCATTTAAGATAGGGCCTTTTAGTATTCGTTGGTATGCGATTTGTATTGTGACAGGCTTGATTTTAGCTGTCTATCTAGCTATGAAAGAAGCACCAAGGAAAAAGATTATTCCAGATGACATTCTTGATTTTATTCTTGTTGCATTTCCTCTGTCGATTGTTGGGGCTCGCATTTACTATGTCATTTTTGACTGGAACTATTATGCTAAAAATCCTGCTGAGATTTTTGCTATTTGGCACGGGGGAATTGCTATTTATGGTGGTTTAATTACTGGAGCGATTGTCTTATATTTCTTCTCCCAACGAAAATTCATTAACACACTAGACTTTTTAGATATTGCTGTTCCAGGTGTAATGATTGCTCAAAGTCTAGGGCGTTGGGGCAATTTCTTCAACCAAGAGGCTTACGGAGCGATTGTTAAACGTTTGGATTACTTGCCAAGTTTTATTCGCAACCAAATGTATATTGATGGACATTATCGGCAACCAACTTTCCTTTATGAGTCGGTTTGGAATTTGTTAGGATTTGCTTTAGTGATGGTTGCGAGAAGAAAGAAAAACTTCCTCAAACGTGGAGAAATGACTGGATTTTATCTTATTTGGTATGGAATAGGTCGCATGGTGATTGAAGGCATGCGAACAGATAGTCTCATGTTTGTGGGCTTGCGTGTGTCACAATGGTTGTCAGCTGTTCTAGTGGTCGCAGGAATTATTCTTATCATTTACCAAAGAAAAAAAGTAGATACCCCTTATTATTAAAAAGTTAGGAGAAAAAAATGCTTGAAATTGCTTATAGTTTAGTGGCCCTTGCTTTGATTACTTTGATTGTTTACACGATTTTCTTAGTCAGGAAAATCTCAACTGTCGTTGATGAAACAGAAAAAACAATTCAGGTATTGACAACGGATGTGAATGTGACACTCTATCAGACAAATGAATTGTTAACCAAAGTGAATGTTTTAGCAGATGATATTAACGGGAAAATGACAACAATTGATCCACTTTTCACTGCAGTTGCAGATTTGTCAGAGTCAGTTTCAGATTTAAATGATTCTGCTCGGCATTTGAGTAAAAAAGCCGCTACAGCAGGTAAAAATGGAGTGAAAGCTGGTGCAACTTTATCGGCTTTGCGTATGATTACTAAATTATTTAAAAAATAAGAAAGAAGGATTATTATGGGTAAATTTTCATCTATCCTTTTAGGAACAATCTCTGGTGCGGCTGCAGCAGTATTTCTCACCAGTAAAAAAGGAAAAGAAGTGACGGCTAAGGTTTCAGATTTCATGAATGAAGTTAAAGAAAATCCAGACGATTTTAAAGATCAGGTAGTGCAAAAAGCAAATCATTTCTCTAATCAGGCTGTAGAAGCAGTCAATCAAGCTAAAGAAAAGGTCGAGAGTGGAGAAATTACAGGTGAAACAGTTCTTGACTCTGTTAAAGAAGCAACGAAACAAGTAGTTGATTTTTCACAGGAAAAATTTAAGGAATGGAAAGAAAAAATGCAGACGGAGGAGATTTCCCCAGAAGATTTAAAAAAGTCTGCTCCAGAATCAACAGAAAAAGAGACGACTTCTGAGGACATTGTTATTGATTTGACAAAAAAACAAGAATCAGAAAATGAAGATAAAAAAATTGAGGATTAACACCTCAATTTTTTATTTGTTTAACTGATCCAATTGCATCACAACAAAAATAGCACCTCTGAGAAAGTGGGTGCTTTATATCAAAACTATTTATTTATTTATTTTGCGACGAATAAACGCTTGTTGCCCTTTGACGCAAATCAAGCTAAGAGAAATTGCTAATGTAAAAGCAAAGAATGTATTTAATTTAACGGATAAGAATAAAAAACTAAACAAAACTGTCAAGATACAAAATGTAGCAATATTGACAAAAAATAGCAATTCTTTCAGATTTGGATTTGTTTTTGCTTCAGGGATATAATCTTGATAAAGAGGATAGCGTTCTTCTTCTAATTCTAAATAAGTGTAGTCTTCTTGATAAGACTGATATTTTCTTGCGGTCATGTTCTCTCTCCTTACAGTACTCTCTTATTTTACCATGATTTTAATTAGATAAATATTACATAAAGGTTACAAAAAGAATAAAAATGCTTTTCAAATTAAAAAATAGAAGTAAAATAGAAAATATGATATAATTTCACTATGGAAAAAATTATCATTACAGCAACCGCTGAGAGTGTGGAGCAAGTAAAAGAGCTTTTAAAAGCAGGTGTAGATCGCATATATGTTGGAGAAAAAGAGTATGGTCTTCGTCTACCCCATACTTTTTCTTATGATGAATTGCGCCAGATTGCAACTATTGTGCATGAAGCAGGCAAGGAGTTGACAGTTGCTGTCAACTCCTTGATGCATCAGGAAATGATGAATCAAATCAAGCCTTTTCTTGAGTTTTTAGTGGAGATTCAAGCAGATTATATAACGGTGG
Organism: Streptococcus sp. SI1; assembly: GCF_030439945.1. Classification (NCBI taxonomy): domain Bacteria; kingdom Bacillati; phylum Bacillota; class Bacilli; order Lactobacillales; family Streptococcaceae; genus Streptococcus; species Streptococcus sp. SI1. Next base: position 291,401 of record NZ_JAQFJE010000001.1, read on the forward strand.
GAGATGCTGGTGTTTTTTATATATTAAAACGTGATGGCTATCCATTTAAGACGATTTATGATGCCTCGACCATGGTTGCTAGCAGTCGTCAAGTGAATTTTTGGGGGCAAAAGGCAGGTGCTTCAGAAGCAGTTTTAGCACGCGAAATTCCATCGGCAGAATTATTTAAAATGCAAGAGATTTTAGAAATCCCTGTTGAAATTTTAGTCTATGGTGCGAGCGTCATTCATCATTCTAAACGACCACTGTTGCAGAATTATTATAATTTCACTCATATTAATGATGAAAAGAACCGTGAGCGTGATTTATTCCTTGCAGAGCCAAGCGATCCAGAAAGTCATTATTCTATTTTTGAGGATAATCATGGCACCCATATTTTTGCAAATAATGATTTGGATATGATGACCAAGTTGAGTGAATTGGTAGAACATGGTTTCACACATTGGAAACTAGAAGGAATTTATACGCCAGGACATAATTTTGTTGAAATTGCCAAACTTTTTGTGCAAGCGCGTGAATTGATTGAGCTCAATCAATTCACATCAGACCAAGCGTTCCTTTTGGATGAACAGGTTCATCAGTTACATCCAAAGAATCGTTTCTTAGATACTGGTTTTTATGACTATGATCCGGATCAGGTAAAATAAAGAATATAGGTGGCCACAATTGTGACTGCTTATTTATTTTTTAAATCTGATTCCTTTAGCTTGCTTTCAAGTCTTTTTTGCTATAAAATAAAAAGGCTAAGCAATAGAATTTAGAAAGAGCGAGATATGACAAAAACTTTAAAAAGACCAGAAGTTTTGGCACCTGCTGGAACGTTGGAAAAATTAAAAGTGGCCATTCGCTATGGAGCGGATGCTGTGTATATTGGTGGACAAGCCTATGGCTTGCGTAGTCGTGCTGGGAATTTTACGTTTGAAGAAATGGAAGAAGGCGTCCAATTTGCTCGCAAACATGGTGCTAAAGTCTATGTTGCTGCAAATATGGTGACCCACGAAGGCAATGAAGAGGGGGCTGGGGAATGGTTCCGTACTCTACGTAATATTGGGATTTCAGCTGTTATCGTGTCAGATCCAGCCTTGATTGCCATCGCTTGCACAGAAGCACCAGGTTTGGAAGTACACTTATCAACACAAGCTAGTGCAACAAACTATGAAACGCTAGAATTTTGGAAAGATTTAGGTTTAACGCGTGTGGTTTTGGCACGTGAAGTTTCCATGGAAGAATTAGCAGAAATCCGCAAGCATACTGATGTTGAGATTGAAGCTTTTGTTCATGGAGCTATGTGCATTTCTTACTCAGGACGCTGTACCTTATCCAACCACATGAGTATGCGCGATGCCAACCGTGGAGGCTGCTCACAATCTTGTCGTTGGAAATATGATTTGTACGATATGCCATTTGGGCAAGAGCGCAAAAGCTTAAAAGGGGAAATTCCAGAAGAATTCTCCATGTCAGCTGTTGATATGTCCATGATTGATCACATTCCAGATATGATCGAAAATGGAGTGGATAGCTTGAAAATTGAAGGGCGTATGAAGTCTATTCACTATGTATCCACTGTTTCAAATTGTTATAAAGCTGCAGTTGATGCTTATCTTGAAAGTCCAGAAAAGTTTGAAGCGATCAAGCAAGATTTAGTAGATGAAATGTGGAAAGTAGCGCAGCGTGAGTTGGCGACAGGATTTTATTATCACACACCGACTGAAAATGAGCAACTTTTTGGAGCACGACGAAAAATTCCACAATATAAATTTGTAGCAGAAGTGGTGGCTTATGACTCTGCCACACAAACAGCGACTATTCGACAACGAAATGTCATCAATGAAGGTGATCTAGTCGAATTTTATGGTCCTGGTTTCCGGCATTTTGATGGGGTAATTACAGATTTACATGATTCAGATGGGAATAAAATTGACCGTGCTCCAAATCCGATGGAATTGTTGACCATTTCCTTGCCGCACCCGGTTTATCCAGGTGATATGGTACGTAGTCGTAAAGAAGGACTGATAAATCTTTACAAAGAAGATGGAACAAGCGTCACAGTAAGAGCATAAAATCTACATTGAAAAGGGGGGATTATTAATTTTGCCTCTTTTTATTTGTAAAAAAATATTTTAAAAATTCAAATGTAAACGCTTGCTTTTCCGGAAAAGAAAGTGTATAATATAGTTGAAGAAAGATAAGAAAGGGATGATTCCAATGGGGATTGGAATATTCATGTTTTAAATCGTTTATGATGTATTAGTTTCTATTTGCTAATTGTTTTTCTTAATTGGAGGTATTTGATAATATTTCTGAAGATGGCATGTAGTGGTTTGTAGAACTGCATCGCGTATCGAGAACGCAGTGAAAGAATAAATAAGAATATTATTTGATGTAGTCGATAAAAGCTTTTTAATGATTTTCACGCTTTGGTAAAAAACCACTATTGTTTTAGATGAATAAACTTGTTTTTGATATATTGTGGACAAGAAAATCATTCTTTAATAAAATAACGATGGAATCATCATAAGAATCTCTTTTCAGAAAGTTCTTTTCTGAAAGTCTATCTATCACTTATTAGCAAATAGAGACGGCTCCTAGCTTTCTGTAGAAATACAGTAACTAGGAGTTTTTTATATGCTCTCCTCTTTGAAAAAAATCATGAAAAGTAGTATAATAAATAGGATATGCAAAATACTTGCAAAACTGTAATTCGACTTGGGAAGCCAAGGGCCGTTAGTAAGAAAAATATGAAAAGGAGAATCAATGAGCAATATTAAATTGATTGCTTTGGGCGGTGTACGTGAAAATGGAAAAAATCTTTACATCGCTGAAGTGGATGAATCTATTTTTATCCTTGATGTCGGACTAAAGTATCCGGAAAATGAACAGCTTGGTGTGGACTTTGTCATTCCAAATATGGACTATTTATTTGAAAATAAGGACCGCATTGCAGGAGTCTTTTTGACACACGGTCATGCAGACGCGATTGGTGCTCTGCCTTATTTGTTGGCGGAAATAAAGGTACCTGTATTTGGTTCGGAACTGACGATTGAGCTGGCCAAGTTATTTGTCAAAGGAAATGATACAGTCAAAAAATTCAATAATTTTCATGTGATTGATGAAGATACAGAGATTGACTTTGGAGATACGGTTGTGTCTTTCTTTAAAACAACACACTCAATTCCAGAGAGTTTAGGAATTATTTTGAAAACGCCTGAAGGCAATATTGTTTACACAGGTGATTTCAAGTTTGATCAAACAGCTAGCCAGTCTTATGCGACAGATTTTGCTCGTTTGGCAGAGATTGGTCGCGAAGGTGTCCTAGCTCTTCTTAGTGATTCTGCCAATGCGGATAGTAGTATTCAAGTGGCAAGTGAGAGTGAAGTTGCAAAGGAAATTAGCGATACGATTGGGGATTGGGATGGGCGCGTGATTGTTGCGGCAGTTGCGAGCAATCTTTCTCGTATTCAGCAAGTTTTTGAAGCAGCTGCTAGAACGGGACGTCGTGTTGTATTAACTGGATTTGATGTTGAAAATATCGTTCGTACAGCTATTCGCTTGAAGAAATTATCCCTTGTAGATGAACGCTTGCTGATTAAACCTAAAGAAATGTCTAAGTTTGAAGATCATGAATTGATCATTTTGGAAACTGGTCGAATGGGTGAGCCCATCAATGGCTTGCGTAAGATGTCTATTGGTCGTCACCGTTATGTAGAAATTAAGGAAGGCGATTTGATTTATATTGTTACCACACCGTCTATCGCAAAAGAAGCCTTGGTGGCACGTGTAGAAAATATGATTTACCAAGCAGGTGGTGTTGTTAAATTGATTACGCAAGATTTACGAGTGTCCGGTCATGGAAATGAACGCGATTTGCAACTGATGTTAAATCTCTTGCAGCCAAAATTCTTGTTCCCAATTCAAGGAGAATACCGTGAATTAGCAGCGCATGCTAAAGCTGCGATGGCTGTTGGAATGTTGCCAGAGAACATTTTTATTCCAAAACGTGGTAGCATTATGGAATATGAAAAAGGCGATTTTTTACCTGCTGGAGCAGTACCGGCTGGTGATGTCATGATTGACGGAAATGCGATTGGTGATGTGGGAAATATTGTTCTGCGTGACCGTAAAGTTTTATCCGAGGACGGTATCTTTATCGTAGCGATTACAGTGAACCGACGTGATAAGAAGATTATTTCCAGAGCGAAGATTCATACACGTGGTTTTGTTTATGTTAAGAAAAGTCGCGATATTTTACGTGAAAGTGCTGATTTAATCAATAAGACAGTTGAAGATTACCTCGCAAAGGATAATTTTGATTGGGGCGAATTGAAGGGGGCTGTACGTGACAATCTTGCGAAATACCTCTTTGAGCAAACGAAACGTCGGCCAGCTATTTTACCAGTTGTAATGGAAGTGCGTTAAGATCGCTGGAGGCATTTGTCAAGATAGTAACAAAAATAATGGGGTCAGGACACTTGTTCCAACCCCTTTCTTACATTCATATGTAGATATAAAAAGGAGACAACATGGCATTTTTTGAAATTGAATATCATTCTACAGTATTAGAAATGGAGCGTCGTGTCAATGTCATCTATCCTGATGTAGACGCGGTAGAGCCAAGTCGGATGACAGACACCGATATTCCCGTTCTTTATCTTTTGCATGGTATGGGTGGAAATGAAAATTCTTGGCGGAAGCGGACGAATATTGAGCGTCTATTACGCCATACAAATTTAATTGTAATTATGCCATCAACAGATCTTGCTTGGTACACGAATACTACTTATGGATTAAAATACTATGATGCTATAGCCAAAGAACTGCCTGAAGTCATGCAACGTTTCTTTCCAAATATGAGTCGAAAACGTGAAAAAACATTTATCGCTGGTTTATCTATGGGAGGTTATGGGGCTTATAAAATAGCATTGACAACAAATCAATTCTCTTATGCGGGGTCCTTCTCAGGTGCCATTGGAATCGGTTTGGATGATGTGAATATAGAGGACCTTCCTGGAGGAACACTCAACTATTGGCAAGGTGTGTTTGGTGATTTGAAAGCAGCTGGTGTTGAGCAACATTTTCTAACAACGATGGCAAAGAAGTCAGATAAAAGAACTAAATTCTATGCTTGGTGTGGAGAGCAAGATTTTCTCTATCAAGCAAATGAAATAGCCGTTAAAAAATTACGCGAGTGCGAGTTAGATATTACGTATGAACATGCTCCAGGGAAGCACGAGTGGTATTATTGGGAAAAACAATTAGAAAAATTTCTTAAATGGTTGCCAATTGGTTTTGAAGTAGAGGAACGCCTATCCTAAGTGTGTGGTATCTTTGGGTCTTATATTTGACAGGGAATGATTTTTAGAGATTTGTTATTTCTATTATGCTCTATCTATTTTAAGAATTTTTTAAGTGAATCTCATTATACTTACTCTTTATATTTTAAATTAGGAGGGCGAGAATGAGGTTTGTATTTGGAATGTTTTCGGCGTTCTTGCGCTTGATGTGGCGTTTGGTTTATACTATTGCCTTGGTAGCACTTCTTTTTGTAGGAAGTTTGTATATCATGAGTCCTTCTAAAACGAATTTTGTTACAATTCTTCAGCAAGATGTGCGACAACTTTATCGTTATATAAATGGGCAAGATCGTCAACGAAGCGTTGGGCAACATGTGAAAGATATTACCAAGCAATTATCAGACAATCATGTTCACCAATCTGGTGTTCGGTGGGATAAAGCAAGTGCTACGGTGTATATAGATACAAAAAATTCAACGCTTCGCTTGGCTTATCAGGAAGCCATTCATGCTTGGAATAAAACAGGTGCATTCACTTTTCAGATAGTAGATGATAAAAAGCAGGCGAATATTGTGGCTACGGAGATGAATAATGCTACTGTGAATGCAGCTGGTGAAGCAGAATCACAAACAAATTTGTTGACTAAACGTTTCACAACTGTAATTGTTCGTTTAAATCGTTATTATCTATTAAACAGTCAATACGGCTACTCTTATGAACGAATCGTAAACACAGCAGAACATGAATTGGAACATGCGATTGGATTAGAACACAATGAAGAAAAATCTGTCATGCAGTCCTCTGGTTCATTTTATAGTATTCAAGCAGTGGACGTTCAAACAGTAAAGGAGTTGTATCAATCATAAAATGTTAAAAAATATATTTAAAGTCATTAGATATTTCCCAGAGCAAGTTTTTTTGTTTCTCTTTAATTCTAGTATTTTTGCATGGTTATGGAAAAGTGGCTCTGATATCGCAAATCGTATTGGAGTGACAGCTGCATGGCGAGAACATATTCCAGCTCCTATCCAAAGTTTTTTTGGCGAAAACAGTCAGGCAGTTCAAGGCTTTTTCAATCATTCAGCTGTTATGTGGTTGATTGGTTCTATGATGATCCTTTGGGTAATCCGTTTTGTAAAAGGAATCATCAAATTCGTTCTTTTCATTTTGATTGTTTTATTAGGTATTTACCTCGTGATGCAAAATCAAGAAATTTTACATACTTTTAGATGAAATGCGGTTTATCTTGACCGTATTTTTATTTTCTAGAATGGTAGTTGGGCTATGAATTTGCTATAATGGGGTTATGATTATTTTACAAGCAAGCAAGATTGAACGCTCTTTTGCAGGGGAGCTTCTTTTTGACAATATTAACCTGCAGGTGGATGAGGGGGACCGGATTGCCCTAGTTGGTAAAAATGGAGCTGGAAAGTCAACCCTGCTCAAGATTTTGGTAGGCGAGGAAGAGCCTACTTCTGGTCAGATCAATAAAAAACGAGACCTATCTCTGTCTTATTTGGCTCAGGACAGCCGCTTTGAGTCGGAGAATACTATCTACGACGAGATGCTGCTGGTCTTTGATAGTCTGCGTCAGCAAGAGAAGCGGTTGCGGCAGATGGAGCTGCAAATGGGAGAATTGTCAGGGGAAGAGCTGACTGCTCTCATGACCCAGTATGACCAGCTGTCAGAGGACTTTCGACAGAAGGGTGGTTTTACCTACGAGGCCGATATTCGAGCTATTTTGAATGGCTTCAAGTTTGACCAGCCCATGTGGCAGATGAAGATTTCTGAGCTTTCGGGCGGGCAGAATACCCGTCTGGCTCTGGCTAAGATGCTTTTGGAAAAGCCAGAACTGCTGGTCTTGGACGAGCCGACCAACCACTTGGATATCGAGACCATTGCCTGGCTGGAAACTTACTTGATTAACTACAGCGGTGCCTTGATCATTGTCAGTCACGACCGCTATTTTCTAGACAAAGTTGCAACTATCACGCTGGATTTGACCAAACATTCCCTGGATCGTTATGTGGGCAATTATTCTAGCTTTGTGGTCCAAAAGGAGCAAAAGCTAGCCACCGAGGCTAAGAACTATGAAAAGCAGCAGAAAGAAATCGCTGCGCTGGAGGACTTTGTCAATCGCAATCTAGTTCGGGCTTCCACAACCAAGCGGGCTCAGTCCCGCCGCAAGCAACTGGAAAAGATGGAGCGTTTGGACAGGCCGGAGACAGGTAGTCGCTCGGCCAATATGACCTTCAAATCCGATAAAGTTTCGGGTAATGTTGTTCTAACCTTGGAAGATGCGGCTATTGGCTATGGGGAGGAAGTCCTGTCGGAGCCGATTAACCTCGACATTCGCAAGTTCAATGCGGTAGCTATTGTTGGGCCAAATGGAATTGGAAAGACGACCTTGATTAAATCACTAATCGGTCAAGTGCCCTTCATCAGAGGTAAGGAGCAGTTGGGGGCTAATGTGGAAGTGGGCTACTATGACCAGACCCAGAGCAAACTGACTCCCAGCAATACGGTTCTCGATGAGCTATGGAATGACTTCAAGCTGACGCCAGAGGTCGAGATTCGCAATCGCTTAGGCGCTTTCCTTTTCTCGGGAGACGATGTCAAGAAGTCTGTCGGCATGCTATCAGGTGGAGAGCGGGCGCGGCTGCTTCTAGCCAAGCTATCTATGGAAAATAACAACTTCCTCATCCTAGACGAGCCGACCAATCACCTGGACATTGACAGCAAGGAAGTGCTGGAAAATGCCCTGATTGACTTTGATGGAACCCTGCTCTTTGTCAGCCATGATCGTTACTTTATCAACCGTGTGGCCACCCAGATCATTGAGCTCTCTGAGACAGGCTCCACCCTTTATCTGGGTGCTTATGACTACTATCTGGAGAAAAAGGCAGAGCAGGAAGCCTTGCAGGAGGAGACAGAGCAGGCTAGTCCTGACAAAACTGCCCCTGCCAATGACTATCAGCTTCAAAAGGAAAACCAGAAAGAACAGCGCCGGCTGGCCCGCCGCTTAGAGCAATTGGAAGCGCAAATCGAAGACTTGGACAGCCAGATCAGTCAGCTTCAGGAAGCCATGCAGGCCACTAATGACGCCGGCGAACTCATGGAGAGCCAGCAGCAAATCGACCAGCTGACAGCCGCCCAAGAAGAAGTCCTGCTAGAATGGGAAGAACTGGCGGATAAGGTGTAGGAGTGTGCAGTTTCTGTGTAAAATGAGCTTCTTAGAGATTACAATGTTTTCCCTACCCTTACCAAAAGAGAATACAAAAAACTAGGCTGGAATAATTTCCAACCTAGTTTTTTGTATGTGAGTTTTCAAGAGCTTCTTTGGTTTTCTTAAGCTCTTTTTTTAGCGAGAAGTTTTTCAGCATGCTGATGAGAAAGGTCGTGACAGAGCCTAGGAGCACTGAGACCAAAATCAAGATGATTAAGGGAAGTTTGAAGCTAAATAGGATAAAGCTAACATTGACACTCTGCATATTAGCCAAGGAAATACTGGCAACCAATAGAATGGTAATTAAAAGCAGGATGTAGTGTAGTTTTTCTTTCATAATGATTCTCCAATATATTTATATTATTCTTTATTCAAATTCAGCCTTGCTCTTGATATCTCCGTATTCTTCTGGGATTTCTTGAGCTAGGATATCTTCATAAGCAGCTAGTTCAATATCTGAGCCATACTTGTTTTTCAGAGCGGTGGTCACCAGACGGTAGGCCAGATTCGCATTGCGGGACAAGATGGGACCATGGAAGTAAGAACCAAAGACATTTTTATAATGAACACCTTCGCAGCCATCTTCTTGGTTGTTACCATTACCATAGACGACTTTACCCAGTGGTTTTTCATCATCAGACAGAAACGTCCGTCCTTGATGATTTTCAAAACCATAGTAAGTTTCATTAAATTCTTCATTATGAATCTTGATGTCACCGATATAGCGATTATTGGTTTGATTAAGGGTGTAATGTCCCATAATACCTAGGCCTTCGATTCGACGGCCAGAAGCTTCGATATAGTATTGGCCTAAGAGTTGGAAACCGCCGCAGATAGCTAACACTACGCCGTTTTCATTGATAAAGTTTTCTAAAGCTTCTTTTTTAGCTGGTAAGTCACGAGCTACAATTGTTTGTTCATAGTCTTGGCCACCACCAAAGAAGACGATGTCGTAGCTGTCCTTGTCAAAACCATCTTCCAGAGAGACAATATCCACTTGAACTCTAGCACCTAGCTTTTCTGCCACATATTTAAGCATGAGCACATTGCCATTATCTCCATAAGTATTCATGAGATCTCCATAGAGGTGGGCAATTTTAATATCGTAACTGAAATCCTGGTTATCAGGAGAAATTAGGGATGTATAAACCATTAGTTCATCTCCTTTCTGACCACTTGTCGTTCTGCCAGTAGCTCGCGGAATTCCAGCATAGCAGTATATGTTGCTAAGATATAGGCATGTCTGGTTTTCTGATGTTTAATTTCTTCAAAGACTTGACTCAGATCAGCTACTTCATTGATTTGCTTAGCATCATAACCAGTGACTCGCAAGCGACGAGCAATTTCAGAATGACGAACACCACCAGCAATGATATGTGAGATATCCATGTCTAAAATTTTCTCAAAATCAGCGTCCCAAATCCAGCTGGTATCAATACCGTCTGCGTAGTTGGCGTTGAGGAGAACTGACAAACTGAATGAATAAGGAGCAAGCTTGATCATTTCTAGAGCTTGTGTAGCTCCAACTGGATTTTTAATCAGAACTAGCGTGCATTCTTTGTTACCAATCTTGAACGTTTCCTGACGTCCGAAAACGGCTCTACTTTTGTCAAAACCAGCCTTGATGGTAGCCGAGTCGACTTCAAAGAACTGAGCAACAGAAACGGCTGCTAAGGCGTTGTAGATGTTATAAAGGCCTCCAATATTGATGTGATAGTCTTGATCATCAATGACGAATTCTGAACTATTGTGGTGAAGGCTAGTTAATTGGGTCAGTTTGTAGTTTAATTCAGGGCGTTTAAAATGACAATATTCACAAATATAATCACCTAAATTAGCATAAGTATTGAGCTTGTATTTTAGAATATGCTGACACTTGGGACAGAGGATGCCCTCGGTATTATAATGCGCTAACTCAGCTTGCCCTTTTTTGGTGTCAAATCCATAGTAGCGGACGGGATTCTTCAGTCTGACCGAGTTAAAGAGCGGGCTGTCACCGTTCATCAGTACAGTCGCTTCAGGTACTTTCGCTGCAGCATCGAGAATCATTTGGTAGGTCGTGTAAATCTCTCCGTAACGATCCATTTGGTCACGGAAAATATTGGTAAAGACAAAAAGGCTTGGCTTGATATAGTCGCAAATACGAGAAAGACTCGCTTCATCAATTTCTAGTACAGCGATATTCTTAGTAGATTTTCCTTTCTTAGCAGTTAGAAAGGTTGTCGTAATCCCGCTAATCATATTGGCACCACTGGGATTAGTCACAACCTCACCAAAAGCCTCTTTGAGGATGCCTACCGTCAGAGCTGTAGTCAGAGTTTTACCATTAGTTCCGGTAATAACCACGACCTCATAGTTCTTCGCTAGGTTTTGTAAAATGTTTTTGTCAAATGTTAGGGCAACTTTCCCTGGCAGGGTCGAACCACGCCCCATTTTGCTGAGAACAAAGTGGGAGGACTTGCCTGCCAAGAGGCCCAATGCTGTATTTATCTTCATAAGAAATATTTTATCATAAAAAAGTAAAGAAGGTTACAGAAAAATATCTTGAAAAGTGATATAATAGTCAAGAACGTTTTTTAGGTTGAGAAAGTGAGGACACTGAAAATGAATTTTCAGCAATTGTCCAATCTCCAATATTGGGCTAGTTTATTTTCTAGCCCTTGGAGTATTGTCATCAATATTATCGATATTGCGCTAATTGCTTGGATTTTATTTTATTTTACAAAAGCAATCGCTGGTACCAAAATTATGATTCTTGTTCGAGGGGTTTTAATTTTTGTGCTTGCTCAAATTATTGCCAATGCTATTGGTTTAACCACAGTTTCTTGGTTAATCAACCAAGTCATTACCTATGGAGTAATTGCGGCAGTTGTAATTTTTACACCTGAGATTCGTACAGGTCTGGAAAGATTGGGACGCGCAACGGATTTGTTTTCGACAGCACCCATCAGCTCTGAGGAAAGAATGGTACAGGCATTTGTCAAGGCAGTAGATTATATGAGCCCTCGGAAAATTGGAGCTCTTGTTGCTATCCAAGGAAGTAGAACTTTACAAGAATACATTACCACAGGAATTCCTTTAGATGCTGATGTTTCAGGTGAGTTGTTAATCAATATTTTTATTCCGAATACGCCATTACACGATGGAGCTGTTATTGTAAGAGATAATAAAATAGCCGTTTCTTGCGCTTATCTTCCGCTTACGGAAAACACAGGAATTTCGAAAGAATTTGGGACGCGCCACCGTGCCGCAATCGGTCTTTCAGAAGTGTCAGATGCTCTTACTTTTGTAGTGTCAGAGGAAACGGGAGGTATTTCCATCACACATAACGGGGTTTTCAAACATGATTTGACCTTAAAAGAATTTGAAGCAGAGTTGCGGAAGGTGTTAGTTTCTGATGAGCAGCCAAAATCATCATTTAGAGTTCGTGTGCTAGGAGGTCGGAGACATGAGAAATCATAAGCAGATTTGGTATATTATTTCTTCTATCTTTTTTGCTGTTGTTTTATTTATTTATGCAACAACGACAAATTACCAAAATAACTCAAGTGCCAGACAAACCAAGTCTGAAACATATACCAATACCTTGCCTAGTGTCCCAATTGATATCAAATACAATAGCGAAAAGTATTTTATTAGTGGTTTTGCATCTGAAGTATCAGTAGTGTTAACGGGTTCCAATCGTGTAACACTTGCTAGTGAGATGCAAGAAAGTACTCGAAAGTTTAAAGTTGTAGCGGATTTAACAAAAGCTACGGAAGGAACAAGAGAGGTACCTTTAGCTATTAAAAATTTACCAAGTGGGTTGACTGCTACTGTTACACCGGCTAAGATTACGGTGAAGATTGGTAAGAAGGCAAGTAAAACATTTGAAGTTAAAACAACTATTAGTTCTGCTCAGTTGGCAGAGGGGTTAACAATTGATCGAGTGACTGTTGGTGACCATAAAGTAACCGTTACAAGTGATGAGGACACGCTAGCCAAGGTCGATCATGTAGAAGCAGTAGTGCCAACTAGTGAAAAAATATCTGCTAACTATTCAGGTAATGCCCCACTACAGGCAGTTGATGCGAATGGTACAGTTCTGCCAAGTGTGATTACTCCTTATGAGACAACCATAAAAATTACTGTTAAATCATCAAGTTCGTCTTCAAGTTCGACGAGCTCATCCAAATAAAAGTATTGAAAGGATTTTAAAAAAATGGGAAAATATTTCGGAACGGACGGAGTTCGTGGAGAAGCAAATGTGGAATTAACGCCAGAATTAGCGTTTAAATTAGGTCGATTTGGTGGCTATGTATTGAGCCAACATGAAAAAGAAGTGCCTCGTGTTTTTGTAGGACGTGACACACGCATCTCAGGAGAATTGCTGGAAAGCGCTCTAGTAGCTGGACTTCTTTCTGTTGGGATTCGTGTTTATAAACTCGGGGTAATTGCAACACCAGGTGTAGCTTATCTGGTGAAATCTGAAAAAGCAAGTGCTGGGGTTATGATTTCAGCTAGCCATAATCCTGCACTTGACAACGGTATTAAATTTTTCGGCGGAGATGGTTATAAGCTAGATGATGATCGCGAGTTAGAAATTGAAGCACTTCTTGATGCTAAAGAAGACAATTTACCACGTCCAAGTGCGGAAGGCTTAGGGACGCTAATGGATTATCCAGAAGGGCTGCGCAAATATCAGCAGTATCTCGTATCGACTGGTCTTGATTTAGACGGAATGAAAGTGGCTTTGGATACAGCGAATGGTGCTGCTTCAACGAGTGCTCGTCAGGTATTTGTAGATTTGGGAGCTAGATTGACAGTTATTGGAGAAAATCCAGATGGGTTGAATATCAATTTAAATGTAGGTTCTACACATCCTGAAAAATTGCAAGAAACAGTTCGTGAATCAGGCTCAGCACTTGGTTTGGCATTTGATGGAGATAGTGATCGCTTGATTGCGGTAGATGAAAATGGTGAGATTGTTGATGGTGATAAAATCATGTACATCATTGGGAAATATCTCTCTGGGAAAGGGTTACTAGCCCAAAATACAATCGTAACAACTGTTATGTCAAACCTAGGTTTCCATAAAGCTTTGGATCGTGAAGGTATTAATAAAGTGATTACAGCTGTTGGTGACCGTTATGTCGTAGAAGAAATGCGCAAATCGGGTTACAATCTTGGTGGTGAGCAATCAGGGCATGTTATTATCATGGATTATAATACGACGGGTGACGGTCAGCTGACAGCCGTTCAATTGACAAAAGTAATGAGAGAAACAGGTAAAACTTTATCTGAATTAGCTTCAGAAGTAACAATTTATCCGCAAAAATTGGTTAATATCCGTGTTGAAAATACTATGAAGGATAAGGCCATGGAAGTTCCTGCTATTAAAGCTGTGATTGAAAAAATGGAAGAAGAAATGGCTGGAAATGGTCGCATTCTTGTTCGTCCAAGTGGAACGGAGCCTCTTTTACGAGTCATGGCGGAAGCACCAAGTCATGAGGAAGTCGATTATTACGTTAATACAATTGCAGATATTGTACGCGCTGAAATTGGTATTGAATAAAGTAAAAAATCTCTGTTTGTTATATAGGCAGAGATTTTTTACTTTATATTGTAGTTTCTTTTGTCAAGCAAATTTTTATATATTCAAAAATGTATGAGGTAATAATATGAGAGCCATAGGATTATTGGTAATGGATGTGGATAGTACTTTGGTGAAAGAAGAAGTAATTGATTTACTAGGGGCTGAAGTAGGAGTTGGTGAGCAGGTTGCAGCTATTACAAAATGTGCCATGCAAGGAAAATATGATTTCGAAGCGGCTCTGCTAGAGCGTGTGACCCTGCTTAAAGGACTCCCTGAGGCCATTTTTAAACAAGTTTCTAAGAAAATTCATTTTACCAAAGGGGCTCGACAGTTGATAGAAGAAATGCATCAGCGCGGTTATAAGGTTGGTATTGTATCAGGTGGATTTCATGAAATAGTAGATGAATTAGCAGTGAAGTTGGACATAGATTATGTAAAAGCTAATCACTTGGAAGTAAAAGATGGCCAGCTGACAGGTAGGGTTTTAGGGACAGTTGTCACAAAAGAAGTCAAAAAAGCAATGCTAAAGCAATGGGCAGAGGAAAACAATTTGACTCTTGCTCAAACCATTGCTGTAGGAGACGGTGCTAATGACCTTCCAATGATATTAACAGCAGGAATTGGGATTGCTTTTAATGCCAAGCCTATTGTGAGAGCGCAAGCACCTTATCAAATTCATCAGAATGACTTGTATCAGGTCGTAAAACTTTTGGAAGAGATAGAAAGCGAGGATTAGAGTATGCATATTTTAATTGTACCTGACTCTTTTAAAGAAAGTTTATCGGCTAAAAGTGTTGCAGAGGCCATAAAAGAAGGTTTTTCTAAGGCAATCCCGGAAGCAACATTTGATTTACTACCTATTGGAGATGGTGGCGAAGGAACAGTTGCTGCTTTAGTCGCCTCAATGAAATTATCCGAATATGAAAGGACAGTAACCGGACCATTCGGCGAGGCAGTTACGATGAAATATGCTCGTAAAGGCGATGTGGCTCTCTTTGAAATGGCTGACTTGGTTGGGTTGGCGAGTATCTCATCAGAAAAAAGAAACCCTTTGACTCTTGATACCAGAGGATTAGGAGAGTTAATTTTGTATCTCGCCAAAGAAGATGTGAGGCAAATTTATATTGGTGTAGGTGGTTCGGCTACCAATGATGGTGGAATCGGAATGGCAGCTGGATTGGGTTATGAATTTTTTGATAAGGATAATCACTTGCTCCAAGCAAAGGGTTCGTCTTTAGACCGTGTGGCTCGCATTTCAGCAGATAAAGTTCCTGCAATTTTAGAAAATTTGGATATTCAGATTCTGACAGATGTTATGAATCCTCTCTGTGGTGAAAACGGAGCTACATACGTTTTTGGGGGTCAAAAAGGCTTGCCTGATTTGCTATTTTCTCAAGTAGATCATGCCATGGCAACGTTTTATAAACAGGCGAATCCAACAATCTTTTCACTGGCTGCTGCCGGTGCTGGAGGAGGTATGGCAGCAGGGCTGGTGACATTTGCGCATGGAAAAATTGTATCAGGGATTGATACTTGTCTCAACTTGCTCGATTTTGATAATCGTGTCAAAAAGGCTGATTTAGTGATTGTGGGTGAAGGTCGAATGGATCAGCAAAGTCTGTCAGGTAAAGCCCCTATTGGAGTAGCAAGGAGAACGCCAATCAATATTCCTGTAATTGCTATTTGTGGTAGTCTAAGGAATGATTTACCGGATTTTCCAGTAGAGAACATTCAGGCTGCTTTTCCAATCATTTCTCAAGTCGAACCTTTAATTATTACTTTAGATAGGGCAGAAGAAAACCTCGTCCGAACAGCACAAAATATCGGAAATTTATTGAGAATGAAAATATGACCATCCATTCTGTCGGTTGAATATTAGGAAAATAAAATGTCAAGTTACTTGTGAGTCAGTTGAGGTATTCTTCTCTAACATCGCCATCATTTTCTACTACTGTGATAAGGGATGAGAGAGATAGTATCTTGCCTCCTTAATTTTTTTCTTTGTTGTTTAATCTCACTCCCATTTTTCTTTTTTTTATGATAAACTATATAAGAGGAGGTGTAGATATGATAAAGATTTTTGGGCAATTGCGTTACCATTGGCAGCCAGATCTTTCTCTTCTAATTATTTATTGGTCTTTATCGGTTATTCCGATTTTTATAGGTTTTGCATTTTTGTTTGAAAGTTCAGAAGTTCCGTTTTTAGTCCTGTTCTCTTTCTTTTTATTCATGGTATTATTGGGAATTGGCGTGCATAGATATTTTACGATATATGACGATGGGATTTTAAGAATCATAACGGCAAACCCATTTACACCTTCAAAGATTGAAATTTCAACGATTCGTAAGGTAGAGGTAACAAAGACCTCTATTACTCTCTTCTTTGATGGCAAAGAAAAAGGCCGTACGTTTTGTATGCGCAAGTGGCCTAAGAAGTATTTTGTAAATGCTTTGGCTTTGAATGACCATTTTAAAGGGGAAGTTGAATTAGTGGATAATTTAACCCATGTAGACTATTTTGAACTATATTATGCCCATCCTAAAAAAACTACTCTTTCATAAGAGCTTTTGTAGGACAGTTTTTGATCGCTTCAATAATATCAGGTGTTTCGGGAACTTCCTTTTCCAGAAGCTTATTATCTTTATAAAATTTGACAATACCATTATCATGGTAATCAAATAGGTCAGAATAGGTTTGACAAAGACCACAAGCAATGCATCGTTCAGGAATGAGTGTAACTTTCATACTCATATTGTAATCGGAATTTGGAAAAAATACAAGGAGGAAGTCATGGCAAAGGAACCATGGGAAGAAGATATTTACGACAAGGGAGAAAATGAATTGGCGAGAAGCAAAAAAACGAACGGTGTAGTAGCTAATCGTGTGTTGACGATTTTAGCTGTTATTTTTTTCGTTATAGTGATTGTAATGGTAGGAATGATGATTTATTTATCTACTGGTGGAAGTAGTAAGAAAGCAGCAACGGAGGGCTTTTATAATGCTGCAAAAACTACTAGTAAATCAAGTGAAAGTTCTAGTACTCCCACTTCTTCTAAAGCAGCAAGTGATAGCAGTCAGCCGCAATCATCTGAAGGAACGATTACCGTTCAGGCTGGAGAAGGAGAAGCTGCCATTGCTGCGCGTGCGGGGATTTCAATTGCGGAATTAGAGCGTTTAAATCCGTCTCACATGACAACAGGTGCGTGGTACGCTAATCCAGGTGATGTAGTAAAAATTCGATAGGAGTGCCGAATGAAACAGATTCAAATTGCTATTGATGGCCCAGCTTCAAGTGGAAAGTCAACAGTTGCAAAAATTATTGCAAAAGATTTTGATTACACTTACTTGGATACAGGTGCGATGTATCGTGCAGCGACTTACTTAGCTTTAAAAAATGATTTATCAGCGGAAAAATGGTCTGAAATTGTTGCGCTATTAGATACTTATCCTGTTAGTTTTGGACGTGGTAAAAATGGAGAGCAACTCGTTTTTGTTGGAGATGTAGATGTGACGCATCCGATTCGAGAAAATGAAGTCACTAACAATGTTTCTTGGGTGTCTGCAATTCCAGAAGTACGAGAAAAGTTAGTTGATTTACAACAAGAAATTGCTACTCAAGGCGGTATTGTTATGGATGGGCGTGACATTGGAACAGTTGTTTTGCCTCATGCAGAGTTAAAAATTTTTCTTGTAGCCTCAGTTGAGGAAAGAGCTCAACGCCGCTATAAAGAAAATCTTGAAAAAGGTATTCCAACTGATTTGGAAACCCTCAAAAAAGAAATTTCAGATCGTGATTATAAGGACAGTCACCGTTCAGTTTCTCCTTTAAAACCAGCAGATGATGCTATTCATTTTGATACGACTGGTGTCGGAATTGTGGAAGTTGTGAATTTTATCGAAGAAAAAGCTAAAAAAATCCTTGACAAATAATCCGAAACTTGTTATCATATAAAAGTTGAGAAAAGCAGAAGTGAGAACTTCTCGCCTTGCGACTAACGTTGTCTGGCTCTACGGATTAAGTTTCAGGAATGAAATACTATCATGTAGTGCGGACTTGCGTTAGCAAGTCCGCTCTTGTTTTTCTCTAAAAATAAAAAAGAGGTGAAAACCATAGCAAAACAAGACTTATTCATCAATGATGAAATTCGTGTACGTGAAGTTCGTTTGATCGGTCTTGATGGTGAGCAATTGGGCATTAAACCACTTAGCGAAGCGCAAGCGATTGCTGATGATGCAAATGTGGATCTTGTTCTGATTCAACCACAAGCTAAACCGCCTGTTGCAAAAATTATGGACTATGGAAAGTTCAAGTTTGAGTATCAGAAAAAACAAAAAGAGCAACGCAAAAAACAAAGTGTTGTTACTGTGAAAGAAGTTCGTCTTAGTCCAACTATTGACAAAGGTGACTTTGATACAAAACTTCGTAATGCACGCAAGTTCCTTGAAAAAGGAAATAAAGTGAAGGTTTCTATTCGCTTTAAAGGGCGGATGATTACTCACAAAGAAATCGGGGCGAAAGTATTAGCTGACTTTGCTCAAGCAACGCAGGATATTGCGATTATTGAACAAAGAGCTAAGATGGATGGACGTCAAATGTTCATGCAGTTAGCGCCAATCCCTGACAAAAAGTAATCTGTTAGAAGTTAGAAAAAGGAGAAAAATATCATGCCAAAACAAAAAACACACCGCGCATCAGCTAAACGTTTCAAACGTACAGGTTCTGGTGGCTTGAAACGTTTCCGTGCTTACACTTCTCACCGTTTCCACGGAAAAACTAAAAAACAACGTCGTCATCTTCGTAAAGCAGCAATGGTGCATTCAGGAGATTTCAAACGTATCAAAGCAATGCTGACAGGTCTTAAATAAGAGATTTTGCAGTAGATTATTCTAGGAAATATTGGAGGAAATATAAATGGCACGTGTTAAAGGTGGCGTTGTATCGCGCAAACGTCGTAAACGTATTTTAAAATTAGCTAAAGGTTACTATGGTGCAAAACATATCTTGTTCCGCACAGCAAAAGAACAAGTAATGAACTCATACTACTATGCATATCGTGACCGTCGTCAAAAGAAACGTGATTTCCGTAAATTGTGGATTACGCGTATCAATGCAGCAGCTCGTATGAATGGCCTTTCATATTCACAATTGATGCATGGTCTGAAATTGGCTGAAATTGAAGTAAACCGTAAAATGCTTGCTGACTTAGCTGTCAATGATACAGCAGCTTTCACAGCTCTTGCAGATGCGGCTAAAGCAAAATTAGGTAAATAAAGAAAAAGAGGCTGGGACGAATTGTTCCCAGCCTCAAAGCATACTATGGTACAAGTCAATGATGCAGTGCTTGCTAGTTCAAAGGTTTGCTTTGAGGTTGCAAGAGAAAATTTGCGCAACAAGTCTCAAGATGAGTTGCTTTTTGAGCTTAGAAACTTTAGAAGAATGGGATAGAAATAACTTTTTGGTTAGTCCTATTTACTGCTATCTATTTTTTATGGCCGAAGCTAGAGAAAAGTTATAATTTACGATATAATAAAAAGTAAAGGAGGATAATGATGACTTCTAAAATGTTACATACTTGTTTGCGAGTGGAGAGTTTAGAACAATCTATTGCATTTTATGCAGATGCATTTGGATTTAAAGAATTACGGCGTAAAGATTTCCCAGAACATCAGTTTACAATTGCTTATTTGGGACTTGAAGGTGATGAGTATGAATTAGAGTTGACTTATAACTATGATCATGGACCTTATATTATTGGAGATGGTTTTGCTCATGTGGCTTTGAGTACGCCTGATTTGCTGAAGCTTCACGCTGAACATACTGCTAAGGGTTATGAAGTTACCCAACCAAATGGTCTTCCTGGGACGAAACCGAATTATTATTTTATTAAAGATCCAGATGGCTATAAAGTTGAAGTTATACAGGAAAAGACCCTTTAAGTTTTCGCACTAAAAAATGAAAGGCTTGAAAAATAATTACGTTTTTAGCCTTTTTTGTTAGATAATAGTTTTGGAAATGATATCCTTTGTTGCGCAAGTTGAAGGTATAGTTACCGAATTTACAATAGTTTTGTGGTAAAATGCTACGTCTTGCAGTTGGTGTACATAGCTATAAAGTTCTATAATTTTGAAGCAAAGTCATGAAGAGATATCTAAGAAAGGTCGTGGAGTGAAAAAAATAATTCTCATTGTGCTGAATGTCTTTCTTTTAAGTATTGTTATTTTTGGAAGTTTTCAGGTTAAAAAATTATTGCAAAAGAGAAAATTAGATCATCAAATTGTCCAGATTTTAAAAACGGCAGATACCAAATATAATCAAGATTCAGTACGAAAGCAGACAAGACGCATAGGAAGTTGTTATATTACATCTTATTATCCACTAACAGATAGTGGTAAGCAAGATATTGGCATTGTTAAGGAGAAAATCAATGAAGATATTCGAAGGCTTTCCAATAAAAAAAATCGGAATTTGGAGATTGATAGATTAGTTTTTTATATTAGCCAACTAACTGCAACAGATTTTTCAGGAGTTAGGAAGGTTAATGTTAAGAGAATTTCTTATCCGATATTGACTACAAAAGTTGGAGAAGTTGAAGCGGATTTCCTTGATTTTGTTTATGTATCATCTGATAATAAAGTGTTTAGCTTAAATCGTTTGCTCAAAAATGTTGAGCAAGGTAAAAAAATCTTATTAAAAGATATTCACCAGAAGATTGCTGCGCTCAATAAAGTTGAGGGACAGAAAATTTTACAGGAATTTCAAGCGAAAGATATCTCTCAATGGGTATTTAGTTATGAAAGGGGAAAACTTAAGCTATTTTATAAAAACAATGAGCGAGTTTCAAAGATAGAAGTTCCCTTATCAACCTTATATGAAGTGATTGATGAGCATTATTTAAAAGGAGAGGAATTGGTGGCTTATCAGTCTTACCTAGCTAAAAAACAGCAAAAATTAGTAGCTTTGACGTTTGACGATGGCCCCAATGCAGAAACAACACCACATGCTTTGGATATTTTAGCTAGGTACCATGTCAAAGGAACTTTCTTCATGTTGGGAAAAAATGTAGCTGGAAATGAACAACTGATCAAACGCGTCCATAATGAGGGACACGAAATCGGCAATCATAGTTGGAGTCATCCGCTGTTGACAACTCTTTCCCTTGACCAAGCGAAAAAACAGATTGAGGAAACACAAGTAGCTCTTCAATCTGTTATTGGGGAAAGTCCAAAATTGATGCGTCCACCTTATGGAGCAATCAATGACACGATCCGAAATGCGGTTGATATGTCTTTTGTTATGTGGAATGTGGATAGTTTGGATTGGAAAAATCGCAACACTCCATCTATTATGGAGCAAGTAAAAAAACAGACAACTTCGGGCTCTATCATTTTAATGCATGACATTCATCAAACGACTATTAATGCTTTACCGAGTGTGATTGAGTATTTACAAAAGAATGGTTATACCTTGGTTACTGTAAGTGAGCTCTTGCAACATCGACTAGAGGGACATCGGTTATATTATGGAGGATATTAAATAGAAAAAGGGATAGGATGATTACTTCCTATCTCTTTTTCTATAACATTTTTATTTCAGATAAAGTTCACGGTTTTTTAAGATAATTTCTTGGACTTGGCTATATTTTTGAAGTGTTTTTAATTCTTCTGGGTGGCTGATGAATGTAATGACAGATCCTTTTTTGCCCATTCGTCCAGTTCGCCCAGCACGGTGTGTATAGGTTTCAAGGTCGCGAGGTAGGTCATAGTTGATGACGCATTCGAGAGAATCAATATCAATTCCTCTAGCTACTAAGTCAGTAGCTAGTAACAGCGTAAGTTCGTCATTTTTAAACTGATCTAAGATAACCTTGCGGAATTTTATGTTGACATCACTAGCTAAGGATACAGCCTGAATGTGACGATATTGTAATTTTTCCTCTGCACTTCCTAAGTCTGAAAGGATGTTGAAAAAGACAAGAGCACGAAATTCTGATACATGAGCGAGCTTTCGCAAGTATTCAACTTTGTCGCGTTGTTTGACCTGCATATAAAAATGCTGAATATTATCAAGTTGTTGATTGTCTAATTTGATTTGAAGTGCATTTTCAGCAAGTTTCTTTTGATCAAATTTAGCAGTCGCACTCATATAAATCAATTGATGTTCACGAGGTACATGATGTAGAATATGTTGAATAAAATGATATTGCGAATCACTAAGTAACTGATCAAATTCATCCAGAACGATTGTATCAACATTCATCATTTTTATTTTTCGAAGTTTGATAAGTTCAAAGACGCGTCCAGGTGTTCCAATGAGAATTTCTGGTCCTTTTTTTAAACGTTCAATTTGTCGCTTTTGACTGGAACCGGATAGAAATAATTGAGTTGTTAAGCCAAGTGGTTCAGCCCACATTTTGGTGACGTCGAAAATTTGTCCAGCAAGTTCTGTATTAGGAGCTAAGATTAGTAATTGCTGGGATTTCTTGGGCTTTAGCTTTAGAAGGTTGGGGAAAAGATAGGCAAGTGTTTTTCCAGTTCCGGTAGGGCTTATCCCAAGGACATTTTCACCTTCCGTAATAGGCGAAAAGAGTTGCTCTTGAATAGGAGTTAAATGCTCAAAGCCAAGTTTGGTGAGTTGATTTTGCCAAATTTTCGGAAAATTAGTTGTTATCATGATCAGCCTCAAATCTAATACCAGCATCTTGTCGCATGCTAAATAGAATGTTATGCACGGCGGCAGCAGCATCTAGCCAGTTTTGGTAAATTTCTTGTTTTATATCACCGCTCAACACTTGAGCGAATCGTTTGGCTTCTTCTGCCATGGTGTGAGAAGAGCGCGTAATTTTAAGAGTCTTTTTCTCTTTATTTAAATCTTGAAAAACAGCCGATGTGATAAATTCAATCGAATTTAAGGTCAATGTACCGTCTGTTGTGTAAATCTCGGCAGGGAAAAAGCTATTGATATTTTTTCCAGTTTGGATAGTCACTTGAAATTCTGGATAGATCAAGCTTCCTATCCCATTTAAATCGACAGTATTTAGCAACTGTTGAGCGGTGTAATAAGTACTTGCTGGCGCTCCAAACAGCCGTACAGCAGCATAGATAGGATAAATACCTAAATCCATTAGAGCACCGCCTGAAAACTTAGCAGAAAAGACGTTTGGCTCTTGTCCAGCTAACAGAGCTGGCATTTTGGAAGAATACTTCGCATAGGTGAAATGTGCCCCAAGAATCGTTTTATTTTTGAGAAAGTCTGAGATGATGTCAAATGCTTGTTCATGATAGTTTCGAGCTGCTTCAAAAATGTATACATGTTGTTCTTGAGCTAATGTTACCAATTCAGCCCATTCTTCTGGGCATGAAACAGCAGGTTTTTCCACAATCACATGCTTATTCGCTAAAATCGCAGCTTTTGCTTGAGGAAAATGTAGAGAATTTGGGCTTGCAATATAGACAATATCAATAGAGCTTGCTAAAAAATCAGCCATGTCTGTACTACACTGGACATCTGTATAATGACTGGCAAATGTTTGAGCGGTTTGTATTGTACGTGAATAGACCGTAGTCAGTTGATACTGTTTTGTCGAATGAGCAGCCTTGACAAATTGGTGAGCAATATCGCCTGTTCCAATTGTTCCGAGTTTTAACATCATGATCTCCTTGTGTTTAATCTTGTTATTTCTTTTGTGTTACCTCTTTCATTATATCATGATTTGGTGTAAAATAGATAGGATGATAAGAAATGGAGTGAATAATGCAAAATAGACCGATTATTATTGGTGTGACTGGTGGGTCTGGCGGTGGTAAGACGAGTGTTTCAAGAGCCATTCTTTCAAACTTTCCAAATGAAAAAATTTCTATGATTGAGCATGATTCCTATTATAAGGACCAATCTCATTTGACATTTGAAGAGCGAATCAAGACCAACTATGATCACCCTTTCGCCTTTGATACAGACTTGATGATTGCACAAATCAAGGAATTGTTAGCCGGACGTCCAGTAGACATTCCGACTTATGATTATACAGCTCATACACGTAGCGATAAGACCTATCGTCAAGTTCCGCAAGATGTCTTTATTGTAGAGGGGATTCTTGTTTTAGAAGATAAACGTTTGCGTGATTTAATGGATATTAAGATTTTTGTGGATACAGATGATGATGTTCGGATTATTCGCAGGATTAAACGAGATATGGATGAACGCGGTCGCAGTTTAGATAGTGTGATTGAGCAATATCTAGGTGTGGTAAAACCCATGTATCATCAGTTTATCGAGCCCACTAAGCGCTATGCAGATGTGATTATTCCAGAGGGAGCATCTAATACGGTAGCGATTGATTTGATTACAACAAAAATTGAAAAAATCTTGCAAGAAGCAAGGGAACAATAAAAAGGAAGCCTAGTGAGAAATTGCTAGACTTTTTAAGTTATGAGAATGAATGTTGGCAAAAGGAAAAGGAAGTTTCGTGCATATTTGACATCTTTTGTATGTTTGCTGACTTTTGTATTGGAGGAGCTCCAAAATAATGGTGGTGAGCTAAAGCAAAAAACTTGTTTGCTTAGTAGCTAGCTAAGTTGAGTTGCTTTGAGAAAGAAGAAAAAGTAAGGTAGACAACGATATTGGCTTTTAGTTGGGGAGTTTTGTGCTAAGGGAGCAAAATGGACTTTGAAACATTTTTAAGGATTCTTTCATTGCTTTTGCTTTGCAGTCGTACAGGATTTCTATCTGGTCAGCATTCAATCTTTTTATTGTCTTACTGATTGATTTTTTATGGGTCTAATGGTAAGGCCTTTTAGTAAATTAAAATGGGAGTGGACGAAGAGAAAAAACCTTTAGTTCTACCATAATAGGAGCTAAAGGTTTTTCTATTTGATTGGGAGCTACTCATCTTTGTAGGAAACAATACCAATAATAGTATCAACGGCACGTTCCATTGTTTGCAGACTGACGTATTCGAAGCGTCCATGCATGTTTTCACCACCGGCAAAGATATTTGGTGTTGGAATCCCCATAAAGGAAATTTTAGAGCCATCCGTCCCGCCACGAATAGGTTCAATAATCGGTTTGATGTCCAATTTGTTCATGACTGCTTTTGCGATATTGATTGGTGTCATGTCTTTTTCAATGACTTGGCGCATATTGTAGTATTGATCTTTCAGTTTTAAATGAACCCGTTCACCATGTTTTTCGTTCATTTTATTGGTAATGGAGCGCATGAATTCTTTGCGTTTTTCAAAGGTTACTGTATCAAAGTCACGAATGATATAACTTGCTTTTGCTTCCTCAACAGTTCCTTCTACATTCATAAGATGATAGAAGCCTTCGTAGCCATCTGTTAACTCAGGGCGGTCACCATTTGGCAATTGATTATGAAAGTCAATAGCTAATTGCAGAGCATTAATCATTTGTCCTTTGGCTGTCCCTGGATGGACATTGCGTCCTTGGAAAGTGATTTCTGCACTAGCTGCAGAGAAAGTTTCAAATTGAAGTTCTCCAAGCGGGCCACCGTCAACCGTATAAGCGAAATCTACATCGAAATCTATCGCATCAAACTTGTCAGCTCCAACACCAATTTCTTCATCTGGACCAAAACCAACTCGAATTTCGCCGTGTTTGATTTCCGGGTGACTTGATAGATACTCAATTGCTGTCATAATTTCAGCGATACCTGATTTATCATCAGATCCAAGAAGAGTCGTTCCATTGGTTGTAATTAAGGTTTGTCCTTTGTATTTTTTCAAACTAGCAAAATCAGCAGGGTCAAGATTAAAACCAGACTGCCCAAGCGGAATCACTTCGCCATCATAATTTTCAATAATTTGTGGATTGACACCTTCTGCGTTGAAATCTGCGGTGTCCATGTGAGAAATAAGACCGATTTTGCGCGTGAAACTTGGGTCATTTGCAGGAAGAGTACCGATGGCGTAGCCGTTAGGTAAGTAGTAGACATTTTCCAAGCCGACCCGCTTCATCTCAGGGATGAGGATATTAGTCGCAAAGTCCACTTGACTCTGGGTGCTGGGAGTAGTAGTGGAAGTCTCGTCTGAGCGTGTATTGACTTTAACATAAGTCAGAAAACGGTTTAAAAGATTAGGGTATTTCATAAAAACTCCTCTTTCATTTATTCAAATCTATTTTAGCATAATTGGGGAAAGGTGAGAAATATTTTTTACTGCTGTCGCTTCTAACTAACGTCTTAAAAACCATTTTATATAAGCGTTAAAAAATATGAATTTCACAGGGAAGGCTTTAAAAGATGAAGTCGCAAACTATTTTTCAGTTCTGGAGAGCAGCAATCCGTTCTGTTTTATTTTTGTTTTTCAATTGTTAAAATGTCTGAATTATTAAATTTGTATTTTCTTCGTAGAGAATGGGATTTTAGGCTATTCAAGTCTTTTTTAAGATGTTAAAATGAAAGAAATTACAAGTAAACCATTGAAAGGCTAGTTTGGTTTTCACAAGGGGATTGAAGAGGAAAGATGATGAAGAAAGCAGTTCTAATGATGACTTTTGGCTCGCCAGAGGAGATTAGCTTTGAGGGAGTGGCTGAATTTTTTACCAATATTCGCCGCGGTGTCAGGCCGCAAGACCATGAGATTCAGACCCTCTATGATAACTATGTCCTCATTGGTGGAACGCCTCTGCAGCGTATCAGTCTAGAAGAGGTGGAAAAGGTCCGTCAGCGTTTATCTGGTGAGTATGCGGTTTATTTTGCCAATAAATTCTCACGTCCTTTTATCCCAGATGTGATTGAGCGGATGGAAGAGGATGGTATTGAGGATTGTATCTGTTTGATCCTAGAGCCGCATTTTTCTTACTATTCTGTTATGGGTTATGAGAAGTTCATCCAGAGTGATCGCATCCACTTTAATATCATTAAGGAATGGTATCAAGAAGAAGCTATTCTTGATTATTGGGCAGAGGAACTGAGAAAGATTCTTACAGAAGAGGTTGGAGAGGAGACCTTCAAGATTTTCTTTTCAGCCCACAGTGTGCCTATTCTGGCTTTAGATTTTGGAGATCCTTACATTGATCAGATCTATGACAATGCCCGCTTGATTGCTGACAGGTTGGGTTTGACAGAGGAGGATTATCTCAATGTTTGGCAGAGTGAGAGTGACATTGGACTCCCTTGGATCAAACCTGACGTGCTGGACTACATGCGCCAGCAAGAAACACATCCTCAGCATTATATTTTTGTGCCGATTAGCTTTATCAGTGAGCATATAGAGGTCCTTTTTGACAATGACGTGGAGTGCAAGGAACTTTGCGAAGATCTGGGTGTTGCCTATCATAGACCGCCTATGCCCAATGCAGATGACCGTCTAATTGAGGCCCTGATTCAAAGTATCCGCCGCCATGAGCATGAACCCTTCAAAGAATGTTTTCCAGAAGAAGAAACCTTTGATGAATTGCAGCCGTCGGAGGAGAGCAGTCAGATTCTGGCAGAAGGTGCAGAGCTGAAAATGCCAGATTTTGTCAAGAAATTGATTGAGAAAAAAGGACGCGAAAATGTTAAAATGCCATACTTTGTCAAGAAAATGCTGGAGAAAGCAGGAAAACTGCCTAGAAGCTGATTATGCATTTTCGTTGCTGACTTTATAACATGATTTCAGAAGGGAAATTCGCGATACTTTGGCACCAAGATTTAATCAGAGAACTGGTTTGCCAGTAGTCTTTGTGCCAGCACTAAGAATATGCAACTTTACATGGAGAAAAGCCGTTACGATGGCCAATTATGTTTTTGGACATAATCCTTATCGGTTTTATGCTTATCATTTTCTAATTATGGAGGAGATGTAGCGGAGCACTCTGGCTGGATAAGGATCATTGTGTTAAGATCTGTTTACTGCACCGTATCAGCAGCTTTCTGACAGAAGCTAGGCATTCCCATCTTACCAACTACCTGCAAGTATACTGGAAAATGTGAAAAAAGAAGGGATAGAGATTTTCTAATCTCGATACTTTTTAGATTGCAACAAAAAAGGCTGAGACACTTTTGTTTCAGCCTCGCTTTGTTCTGATCAACAGTTTCCCAGATTGTTTAATCTAACAAGGTAATAAAAGATAAACTAAGTAATAACAAAATAATGTGAAAGATCCTTTTAATCTCAGTCTAGAGGCAAGAGGATGAAGTAAAATTTTAAAAAATTACTTCTGTCCCACCATCTTTTATATCTCATTGATTCAAAATAAACTTTTCAATAGCTGTGGCGACACCGTTCGCATCATTGGTATCTGTCACATAATTGGCTAGTTTTTTAACATGATCGCTAGAATTGCCCATAGCCACGCCAAGACCTGCAAATTGGATCATTTCAATGTCGTTGTTGGCATCACCAAGTGCCATAATTTCTTGAGGTTCAATCTCTAAGTGTTGAGCTAATTGCTTAAGAGCTGTTGCTTTAGTAGTACCCTTTGGCATGGCTTCGTAAATGACCGGTTGTGAGCGAACACCGCTGAAACGTTGAGAAATCTGCGAACCAAATTGTTTTTCAAAGGTATCTAACTCATTAGGCTGGGCTAAAAACATAGCTTGAAATATAATATTTTTACTGCTGATAGCTTCTTCGAGACTGATTTCTGTTGGGGTTGTGAAGACAAGGCTAGCGTCATAGGTGACTAGGTCGCTTGGTTTTTCGTCAACTACTAAATAGCGTTCTTCGTCAAAAAGAGTCAGTTGGGCAGGAGTTTGCTTGGCGATTCTATCCAGATAAAGCATATCCTCTGCACTTAGCTCTTTCCAATCAACAAGCTTCCAATCCTTTGTTTGATGAGTGGAGCAGCCGTTATTGATAATGACATATTCATTATCTCCACTCAGTCCTAATTGTTCATAATAAGGTTTCACTCCGACTAGAGGGCGACCTGTACAAAGAACCAGCTTTACTCCATGTTCGACAGCTTGATGAATCGCTTGAATATGTGCTTGGGGAATTTCTTTTTGACTATTTAAAAGCGTACCGTCCATGTCTAATGCGATTAGTTTAATCATAGCATTCTCGTTTCTGTAAATGTATTTATTTTTATTATAGCACAAATGAAACGGAATATGGCATGCCTTTTCAAGACTGGTAAAAGTCACCTTTCTTATGTTATAATAAATAGAATACCCGAAAAGGAAGAGAAAAATGAATGTAGATGAATTAAAAAAGCGGCAGGAGCGGATTCGGAATTTCTCCATCATTGCTCACATTGACCACGGTAAGTCAACCTTGGCAGATCGAATTTTGGAAGCGACGGATACTGTATCCAGCCGGGAAATGCAAGCTCAACTTTTAGATAGTATGGATTTGGAAAGGGAGCGGGGCATTACTATTAAGCTCAATGCGATTGAACTTAATTATAGAGCTAAGAACGGTGAAACTTATATTTTTCATTTGATTGATACACCAGGGCATGTGGACTTTACTTATGAAGTATCGCGATCGTTGGCAGCCTGTGAAGGGGCTATTCTGGTGGTCGATGCAGCACAAGGTATTGAAGCACAAACTTTAGCCAATGTTTATCTTGCCTTAGATAATGATTTGGAAATCTTACCAGTTATCAATAAAATTGACCTTCCAGCTGCTGATCCAGAGCGAGTTCGAACAGAGATTGAAGATGTCATTGGTTTGGATGCAAGCGAAGCTGTGTTGGCTTCGGCTAAAGCTGGTATCGGGATTGAAGAAATCTTGGAGCAAATCGTGGAGAAAGTTCCTGCACCAACAGGCAATGTGGCAGCGCCGCTCAAGGCTCTCATTTTTGATTCGGTTTACGATGCCTATCGTGGAGTAATCCTGCAAGTGAGGGTTATGGACGGTGTGGTCAAGCCAGGAGATACCATTCAGCTCATGAGCAATGGTAAGACCTTTGACGTGACTGAAGTCGGCATCTTCACTCCGAAAGCCATTGGTCGTGATTTCTTGGCTACTGGGGATGTTGGTTATATTGCAGCTTCGATTAAGACTGTTCAAGATACTCGGGTTGGTGACACAGTGACTTTGGCAGATGATCCAGCAGATGAACCGCTTCATGGCTACAAGCAAATGAATCCTATGGTTTTTGCTGGCCTCTATCCTATTGAGTCCAATAAGTACAATGACTTGCGTGAGGCTTTGGAAAAACTCCAGCTGAATGATGCTAGTCTACAATTTGAACCAGAGACATCTCAGGCACTAGGTTTTGGTTTTCGTTGTGGATTCTTAGGCTTGCTACACATGGATGTCATTCAGGAGCGCTTGGAGCGCGAGTTTAATATTGATCTGATTATGACAGCACCTTCTGTTATCTATAAGGTCAATATGACGGATGGTGCCTCCCTTGATGTGTCCAATCCGAGCGAGTTTCCGGATCCGACCAAGATTGATTCCATTGAGGAGCCTTATGTCAAGGCGCAGATTATGGTGCCCCAGGAATTTGTCGGAGCAGTGATGGAGTTGGCTCAGCGCAAGCGCGGTGATTTTGTGACCATGGACTATATTGATGAAAATCGGGTCAATGTCATCTATCAAATCCCACTGGCGGAAATCGTCTTTGACTTCTTTGACAAGCTCAAGTCTTCTACTCGTGGTTATGCTAGTTTTGACTATGAAATTTCAGAATATCGTAAGTCTAATCTTGTCAAGATGGATATTCTCCTCAATGGTGACAAGGTTGATGCTCTTAGCTTTATTGTTCACAAGGAATTTGCTTATGAACGTGGAAAATTGATTGTCGAAAAATTAAAGAAGATTATCCCACGTCAGCAATTTGAAGTGCCAATTCAAGCCGCTATTGGTCAGAAAATTGTGGCTCGGACAGACATTAAAGCCCTGCGTAAAAATGTCTTGGCTAAGTGTTATGGTGGTGACGTATCCCGGAAGCGTAAACTTCTAGAAAAACAAAAAGCTGGTAAGAAACGGATGAAAGCGATTGGCTCTGTTGAAGTACCACAGGAAGCCTTCCTCAGTGTTCTCAGTATGGATGATGAATAATTTTTTATAAATACGAAAGAAGCTAATAATACATCTCAAAATCTCAAGTCTGTTGTAATTAATAATGAACAATACAGTGTCTATTTTAGTCTTTGAAGAGTGGGACAGAATCAAAATTTGACAATCTTTGGTTCTGTTCTACTCTATTTTTAATTATTCAGAAAGTGTTTTTTTAACATAAATATAATAAGAGGACAGGAGGTTATGATAAATAAAAGAAAGTAATACTTCATGATATGTTTAACACTGTTAGTTAGCGTTTCCCTTGTGGACTGTAGTTTGAAAGGAACAGTTGTGCTGATGATAACGAAGCCTATCAAGTGAATCTCGTAATGAAATCAAGGCGGTACCTGATTAACTGAATTTTCAAAAGAGACGAGAAAGATTCTCTTATTGCGTTTGAAAGTGATCGAAAGACACTCGTAACGTTCATCCCTTATATTGAAATGACACAGAGTTTGAGTAAAGAAAACTCAAAGATTTAAAGAAAAAATTTCAACTTGGTAGTCAAACCTAAACATTGAGAGAGCGGGAAGAAGTTGATTTCTATGAAATCATGGATTGTCTCCCGCTCTCTTTTAAATAGCCGATGGCATCTACAAGGAAAGAATTTTAAAATTATTTTTAGGCGGGATTAAGAGAATATTTTTCTTTAATTTATCGTAAATATTTCTTAAATTTGGTATAATAAAGTGAATTTTGTTTAAGAGAGAGAAAATATGTCAACTTTAGAAATGTTAAAATCGGAATTGAATGGAATTGATGTTCGCTTCAATGAACCTTTAAAACAATATACATATACAAAAGTAGGTGGGGCTGCTGATTATTTGGTTTTTCCACGAAATCGTTATGAATTGGCACGAGTGGTGAAATTTGCTAATCGGGAACAGATCCCTTGGATGGTACTAGGGAATGCAAGCAATATCATCGTTCGTGATGGTGGTATTCGTGGATTTGTGATTATGTTTGATAAGTTAAATAATGTGGCA
The DNA here is from genome assembly GCF_030439945.1 of Streptococcus sp. SI1. Taxonomy (NCBI): domain Bacteria; kingdom Bacillati; phylum Bacillota; class Bacilli; order Lactobacillales; family Streptococcaceae; genus Streptococcus; species Streptococcus sp. SI1. The sequence continues at coordinate 323,436 of NZ_JAQFJE010000001.1, forward strand.
GTAGATGGTTATACGATTGAAGCAGAAGCAGGTGCCAATCTGATTGAGACGACTCATGTTGCACTTCATCACAGTCTGACAGGTTTTGAGTTTGCTTGTGGTATTCCAGGCAGCGTTGGCGGTGCTGTTTTTATGAATGCTGGTGCTTATGGGGGCGAAATTGCACATATTTTACTTTCTTGTAAGGTGCTGACGCGCGATGGAGAAATCAAGACTCTCAGTGCTCAAGATATGAAATTTGGTTATCGCCGTTCATATGTTCAACAGACAGGAGATGTGGTAATTTCTGCCAAGTTTGCCCTAGCGCCAGGTATGCATCGTGTGATTCGTCAGGAAATGGAACGATTGACACATCTTCGTCAATTGAAGCAGCCTTTGGAGTATCCTTCTTGTGGGTCTGTTTTTAAGCGTCCGACGGGACATTTTGCAGGGCAATTGATTAGTGAAGCAAATTTAAAAGGATACCGTATTGGCGGGGTAGAAGTTTCTACAAAGCATGCAGGTTTTATGGTCAATGTTGATAACGGAACAGCTGCTGATTATGAAAATTTGATTGCACATGTGATTGAGGCTGTCAAAGTTCAGTCAGGTGTTGCCTTGGAAAGAGAAGTTCGAATTATTGGTGAGAAGTGATAATAATGTTGAACTTTTTGATAACATCTCCAAGAAAATGAGTCAGGACAAGACTTTAAACTGTCAATCTATGAAAAAGAAGGAATTTATGGCAATTGAATAAACCAATCATTGAATTTAGAAACGTCTCAAAGATTTTTGAAGATAATAATACAGTCGTTTTAAAGGATATCAACTTTGAGCTAGAAGAAGGAAAATTTTACACACTTCTAGGTGCATCAGGATCGGGAAAATCAACCATTCTAAATATCATCGCTGGCTTATTGGAAGCATCAAGCGGTGATGTTTTTCTTGACGGCGTCCGAATCAATGATATTCCGACCAATGAACGTGATGTGCACACAGTGTTTCAGTCTTATGCCCTTTTTCCTCATATGACCGTTTTTGAAAATATAGCATTTCCGTTGCGTTTGCGTAAGGTTGAAAAAAAAGAAATAGAGCGTCGTGTTACGGAAGTTTTGAAAATGGTGCGTTTAGATGGTTTTGGGAAACGATCTATTCGTAAATTGTCCGGTGGACAGCGGCAACGTGTCGCAATAGCACGTGCTATTGTCAATGAACCACGTGTTGTTTTGTTGGATGAACCTTTATCTGCATTGGATTTAAAGTTACGGACAGATATGCAGTATGAATTACGGGAATTGCAACAGCGTCTGGGAATAACCTTTGTCTTTGTTACTCATGACCAAGAAGAGGCGCTGGCTATGAGTGACTGGATTTTTGTTATGAATGAGGGAGAGATTGTTCAGTCAGGAACACCTGTTGATATATATGACGAGCCTATCAATCACTTTGTAGCGACCTTTATCGGCGAATCTAATATTCTTCCAGGAAAGATGATTGAAGACTATCTGGTTGAGTTCAATGGCAAGCAATTTGAAGCAGTGGATGGAGGGATGCGTCCTAATGAGCAGGTGGAAGTGGTCATTCGTCCAGAAGATTTACAAATTACGCTTCCAGAAGAAGGGAAACTACAAGTTAAGGTTGATACGCAGCTTTTCCGCGGAGTGCATTATGAGATTATCGCTTATGATGACTTGGGTAATGAGTGGATGATTCATTCGACTCGCAAGGCCATTGTCGGAGAGGAAATCGGGCTAGATTTTGAACCGGAAGATATTCATATTATGCGTCTCAATGAAACAGAAGAAGAGTTTGATGCTCGGATTGAAGAATATGTCGAGATGGAAGAGCAGGAAGCAGGCTTAATCAATGCTATTGAGGAGGAGCGCGATGAAGAAAACAACCTCTGATCTTTTTGTTGCTCCTTATATTCTTTGGATTCTATTGTTTGTATTAGCGCCTGTTGCCATGATTGTTTGGCAGTCGTTTTTCAATATTGAAGGTCACTTTACTCTTGAAAATTATAAGACCTACTTCGCTTCGCAAAATCTAACCTATCTTAAAATGAGTTTGAATTCAGTCTTGTATGCAGGGATTATCACAATTGTTACCTTGGTAATTAGTTACCCTACTGCGTTTTTGTTGACGCAATTAAAGCATAGACAGCTTTGGTTGATGCTCATTATTTTACCGACCTGGGTGAATTTGTTGCTCAAAGCTTACGCTTTTATCGGGATTTTTGGACAAAATGGTTCAGTCAATCAGTTTTTAAGTTTTATCGGGATTGGTTCTCAGCAAATTTTGTTTACAGACTTTTCTTTTATTTTTGTTGCTAGTTATATTGAGCTACCCTTTATGATATTGCCGATTTTTAATGTCTTAGAGGACATGGATGAGAATCTGGTTCATGCTAGCTATGATCTGGGCGCCAATCGCTGGCAAACGTTTCGTCATGTGATTTTTCCGCTTTCTATGAATGGAGTGAGAAGTGGTGTTCAGTCTGTCTTCATTCCTAGCCTCAGTCTCTTTATGCTGACGCGTTTAATTGGTGGTAATCGAGTTATTACACTTGGTACAGCGATTGAGCAACATTTCCTAACTACGCAAAATTGGGGCATGGGCTCAACGATTGGTGTTGTCTTGATTGTAGCTATGCTCGTTATCATGTGGGCAACAAAAGAAAGGGGGGAACGATGAAAAAAACAGCTAGTATTTACTTAACAGTCGTCTTCTTAATTCTTTATTTACCGATTTTCTATTTGATTGGCTATGCCTTTAATGCTGGTGAGGATATGAACAAGTTCATAGGGTTTAGTCTAATACATTTTCAAAAGATGTTCAGTGACAGTCGTCTGATGTTAATCTTGGCACAAACTTTTTTTCTGGCTTTTTTGTCTTCTTTGATTGCAACAGCTATCGGAACGTTTGGTGCTATTTATATTTATCAAGTAAAAAAGAAATACCAAGACACTTTTTTATCGATTAATAATATCCTTATGGTAGCACCAGATGTCATGATTGGGGCAAGTTTTTTGATTCTTTTCACGACGATCAAATTTCAATTAGGTTTTCTATCTGTTCTGACCAGTCATATAGCTTTTTCAATCCCGATCGTAGTCTTGATGATTTTGCCACGACTAAAAGAGATGAATGATGATATGATTAAAGCAGCCTATGATTTAGGCGCAAATCAAGTTCAGATGTTAAAGGAAATCATGTTGCCTTATTTGACACCAGCGATTATTGCAGGATATTTTATGGCATTTACCTATTCTTTGGATGATTTTGCCGTGACATTCTTTGTAACTGGGAATGGTTTTTCAACTTTGTCTGTTGAGATTTATTCGCGAGCTCGCCAAGGAATCTCACTGGAAATCAATGCTCTCTCTGCTTTAGTATTTCTTTTTAGTATTCTTTTAGTAATTGGCTATTACTTTATTTCTCGTGAGAAGGAGGATGTGGCATGAAAAAACTTTATTCGTTTTTAATAGGTATTATTGCCATTATCCTTGTTCTCTGGGGATGGAGTCGCCACATTGAAAGTCGTACAAAAAGAGGATTTGGTGACAAATTAGTCATCTATAATTGGGGAGATTATATTGACCCAGAACTATTAACAAAATTTACTAAAGAAACTGGTATTCAGGTTCAATATGAAACCTTTGATTCCAATGAATCCATGTACACGAAGATTAAACAAGGTGGGACAACCTACGATATTGCTATTCCCAGTGAATACATGATTTCTAAGATGATGTCGGAACGATTATTAGAAAAGCTGGACCATTCGCAGATTAAAGGACTAGAAAATATCGGCAAACGGTTCTTAAATCAATCGTTCGATCCTAAAAATCAATATTCTATTCCTTACTTTTGGGGAACGCTAGGTATTGTTTACAATACTGAATTGGTGAAAACAGTTCCTAAGCATTGGAGTGACTTGTGGCGACCTGAATATAAAAACTCTATCATGATGATTGATGGAGCACGCGAAGTGATGGGTATCGGCTTAAATGCCCTAGGCTATAGTTTAAATTCTAAAAATCCCAAGCAATTACAAGAGGCAGTTAACAAACTCTATAGATTGACACCAAATATCAAAGCAATTGTAGCAGATGAGATGAAGGGGTATATGATTCAAAATAATGCGGCCATTGGTGTTAGTTTCTCTGGAGAGGCACGGCAAATGTTAGCAAAAAACGATAAACTTCGTTACATTGTCCCCACAGAAGCCAGCAATCTTTGGTTTGACAATATCGTCATTCCTAAGACGGTTAAAAATAAAAAAGCTGCCTATCAATTTATCAACTTTATGTTAAAACCTGAAAATGCCTATAAAAATGCTTTGTATGTTGGCTATTCAACACCAAATGTACCAGCTAAGGCAATGCTCCCTAAAGAAGTACAGGAAGATAAAGCTTTTTATCCAGATGAGGAAACTTTGAAGCATTTAGAAGTCTATCAACAACTCGGCGCAAAATGGTTGGGGATTTATAACGATTTGTATCTTCAAATGAAGATGTATCGGAAATAAAAAACAGTGAGAATTTCTTCAAATTTCGTTAGTATTAATAGTCCGAGAGTTTGTGAGAGGTGACAGATGATGAAAGTGAATTTGTCAATCTAACCTCAATTGTCTGAAATATGAAGTTTACGCAGTGAACATCTTTAAGGCTGTTTGTCAACTGTAGTGAATGACTTAGCATCAGTATGAGAAAGAATCAAATCGGTTCTTTCTTTTTTCTTATAAGTCTTTTCAATTTATTAGAAAAGTAGTATAATACCAGCAATACACAAATTTTTTGAAAATTCAGAGAGGTATGTTATGGGATACACAGTTGCTGTGGTGGGGGCTACAGGTGCCGTTGGGGCTCAAATGATCAAAATGTTAGAGGAGTCATGCCTTCCAATTGAAAAAGTACGCTATTTGGCTTCAGTCCGTTCGGCAGGGAAGAAACTGCGTTTTAGAGACCAAGAAGTGATCATTGAGGAAACAACTGAGGAAGCTTTTGCTGGTGTGGATATTGCCCTTTTTTCAGCAGGTGGATCAACGTCTGCCAAATATGCACCTTATGCTGTAAAAGCAGGTGCAGTTGTAGTGGATAACACCTCTTATTTTCGACAAAATCCGGATGTTCCATTAGTGGTTCCGGAGGTCAATGCGCATGCACTTGCCAACCATAAAGGGATTATTGCTTGTCCAAACTGTTCAACCATTCAGATGATGGTAGCTCTTGAGCCAGTTCGTCGGAAATGGGGCTTGGAGCGTATTATTGTATCGACCTATCAAGCTGTATCTGGAGCTGGTATGGGTGCTATTCTTGAGACCAAACGTGAACTGCGTGAGGTTTTAAATGAGGAGGTGGCTCCGCGTGATCTTAAAGCTGAAATCCTACCTTCTGGCAGCGACAAAAAACACTATCCAATTGCTTTCAATGCTCTGGCGCAAATCGATGTCTTTACGGACAATGACTATACCTATGAAGAGATGAAGATGACGAATGAGACCAAGAAAATCATGGAAGATGATACCATTGCAGTTTCTGCAACCTGTGTTCGTATTCCGGTTCTATCAGCTCATTCAGAATCTATTTATATCGAAACAAAAGAGAAAGCTTCTATTGAGGAAGTGAAAACAGCGATTGCAAACTTTCCAGGAGCAGTATTGGAAGATGATGTTGCTCATCAAATTTATCCCCAAGCTGTCAATGCTGTTGGGAAACGAGAGACATTCGTTGGACGAATTCGTAAGGATCTGGATGCCGAAAAAGGAATTCACATGTGGGTAGTGTCAGATAATCTTTTAAAAGGGGCAGCTTGGAACTCTGTACAAATTGCTGAAACTCTACATGAGCGTGGATTGGTCCATCCAACAGCGGATTTTGTTTTTAAATTGATGTAAAACATGAGATAGAGTGGGATCTTGTAAACTAGGAGGACGATAGTTATGTCTATAGAAGATTTAAAAAAAGCAAGAATAATTACAGCACTTGTCACACCTTTTAAAGAGGATGGTAGTATTAACTTTGAAGCTCTTCCTAAATTAATTGAACATCTTTTAGCGCATCATACAGAAGGATTGATTATCGCAGGAACGACTGGCGAAAGCCCAACTCTGACGCATGAAGAAGAGTTGGAATTATTTGCAGCAGTTCAAAAGATTGTAAAAGGACGCGTTCCGTTGATAGCTGGAATTGGTACAAATGATACTCGAGACTCCGTTGAATTTGCGCGTGAAGTTGATAAATTTGGTGGTTTTGTTGCTGGTCTTGCTGTGACTCCTTATTACAATAAACCGACTCAAGAAGGCTTATATCAGCATTATAAAGCGATTGCGGAGGCTTCAAATCTGCCAATTATTGTTTATAATGTTCCAAGCCGAACTGTTTCTGGTTTGACAGTAGAAACTACCTTGCGCTTGGCACAATTGCAAAATATTATTGGTATCAAAGACTGTACAGGTATAGAGTCCCTGACTCATTTGGTTGAAAATGCTCCAAAAGACTTTCTAATTTATACTGGAGAAGATGGACAAGCTTTTCATGCAAAGGCTATTGGAGCTCAGGGAGTTGTATCTGTGGCAGCTCATACCAATGGAGATGATTTTTATGAAATGTTTGCAGCTTTAGATAAGGGGAACCTAGAAAAAGCTGCTCAGATTCAACGTCAGTTATTACCCAAAATAGAAGCTCTCTTTTCCGTAACAAACCCAGCTCCACTTAAAACTGTGCTAAATAATCAAGGTTTTGAAGTCGGATCACTCCGCCTCCCATTGGTTGCTTGTACAGAGCAAGAAAAAGCCGTTATTCTTTCAGTTTTTGAAGATTGAAGGAAGCGTTTTAGGTTTGTAAAATGTTGGGAACATTTACGATGAACTAGTGAATTTTTTATTACGGAGGACTTTAGCATTTAAATCTGCAAGAAGAAATGTTTGAAAAGACAAAACTAGGCTGAATTTTTAAGAAAATATTATTCAATTAATTCAGTTGTTCCTATATTTTATGTCACACCCTAGTTTTGGAGGAGCATGGATTGCAACAGCTATGCTAAAACAACCTTTTAGTCCAACATTCAGTGCAAATAAAGTCTCAACTATTGAATTTTCTAAAAAGACATTTATGTATATATGTATAGTGGTTGTACTGATGTCTTTTATTCATGAGTTATTACCATTGGGTAATACTAGTGTAGTTATTTGACGTATACGATGTGCTTGCTACTGTACTAGCGGAAATCATAGCTTTTAGTATACCTGTCATTCTAAAAGAAAAGACTTTAATAGATTACCGTTGATTTTGGGAAGATTAAAAAACCAGTGTCGAACTGAACAAGGAATAAAAACACATCAGACAGACGGTAGAAATGAAACATTCTATCGTCTTTTCGTATTAGTTCTTACCATTTTCTCTTTTTCCGACAATTAATAACTCTACGAATCAAAAGGGATAGCTTTTCACTCCAATTATAAAAAACGATCAAAAAGTCTTGTAATTTTTTTCTTATGTTACCATTGTTAATAGTTAGAAAAAATTGTAAAATTAGTGCAGTAAAAGCTTAGCCTTTGATGTTTTTAGACAATAGTTTCATTTTTTAATAGCTTTTTTGATTTACAATAAAACATGTGAAATTTCTTTTTTCTATGCAAACCTATAAATTCCGTACAAATTTGATGGGGGGATAAATTTTCCTATCGTTTATACTATAGGCAAGGAGGTAGGAAGATGAATTTATACTTTGGTGATATTCCGATTTGTTATTCTCATTCGACGGCTATGGCCTTACAGGCTGCGGGCTATGATTTTCGCTCGGACTACCTAGAGGCGATCATGGTCATGGGTAATGGATCTACCCTTGTTAAAAAAGATGACAGCCATCCTTTGGTTTTCTTTGATAATGGCATGCCAGATGAGTCCATTAGTCATTGTTTACAAATTCTTGGATTTGACTATGAGGAGTTTTTCTATGATTCTTCAGAGCCAGTCAATGTGATAGAACTAAAAGAAAAACTCAAGACATATCTAGACCATGGCTCTGTTATTGTAGGTCCTTTGGATATGGGATATCTGACTTATAATCTCAATCATAGCCATCTACGAGGTGTGGATCATTTTGTTTCAGTTTATGACATGGATGAGCATTGGATTTATTTCCATGATCCGGCAGGCTATCCTTGTGTGAAAATGGATTTTCGTGATTTTTGTAAAGCGTGGAAAGCAGAAGCGATTGACTATAAAAGAGGAGCTTATTCCATGTGGGGAAATTTGCAAAGAAATAAGCTTCCAACAAGTCAGGAGATTTATCACAGTGTCTCTGTTATCATGAAACAACGATATGAAAATGGTGAGGTTGGTATAATTGAGGACTATGCTAAAACTATTCGAGCAAACGGCTTAAATGCGGAACAAAAACAACTTCATCAATTTTTTTCATTTCGTTTGGCAGCAGTTAGAAGTCTTTACTTGAGTCAATTTTTGAAAGATTATGATCCTGTCAGAGCAGACTTGAAAGAAAAAATTGCTATGCTTTTTAGCCAAGCCTATCTGGACAGCAGGCAGGAAGCCTATAATTCTTTAGCAGATACTCTGATGGAGATTGCCCAATTGGATGGACAGTTTAGGGATTTGTGCCTTCAATGTATCAAGGGATAAAACTCTGAAAGATTATTGTACTAAAGGTAAAGAAGTTAGAGATTTTGGTATCTTTACATAGGATAGAAAAATGAATAGAGGTAAAATATGCAGATAATTCAATTTTTTAATGAAACAATTAACTACATTGAAAGTGTGCTGGATAGCGAAATAGATGAAGATAAAATTACCCATTTATCCACTTATTCTTATCCTATGTTTAGCAGACTCTTTTCTATATTAACAGATACACCATTGTCAGAGTATATTAGAAGTAGAAGGTTGACAGAAGCGGCTGTTTTACTGAGAGATACCAATATTAAAGTTATTGATATAGCGATGAAGTATGGATATGAATCATCTGATTCATTTGGGACTGCATTCAAAAAATTTCATGGATTTACACCTTCAGAGGTAAGAAATGGAAAACCATTCAAAATAGTTTCACGAGTGCAGCTAGCACTAAGTGTAAGAGGAGGAAGAAGTATGAACATCACAATTCAAAAGAAAAATTCATTTACAGTTGCAGGTAGGAATGAACAAAATATCAATTCATCATTATGTCCGAGTGTTTGGAATAAACTACATGGAGAATATCGTCATGATGAATTAGCAAGATTGGGAGAAGGTCAAAGTGTCGGTGTTTGTTACAATGTAGAACAACCAAGTACTATTAATTACATAGCAGGGTATATCGTTACAGATGTAGATAAAGCAAAAAGTATGGATTTAGATGTTTTGAAAGTTGAAGAAGCGGAATATGCCATTGTAGAATTAACAGGAAGTGTTCCGGAATGTATTCATAATGGTTGGAAATATGCAATGGAAGTATTTTTCCCAGAACATGGTTATGTCCATTCAGGAAAACCTGACTTTGAATATTATTATGAAGGGGATATGGATAGTAAAGACTACAAAATGGAACTTTGGATTCCAATTGTAAAAGCATAATAAACATAAGATAGTTAGAGCAGATCTTTATGGTCTGCTTTTTTATTTTTCCAATAATTTAATAAATCTGCTAACTAAAAAGAATAGATTTTCGTTCTAATTATAAAAATTATTAAAAACTCTTGCAATCTTTTTTTTCTTATGTTACAATCATTAATGGTTTGAAAAAACTGCCTAAGACAGTAGGGGAGCTCGACTCATAAAAATCCTACCGAGGACAAAACGGATCATGTAAAAGAAACGTATTGTACTTTCGTGTCTAGGTTTGGGCGCGTTTTTCTTTTGGAAAATCCCCAAGCAAAATAATTACGGAGGTGAAACACTAAATGAGTGAAGCAAGTATTGCAAAAAAAGCGGAACTAGTTGATGTAGTTGCTGAAAAAATGAAAGCAGCTGCAAGTATCGTTGTTGTTGATGCTCGTGGTCTTACAGTTGAACAAGACACAGTTCTTCGTCGTAATCTTCGTGGAAGCGAAGTTGAGTATAAAGTTATCAAAAACTCAATCTTACGTCGTGCAGCTGAAAAAGCTGGACTTGAAGGCCTTGCTGATGCTTTTGTTGGACCATCTGCTGTTGCATTTTCAAATGAAGATGTTGTAGCACCAGCAAAAATCATCAATGATTTTACTAAAGAAGCTGATGCACTTGAAATTAAAGGTGGGGCTATTGAAGGTGCTGTTGCATCTAAAGAAGAAATTGTTGCTCTTGCAACTCTTCCAAACCGCGAAGGACTTCTATCTATGCTACTATCTGTACTTCAAGCGCCAGTTCGCAACGTTGCTCTCGCAGTCAAAGCTGTTGCAGACAACAAAGAAGAAGCGGCTTAATGTTAAGTTGCGCGTAGCCTATGCTACAAACTAATAATAAAATAACGAAAATATATTTGGAGGAAATAACAATGGCATTGAACATTGAAAATATTATTGCTGAAATTAAAGAAGCTTCAATCCTTGAATTGAACGACCTTGTAAAAGCTATCGAAGAAGAATTTGGTGTAACTGCAGCTGCTCCTGTAGCTGTAGCTGCTGCTGGTGCTGGTGAAGCCGCAGCTGCGAAAGATTCATTTGATATTGAATTGACTGCAGCCGGTGACAAGAAAGTTGGCGTTATCAAAGCTGTTCGTGAAATCACAGGTCTTGGACTTAAAGAAGCTAAAGAACTTGTTGATGGAGCACCAACTGTTCTTAAAGAAGGTGTTGCAGCGGCAGAAGCTGAAGAAATCAAAACGAAATTGGAAGAAGCTGGAGCTTCAGTTACTCTTAAATAAGAGGCATATACCAATTAGAAATCGGAATACTATAGTATCAGCCTTTTAGAATCGTGAACACATTTTAGAAACTGATAAATTAATTTAGTTTCCTACCAAAAACCCTACCAAAAATTAATTTGGCAGGGTTTTTCTTTTTAACAAATTTATCGTGGAGAACAATTGAATATTGTTCTCCTTTTTTTATTTTCAGGAGGGAAAATGACAAAAGAATTACAATCATCACGCTATATTGTCATTTCATTTTTAGTACGTGAAATGGGAATTGATATTGTTGAAGCCATCTCTCTTATGGCTGAATTGGAAAAAAGTGGCTTGGTTCGATTGGAATCGAGTGGAGATTTAATACTCAAAGAACTTGGAGGAGAGCTATGAAACGAATTACCGCAAATCAATACCAAACTTCAGAACGGTATTATAAATTACCTAAAATTCTTTTTGAGGATGAGAAATATATGGATATGAAATTAGAAGTAAAGGTGGCTTATTCTATTTTAAAAGATCGTTTAGAATTATCTCTTAGTCGTGGTTGGATAGATGAAGAAGGAGCAGTTTATTTAGTATTTTCTAATTCTAAACTGATGAAGCTATTAGGTTGTTCGAAGTCAAAATTACTATCAATCAAAAAAATTCTTAAAGAATATGACTTAATTGATGAAGTTCAACAGTCTTCAAGTGAGAAAGGAAGACTAGCTAATAAGATTTATTTAGGGGAGTTGTCTTCTACCCCAGTAGGTAATTCAAACAGGCCTAGTGTTAAAAAAAGACTAGGGCAGGTTGAAAATGAAACGACCCCCGTCTCACATTCAGCCCCTAGTGAGACTGAAGTTAGTGAGACTAAATATAGTGAGACTGATTCTTTATTTATTGAGGATGAGGAAGAAAGGAATACTCAACCTATCTTGAGAAGAAAAGTAGAAAAGGTCACAAAATATGATCGAGATTATATTTGGGGATTGGTACAAGATCAATTTAGACGAGAAGGTTTTTCTGAAACAGCCAGTGAAATTGCTATGACTGATTTTGAGAGAATCTATCAGTATGCTCTTGACAATGTTCGCTTTGTTAGACGTGCGGAAGTACTTGCTGAATTTGTGTTTAACGGCTTGTATTCTGTTTGGAATAACCGTGTTAGAAAAGGAGGTGGTTAAAATGTCGCCAATCAAGTGGATATTAGTTATGCTCATTTTAATTTCAAGTGGTGTGACACTTTGGACATTGATAGTCGATCAGAAAGGGGTAATCAAGAAATGAGATTTATTGATTTATTTTCAGGTATCGGTGGTTTTCGACTTGGAATGGAAAGTGTCGGACACGAGTGTATTGGATTTTGTGAGATTGATAAATTTGCTAGGAAATCTTATAAGTCCATTTTTCAAACAGAAGGAGAAATAGAATTTCATGACATACGAGATGTTTCAGATGACGAATTTAAAAAACTTAGAGGGAAAGTCGATATTATCTGTGGGGGATTCCCTTGTCAAGCATTTTCAATCGCAGGAAGACGATTGGGATTTGAAGATACTAGAGGAACTTTGTTCTTTGAAATTGCTCGGGCGGCCAAACAAATCCAACCACGTTTTCTTTTTCTTGAAAATGTTAAAGGCCTACTCAATCACGATAAGGGACGGACGTTCACTACAATCCTTACCACACTTGATGAGTTGGGGTTTGATGTTGAGTGGCAGGTGCTTAACAGTAAGGATTTTGGCGTTCCCCAAAACAGAGAGAGGGTGTTTATTATCGGACATTCTAGAAAGAAAGGTACCAGACTCTTATTTCCTTTCAGACGAGAAGGTCAAACAACTAACTCTGAGACTTTGAAAGAACTAGGGAATTTGAATCCATCAAAAAGTGGAATGAGCGGTAAAGTCTATTATTCAGAAGGTCTTGCACCAACCTTAGTTCGTGGAAAAGGAGAAGGATTCAAGGTTGCTATTCCCTGTATGACACCAGATAGATTAGACAAGAGACAAAATGGTAGACGTTTCAAGGATAATCAAGAGCCAATGTTTACTTTAAATACTCGGGATCGCCATGGTATTGTCGTTGTTGGAGATTTACCAACTAGCTTTAAGGAGACAGGTCGTGTCTATGGAAGTGAGGGCTTATCTCCAACACTGACTACGATGCAAGGAGGAGATAAAATCCCCAAAATACTGATTCCAGAACCAATCCAATTTCTAAAAGTCCGAGAGGCAACGAAAAAAGGATATGCTCAAGCAGAAATAGGAGATTCAATCAATTTGGAAAGACCAAGTTCTCAGTATCGTCGTGGTAGAGTTGGCAAAGGTATAGCTAATACGTTAACAACTAGTGGACAAATGGGAGTAGTAGTGGCTAGCTATGAAGGAGAAGATAAACAAGTTTATCATGTAGCCGGTATCTTAATAGATGGACAATTTTACCGTCTGAGGATACGACGAATCACTCCTAAAGAGTGTTTTCGCTTGCAGGGTTTTCCTGATTGGGCTTTTGAAGCTGCTAGAAAAGTCTCTAGTAATAGTCAGCTTTATAAACAAGCTGGTAATAGTGTAACCGTTCCTGTGATTGCTGCAATCGCAAAGAAATTAAAAGAAATAGAGGAAAAAGATGAAAGCGTTAAATAAAGAGTCAATACTATATTGTGATGAATTAGAAACAGAATTACATGATGCAGAAATGATGCAGTTGGATGAACAAATATTTTTGATGCCCAATTATCCATGTGAGCTTGAAGTGACATTTTTAGATTTTTACCATAAAAAACACAATTACCCACTATTTTATGAATCCTATCTTCAAAACATTATGGAATTCCTTGAAAGTCAGGATATAAAGAACGGAGCTGACGCCTTTGTAGATGATAATCATAATCTTGTTTTTGTTTTATATGGGCAAGGCTATCGAGCCGAGGGAAAAGAGGGAATACTTACAACCCAAGTAACTGTAAAAGCTTATGATGAAGACAAGAAATCAATTAACTTCTCCAATTTATTAGATTCCTTAATCGTCTCAGAATATCAAATGGAACCGAATCTTTGGGAGGTCTCCCATGATTGATCTCTATCTAAGTAAAAATAACCATAGAAATCAACTTCTTTTAGACTTCTTTCAAAACTATGGCATAGAGGTCACTCCTCATTCTATTTCTGAAATGACAAAGGACAAATTAATTGAAATGATGAGCTATTCTTCAGATTGTTTTGAGTTTTTATCTCCTAATTTATTACGATTTAAGAACCGTGACAATCTAAGATTAACGGATTTCGTTGAGATGATTTTAAAAAATCCTGAACTAACCATCAGACTTCCTCTTGCGGTTTCAAATAAGCGGGTTTATCCGAATCTGAATTTGGAAGAGGCTAGAGCTTTATTGCCAAGAGATACGAAACAATTGATTTATATGGTACAAACACATTATTTATCTAACTAAAGGAGAAGCAATATGGCTGAACGATTTTGGGAGAACTTGTCCATTATTTTGGCTGAAAGAAATATCAGCTGGATTGAGTTAACCAGAAAAATGTTTGCGGGAGAGTTTCACTATCCAAGTGAATTGAATCGTTTGTATCAAAAGATTCGCCACTATAAGATGGAACAACGAATGCCTCAAAGTCCATGGGTAGAAAGGATTGTGCAGGTATTAGATTTAGATTATGAAGATTTATTTCGGAGGTAACTATGAAAAGAATAATTCCAGTTTATATATTCCAACAAGTTAATGTCCTATTGGTATCTCTATACTTACTGAAATTGCTTTGTATCGGTGAGTTAACTATACTACAGATTCTCTATAGTGCGTCACTCATTTCTTTTTTATGGATGTATGGTCAACGTAAACAAGCTCATAAGGTCAATATGAAATCTAGGATAAAATGGCTTGGTATTGGATTCGTTAGCTTACTGATTATAAGTCTATGTTTTAGTCTGATTCATGCTCAAGGAAGCACGAATCAAGCAAACTTAATTGGCCTACAACATCAGGTTCCTTGGTTTTCATTTTTATTGTTTTTAATCAATGCGAGTATGATTGAAGAATTTCTGTATCGAGAAATTTTATGGAACTTGGTCAGAAAATTAGATATTCGAGTTGCTTTGACAAGTGTTTTGTTCGCTTTGGCTCATCATCCAGGAACCATTCTAGCTTGGTGTTTATATGTTTCATTGGGAATGTTTTTAGGGATGGTGCGCTATAAATCGGATTTATGGGGTAGTATGGGGCTACATTTGGTGTGGAACCTACTAGTTTATAGTTTGCTGCTTTTTTAGACCAAATTAGCTTGTTTTAGGGAAATGAAATGCTAACGTTATGTAACAATGTTAGTCTTTTATTTCAAAATCTTTGTTTAGTATGAATTTAGCTCTACAGAAAAATAAAAAATGTGATAAAAATTTCAACTACTCTTATCTATAATAAAGCTACCTGTTCTTTGAAAATTGAATCCACTCCGTCTTGATTAGCGTGCCTGTGTAAGTAGGGACTGAGAGTATTTCCCTGTGAAGGGCAACTGGCACAAGACGTGTGTGAGAATTTTCTAACAGACACGGAGTTTATCGTTACCAGACTTAAACGATGCGACAAACTAGATAAAGGAGTTAATCATGAAGGTAGTAAACTTGTATGATTTGAAACAAATGGGAAATAAAGGTGGTTGTACCATCCAATTGATTCATCACTTTCCTTTTGGTATGGGCTTAGGACATCTCAAAAAAGACTACATTGAATTTAAACGTGTTGGTATCGTTGATGGGAAAGCAGTAGAAGTTACTCTTCGAGAACCTTATTCGAGAGATCTACTGCAGGTTGTTAAGTCGATTAAGCAACGTCAGAAATTGATAGCTTATCGTTATAAAGAAGGAAAGCTGCTATTTGTGAAGAAGGAGGCATCAGATGTCCTCTGAACAACAGGAACGAATGGCAGTTCAATATGCAGAGCGTAGTCTTTTATTTACTGTAAGAAGTCTCTTAAAGATTCTAGAATGGTCTAGGCGTCAGGCTTTAGCACAGGATTCCGCCTATAAGATAGGGGTGCAGAAATTAGAAGAATTGCTACAATCTCCTTATTCGATTGATACGATTAATCTGAAAAAAGATTTTTTAGACAAACCAATTGATATAGAGAAATTTAAAGCTTTTTTAGAAAAAGAAGAGATTCCTTTAGCCATCGCTTGGCAAGGGGATTCTCTACATTTCTACACGAAAGACCGTTCGATTCTGGACAATCATTTAGACCATCTTTTAGAAAAAATGGTTAATGATCCGGAGAAATTAGCTGATTTTACCATGGATAAGTCATTAGATGATGCTATTGATGAAGCTAAATCCCAAATTACCTTTAGACAAGAAGGAGCCGTCAAACAGAAAGAGATGGTGAGATGATGTACAGTGGAAAGAAATTCCTACTATTCTCACTGTTAGGTATCTTACTAGGCTATCTTTTTCATCGTTTGACGCTTTTGTATGATTCCTATACTGGAAATACTTTAGATAAATGGACTCATCTTCTGATGGAAGGTCAAGATCAAGTTCTTCAGTCGCCATGGAATGTTTCTTTTACTGGAAAATCAAGTGCTTTTTTTCTACTAGGCTTTGTGATGATGTTGCTGGTTTATCTCTATCTAGAGACTGGTAAAAAACAATACCGAGAAGGGGTAGAATACGGGAGCGCCCGTTTTGGAACTCTAAAGGAAAAGAAGCACTTTTACGGTAAGGAATTTTCTCATGATACGATCTTAGCACAAGATGTTCGTTTGACATTGTTAGATAAAAAACCACCCCAATATGATAGAAATAAGAATATTGCGGTGATCGGAGGTTCAGGAAGTGGGAAAACATTTCGCTTTGTGAAACCCAATCTGATTCAGATGAATAGTTCTAATATTGTAGTGGATCCAAAAGATCACTTGGCCGAGAAAACAGGTAAACTCTTTTTAGATCATGGCTATCAAGTAAAGGTGTTAGATTTAGTCAATATGAAGAACTCAGATGGTTTCAATCCTTTTCGCTATATAGAGACAGAAAATGATTTGAATCGCATGCTGACGGTTTATTTTAATAACACCAAAGGCTCTGGATCTCGTAGTGATCCATTTTGGGATGAAGCTTCTATGACTTTGGTA
Source organism: Streptococcus sp. SI1 (assembly GCF_030439945.1). NCBI lineage: Bacteria > Bacillati > Bacillota > Bacilli > Lactobacillales > Streptococcaceae > Streptococcus > Streptococcus sp. SI1. Next base: position 340,359 of record NZ_JAQFJE010000001.1, read on the forward strand.
CGAGCTTTAGCCTCCTACTTGGTTGATTTCTATAATCCACCTAAAACAAGAGAACAGCTCATTGAAGAGAGTCGTTTAAGTCAAACAGAATATCAAAACTTGTTGAAACGTCAAAAAAAAGAAGTGGAAGAGCGAAAAAAACGAGGGCGTTATCCAAGTTTTGCTGAAATCTCAAAACTCATTAAACACTTATCCAAGGGTGAAAACCAAGAAAAAAGTGTCTTAGAAATTCTATTTGAAAATTATGCTAAAAAGTATGGGACTGAAAATTTTACCATGCGAAATTGGGCAGATTTTCAAAATTATAAGGATAAGACTCTGGATTCTGTTATAGCTGTAACCACTGCTAAATTTGCCCTCTTCAATATTCAAAGTGTCATGGATTTGACCAAAAGAGATACCCTTGATATGAAGACATGGGGCCAGGAAAAATCAATGGTTTACTTAGTTATCCCAGATAACGATAGTACCTTTCGCTTTCTTTCAGCCCTCTTTTTTTCAACCGTATTCCAAACCCTAACAAGACAAGCAGATATTGATTTTAAGGGTCAATTGCCTCTTCATGTGAGAGTCTATTTAGATGAGTTCGCAAACATCGGAGAAATTCCAGATTTTGCTGAACAAACCTCAACAGTCCGTTCTCGAAATATGAGTCTCGTTCCTATTCTTCAAAATATTGCCCAACTTCAAGGGCTCTATAAAGAAAAAGAAGCTTGGAAAACCATTTTGGGGAACTGTGATAGCTTAGTCTACTTAGGTGGTAATGATGAAGATACCTTTAAATTTATGAGTGGCTTACTCGGTAAACAAACCATTGATGTTCGAAATACGAGTCGTTCTTTTGGCCAGACAGGTTCAGGATCCCTTTCTCATCAAAAGATTGCTCGTGATTTAATGACACCTGATGAAGTCGGAAATATGAAACGGCATGAATGCTTGGTTCGAATTGCCAATATGCCTGTCTTTAAAAGCAAAAAATACAATTCAACCAAGCATCCAAACTGGAAGTACCTAGCCAATCAAGAAAGCGATGAACGGTGGTGGAACTATCAAATCAATCCTTTGAATCAAAGACAAGAAAATCATCTTGAAGGCCTTAGAATTCGTGATCTAACTTTTGAATCTAGTTTAAAATAAAAATAGAAAAGAGGAAATAGATGATTACGCATTTTAAAGGTTTTGTTTATGGAGTAGACGCAAGTGCTATGTTTGCACAAGCTATGTCTTTGTTACAGAAGGGATTGATTGCAGTTGGTGCCTTTCTCGTTGTTGTGGGGATTGTCAACCTTGCAACCAACATTAAAGATGGTGGACCAGGTGTTCGGAATGCCATTCTGGAAATTGTCGGTGGAGTTATGGTCGGGGCTGCTGGAGCCTTTGTAACTCAAATTTCAATTTAGGAGGATAAACAATGACATGAATCTTAGTTTAGTCTCACCCTTTGTTTACCTTGCATCTGAAAAAATATCAGCTGAAAATTTATTTGAAGGATTTAATGTGGATTTACAATCTACGGTAGATCTGATTAAATCTCTATCTAGCTATAATCCAACTGTTTGGACTTATATGTCAAGTATTACTAAAAGTGTCATGCAACCTCTTGGAGTTGCGATTTTATCAGTTGTTCTCATCCTAGAATTTTCGAAGATGGCAAAGAAAATTGCTAACTCTGGTGGAGCGATGACCTTTGAAGCATTGGCGCCGATGTTGATTAGTTATATCATGGTCGCAGTTGTAATTACTAACACTACCGTGATTGTAGAAGCCATCATCGGGATTGCGAGTCACGCCATTGAACAAGTGGCCTCGATTGTGGCTCACGGTGGGGCAAAGTATGATACCATCTCTGGATTAAAAGGTTCAGGCTTTATTGGCCGGATGATCGTGGGCTTTTTCGCCCTCCTCATTTGGCTTGTTCGGATAGTAAGTGCAGCCATGGTCAATCTTTTGGTATCCATTCGATTTATTCAACTTTACCTTATGATTCCATTTGCCCCTCTTACGATTCCAACATTTTTAAGTGATGAGTGGAAGTCTATTGGTATTGGCTATTTAAAAAATATTATGGTCTATGCGGTACAAGGGGTTCTCATTTTTCTGATTGTTTCTCTTGTTCCTTTGTTTGAATCTGCTGGAAAAATAGCTGTTTCAAATGGTGCAGGAGTCTTGCAATCACTTGCGATTATGTTTGGTAGTTTGGTACAAGCTATCTTACTGATTATTGCCCTCGTTGGTTCTCAACGTACGGCTCGCTCAATCTTAGGTATGTAATTAGATAAAGGCTAGGAAGTGATTGCTTCTTAGCCTTTTTAGAAAGGAAAGTAATGAATACACGTGTCTTTAAAGACATCTCAAAATACCAACACAGGGCTTGGTTAGGTTTCACCACAAGACAAATCATCTTTGTTTTACCAGCCTTTATTGTCACAATTATTGTTTTGGGCTTGAATCTCTTTTTCTGGCAATTTGGAGATTGGTTTGTTTACGGTTTTGTGTTTGCTTTTACCATCCCCCTAATGCTTTTTGGAGTCTATAAACCCAATGATTTATATTTTGAACATTATTTGAAATACCGTCTTCATTTTGAATTAACGGTTCCCCTACGCACAATTACAGGAAAGAAAGGACCTGAACATGAAAAGAAAATCAAATACATTAAAGAAACAAAAAACTTCAATGACTAATAAAAAGGAAGAAGTTAAAGGGAAAAAAGAGGAAGTGTTACCCTCAACGGCTAATACTCTTTCCTATCAAGCCCTGTATCAAAATGGTCTGATGCAGGTAAAAGAAGATTATTTCTCACAAAGCTATTTACTTGGTGATGTCAATTACCAGACCGTTGGTTTAGAAGATAAGGGCGCAATCATTGAGAAGTATTCTGATTTGATTAACTCACTAGATGACCAAACCAACTTCCAATTGACTATCTTTAATAAAAGATTGAATTTAGAAAAGTTTAGACAGAGTGTTCTGTATGAGGAAAAAGAAGATGGGTATGATACCTATCGTAAAGAACTGAATCGGATGATGAATCAGAATTTAGACAGTGGTGAAAATAATTTCTCAGCTGTGAAATTGATTACCTTTGGTAGAAAGGATTCTAATCCCAAACAAGCCTATCGTTCCTTGTCTCAAATTGGAGAATATTTCAAGAGTGGTTTCTCAGAAATTGATGCTCGCTTTGAATCCTTGGCTGGAGAAAACCGTGTGAACTTGTTGGCAGATATGCTTAGAGGAGAACACCATCTTCCTTTTTCTTACCGTGATTTAACGAGATCGGGTCAGACAACTCGTCACTTTATAGCTCCTAATCTCTTAGATTTCAAAAACAAGAATTACCTACAAATCAATGACCGATTATTGCAGATTGTCTATGTGAGAGACTACGGCATGGAATTAGGTGATCAGTTTATTCGAGACCTCATGCAAGGAGATTTGGAATTGATTGTGAGCCTCCATGCCCAAAGTTCGACCAAGGCGGATGCCATGAAGAAGCTACGAACAAAGAAGACCTTAATGGAATCCCAAAAGATTGGGGAACAACAAAAACTTGCTCGAACAGGTATCTATTTGGAAAAAGTAGGTCATGTATTAGAAAGCAATATCGATGAAGCTGAGGAACTCTTAAAAACCATGACCGAGACAGGAGATAAACTATTTCAAACAGTCTTCTTGATTGGTGTCTTTGGTCAGGATGAAGAAGAACTCAAACAAGCCCTAGACACTATTCAACAAGTGGCCGGCTCAAATGACCTAATGATTGATAAACTTCCATATATGCAAGAAGCAGCCTTTAATAGTTTGCTGCCATTTGGTTGTGATTTTTTAGAGGGAGTATCACGGAGTTTATTAACATCTAATGTAGCAGTGAACTCACCTTGGACTTCAGTAGACTTACAAGACCGCAGTGGGAAATATTACGGTATCAATCAAATCTCAAGCAATATTATTACCATTGATCGCAGCCTATTAAATACACCGTCTGGTCTGATTTTAGGGACATCTGGAGCTGGGAAAGGGATGGCAACCAAGCATGAGATTATCACGACCAAAATCAAGGAATCTGGTGAAAATACTGAAATTATCATCGTGGATCCAGAAGCAGAGTACAGTGTTATTGGACGGGCTTTTGGTGGGGAAATGATTGATATTGCGCCCGATTCCCAAACCTATCTCAATGTACTTGACTTGTCTGATGAAAATATGGATGAGGACCCTGTTAAGGTAAAATCAGAATTTCTTTTATCCTTTATCGGCAAGTTATTGGATAGGAAAATGGATGGAAGAGAAAAATCGATTATCGACCGAGTTACGAGACTCACCTATCAGTCATTTAAAGAGCCTTCTTTGGAAGAATGGGTCTTTGTCTTGAGTCAACAACCAGAAGAAGAAGCGCAGAATTTGGCACTTGATATGGAACTGTATGTCGAAGGTTCTCTTGATATTTTTTCTCATAAGACCAATATTCAGACAGGATCTAATTTCTTAATCTATAATGTTAAAAAGTTAGGAGATGAGCTGAAACAAATCGCTCTTATGGTTGTTTTTGATCAGATATGGAATCGTGTTGTTCGGAACCAAAAATTAGGGAAGAAGACCTGGATTTATTTTGATGAAATGCAGCTTCTCTTACTAGATAAATATGCCAGTGATTTCTTCTTTAAATTGTGGAGTCGTGTCAGAAAATATGGAGCTAGTCCGACTGGAATAACTCAAAACGTCGAAACCTTATTGTTAGATCCAAATGGTAGACGGATTATTGCAAATAGTGAATTTATGATTCTCCTCAAGCAAGCAAAAAATGACCGAGAAGAACTGGTTCAACTCTTAGGCTTGTCAAAAGAACTCGAAAAATACCTAGTCAATCCAGAAAAAGGGGCAGGACTAATAAAAGCTGGTTCAGTTGTCGTTCCCTTTAAAAATAAGATTCCTCAAGGTACACAATTGTTTGATATCATGAGTACAGATCCTGATAAAATGGCTTCTAATTAAGGGGAAGGTAAATGAAGGATAAAAGAGAAATCATACGTGCCCGAAAGGCATTTAGAAGAAGTCTAAAAGATGAGAAAAAATTCTTGAAACAAGGAAAGAAGGAGGTGAAGAAACAGAAAAAAGATTCCGCTGTACTGGATGATAAAGCATGGAAAAAAGAGATAAAAGAAAAGCTAGAGGAGATGAGAGAAGCTTCAAAGGCTAGAGTAAAACAAGCAAATGAAGACTACAATCATATTCTTCAAAATAGTCCTCCATCTCTATTGAATCGCAAAGAATTAAGAGACAGACGGTTGCCTCATGCTAGGAAACGATTGAAAATAGCCAAGAAGCAATTTAGAGAAGCCAAGGTAGAAGCAAAAGAAGAAAGAAAAGAGAGTCGTAAAGAAAGAAAAACCAATCAAAAATTTCTATACGGTCAGGAATCGAAACATAAATCTAATTTTTTCTTTAAAGGGAAGAGTTTAGAAGAATTAAAAGCTAAGAAAGAAGTCAAGGCCGCAAAAGAGAATCTAAAATCTACTAAACAAGCCTATAAGTCCAAAAAAGTCAGTAGGAAAGCCAAAACTTTTCTTTATGTCCTTGGACGTGAAGGTGGAGAGTTAGCTTCAGAAAATGAAGATTTAGAAGCTTATCGCACTCTACAAGAGACCATTAGAAAAGGGAAACGCTACAGTCGGCTTTCTTATAACATTGGGAAAGCTAGTGTCAAAACAGGACAAGCAACAGGTCGTTTTACCAAGAAAAGACTGACCAACACAAAAGAGCGATACCATCATTTTAAGGATGGAAAAGGATGGAAACTAGCGAAAGATAATCCAAGCTCCTTTAAAAATCGGTTTCGAAAATTAAAGAAACAAGGTCTTACAAGTGTCCGAAATATCTATCAAAAACTAAAAGCAGCCTTTTCCTTCTTTACATTTGCGGCTGGAAATCCTATAACATGGATAGTAGGAGGATTAGTTTTTCTTCTCTTACTTATGATGAGCTTCTTTTTAGGATTTTCATCTGCTAGTTTGATTCAACAAGATGAATTTGAATTAACAAAAGCTTATACCCACCTAACTTGGGAAGACGCAGAACATACTCGTACAAATGACAAAGGCATTACCTATTACACAAAAATTGATGATGTGATGGGCTATATGAACTTTAAATTCCATGATTACGAGTTAAACAAACCAGTTCACTTATTTAGTTCAGAAACTTACAAGGATTATCTGTCTACTTTGTGGCATGATTTAAACGATGGAGAAGATTTAAAATCCATGCAAGACCTTTATGAAACTCCTAAGTATAAACTATCAAAAGACGATCAAGAGGAAATGAAGGAACTAAAAGAAGAAGGTGTGTATGCTTCCATGCAGGAATTGGACAATCCATTTGAGGGGAAAAGCAACGAGGATAGTCTAACCATGACTTATCGTTATGGCTACTATGATTTAGACGGCAAACCTACCCTTCAGGAGTACATTCTACTAGAAGCGAAGGCTCACCAAAGGATTGTCGCACCAATGGATGGTGTTGTATCTCTAGACGGAGATAATGTTATTCTCACTAACGGAAAAGGAGAGAATGAGAGTCGCTTAACCTTATATTCCATTCATAATGGCCGTGCGATTGAGGGAACAAGAGTTCTAACGGGTGATGTTATAGGTGAAACACCAGATGATACAGGTTTGAAAGTTTCCTATCAAAAGTATAAGAACAAGAAAGAAAAATTGGTGTATGTCAATCCGCAATTTTATTTTCCAAAAGTCATTCAACTTCAGACTACTATTTTACCAGCAATTGGTCAGTTTGGTGGGGATGAGTTTGAACGAGCAAAACATATTTATGAGTTTTTGAAATCTCAAGGGGCAAGTCCCCAAGCCATTGCGGCTATTTTAGGAAATTGGTCGGTAGAGTCTTCTATCAATCCTAAACGAGCTGAGGGAGATTATTTATCTCCTCCAGTTGGCGCTACCGATTCCTCATGGGATGATGAAAGCTGGTTAGCGATAGGAGGACCAGCCATTTATAGTGGTGCTTATCCTAATATTCTTCATAGAGGTCTAGGTTTAGGGCAATGGACAGATACCGCAGATGGGTCAACACGGCATACAGCTTTATTGAATTATGCACATATCAAAAATAAGAAGTGGTATGATTTAGACCTCCAACTTGATTTTATGCTTCATGGGGATAGTCTTTACTATCAAAGTTGGTTAAAGGATTTCTTTGGAAATACGGGCAGTGCAGCCAATCTCGCCCAACTCTTTCTGACCTATTGGGAAGGAAATTCTGGTGACAAACTACTGGAAAGACAAACCAGAGCAACGGAATGGTATTACCAAATTGAAAAAGGCTTCAGCCAAACAAATGGAGGACAGGCAAAAAGTGACCCGCAATCCCTTGAAGGGGTTCGTGGGGACTTGTATGATCATTCTGTTCCTGGTGGTGGAGATGGTATGGCCTATGCCTATGGACAATGTACATGGGGTGTTGCAGCTCGTATGAACCAGTTAGGATTAAAGCTAAAAGGTAGAAACGGAGAGAAGATTTCAATCATTAATACCATGGGAAATGGTCAGGACTGGGTTGCGACAGCTTCAAGTCTTGGTGGGGAAACGGGCTCTACACCAAGAGCAGGTGCTATTGTTTCTTTTGTAGGAGGTACACATGGTACACCAGCCAGCTATGGTCATGTGGCTTTTGTAGAGAAGGTCTATGATGATGGTTCTTTCCTTGTGTCTGAAACCAACTATGGGGGCAACCCTAACTATACCTTTAGAAAAATCTCTCAAGCAGATAGTGCCATCAGTTTTGCTTATACGACCAAATAGAAGAGTTTACACTTGAAATTGTAGCTATTTAAAGATACAATATGTCTATAAATGAGTGGTCGGCTCATGGTCAATCTGATAGTAATCTTGGACATAAGGGCCAAGCGGTGGCGGACACCAGAACAAAATCCGATAGCAATCTTGGACGTACGGGCCAAGCGGTGGCAGACACCAGAATAAACCGACTGATTAGGTGGCTTACAGGTTCAGTAAGTCATCTTTTTTATTTGAAAAATAGCATAAAAATCTAGTTATCCGCATAAAAACTGGACTTATCACACTTTATCAAGGTCAAAACCACTCAATTTACTACTAATTTACTACTTATGAATGAGCTTTGATACGACGATTTATCCTTGAAAAGTGAAGATATAAAGATACTTCCAATAAAATTTGAATACTTAATAGGTAGACACTTCAAAAAATGAGGTGTCTATTTTTTTACCCGATTTTGAAAGGAAGTGAACTTATGAAAACAAAAAATCAAGAATCAAAAGGTCGTTCCCCACTCTTTAAGACCATCAAACATTCATTCAGCCAATAAAAAAGAAAGGATAGGTAAAAATATGGAACTTAAATTTGTGATTCCCAACATGGAAAAAACATTCGGCAATTTAGAATTTGCTGGCGAGGATAAAGTCGTTCAGCGAAGAATCAACGGACGGCTAACTGTCTTATCAAGAAGCTATAATCTCTATTCTGATGTTCAAAGAGCAGATGATATTGTGGTGGTGCTTCCTGCTGAAGCTGGCGAAAAACATTTCGGCTTTGAGGAACGTGTGAAGTTAGTCAATCCACGTATTACCGCAGAGGGCTACAAAATCGGCACTCGTGGTTTTACAAATTACCTTTTACATGCTGACGACATGATAAAAGAATAAAGAAAGAGAGGAAAAATGATGAGATTAGCAAATGGCATTGTATTAGATAAAGACACGACTTTTGGAGAATTGAAATTCTCTGCTCTACGTCGTGAAGTGAGAATCCAAAATGAAGACGGGTCGGTTTCAGATGAAATCAAGGAACGTACCTATGACTTAAAATCCAAAGGACAAGGACGCATGATTCAAGTAAGTATTCCTGCCAGCGTGCCTTTGAAAGAGTTTGATTATAACGCACGGGTGGAACTTATCAATCCCATTGCGGACACCGTTGCTACTGCCACCTATCAAGGAGCAGATGTTGACTGGTATATCAAGGCAGACGATATTGTGCTGACAAAGGATTCTAGTTCATTCAAAGCTCAACCACAAGCAAAGAAAGAACCGACACAAGACAAATAGTCGCTAGGTAGAAAGGAGACTTTTTCGCATGAAACAGCGTGGTAAAAGGATTCGCCCATCTGGTAAAGATTTAGTCTTTCATTTTACGATAGCGTCACTCCTGCCTGTTTTCCTGCTGGTTGTCGGACTGTTTCATGTGAAGACAATCCAGCAGATCAACTGGCAGGATTTTAACCTATCACAAGCAGATAAGATTGACATTCCCTATTTAATTATCAGTTTCAGTGTCGCAATTCTTATCTGCTTGCTGGTAGCGTTTGTATTCAAACGGGTTCGCTATGATACGGTTAAACAACTTTACCACCGTCAAAAACTGGCAAAGATGATACTTGAAAACAAGTGGTATGAATCTGAACAGGTCAAAACAGAGGGTTTCTTTAAAGATAGTGCTGGTCGTACAAAGGAAAAGATAACCTACTTCCCTAAAATGTATTATCGACTTAAAAATGGCTTGATACAGATACGGGTGGAAATCACGCTGGGAAAATATCAAGACCAACTCTTACACTTGGAAAAGAAATTAGAGAGTGGCTTGTACTGTGAGCTGACGGATAAAGAGTTAAAGGATTCCTATGTGGAATATACTTTGCTCTATGACACCATAGCCAGTCGTATTTCTATTGATGAAGTAGAAGCTAAAGATGGTAAACTTCGCTTAATGAAAAACGTATGGTGGGAATATGATAAGCTCCCTCATATGTTGATTGCTGGTGGTACAGGTGGCGGTAAAACTTACTTTATACTGACACTGATTGAAGCCTTGCTTCATACAGATTCAAAACTGTATATTCTTGACCCGAAAAATGCTGACCTTGCGGACTTAGGTTCTGTGATGGCAAATGTCTACTATAGAAAAGAAGACTTGCTTTCTTGCATTGAAACATTCTATGAAGAAATGATGAAACGTAGTGAGGAAATGAAGCAGATGAAGAACTATAAGACTGGCAAAAATTATGCTTACTTAGGTCTCCCGGCACACTTCTTAATCTTTGATGAATACGTCGCTTTCATGGAAATGCTGGGAACAAAAGAAAACACCGCAGTTATGAATAAGCTGAAACAGATTGTCATGTTAGGTCGTCAAGCTGGCTTCTTTCTAATACTGGCTTGTCAACGTCCAGACGCAAAATATTTAGGCGACGGAATCCGTGATCAGTTTAATTTCAGAGTGGCTTTAGGTCGTATGTCTGAAATGGGCTATGGCATGATGTTTGGCAGTGACGTACAAAAGGATTTCTTCTTAAAGCGAATCAAAGGTCGTGGCTATGTTGATGTAGGAACAAGTGTCATATCAGAGTTTTATACTCCCCTTGTACCAAAAGGATATGATTTCTTGGAGGAAATTAAAAAGTTATCCAACAGCAGACAGTCCACGCAGGCGACGTGCGAAGCGGAAGTCGCAGGTGTGGACTGATCTTGCTGGCTGGTGTGGCAATAGCCACGCCAGCACTTAACCCCCCGTATCTAACAGGGGGGTACAAATCGACAGGAAACAGTCAAAAAAACATTAGAAAATCCTTTGGTTACAAGGGATTTACAAAATTTCAGCGTATGTCAAATGGGCTTTAAAAGTTGACATACGCCTTTTTGATTGGAGGGATTTTTACTGAATGAACAAACTTGGTTACAGCATTTAAAAGAAAAACGCTTGGCTTATGGACTATCTCAAAACCGTTTAGCTGTTGCGACTGGTATTACAAGGCAGTATCTAAGCGATATTGAAACAGGAAAAGTCAAGCCATCAGAGGATTTACAGCAGTCCCTTTGGGAAGCTCTGGAACGCTTCAATCCCGACGCTCCCCTTGAAATGCTGTTTGATTATGTAAGAATTCGCTTTCCGACAACAGACGTACAGCAGGTGGTCGAAAACATCTTACAACTGAAACTGTCCTATTTTCTTCATGAGGACTATGGTTTCTATTCTTATTCAGAGCATTATGCTTTAGGCGACATATTCGTCCTTTGCTCCCATGAACTGGACAAAGGAGTTCTGGTGGAATTGAAAGGTCGTGGGTGCAGACAATTTGAAAGCTATCTTCTGGCACAACAAAGAAGCTGGTATGAGTTCTTTATGGACGTTTTGGTGGCTGGCGGTGTGATGAAACGCCTTGACCTTGCCATTAACGATAAGACAGGGATTTTAAATATCCCTGTACTCACTGAAAAGTGCCAACAGGAAGAATGTATCTCCGTCTTCCGCAGTTTTAAAAGCTATCGCAGTGGCGAACTGGTACGCAAAGAGGAAAAGGAATGTATGGGAAACACCCTCTATATCGGTTCATTACAAAGTGAAGTTTATTTCTGTATCTATGAAAAGGACTACGAGCAGTACAAGAAAAATGATATTCCCATTGAAGACGCAGAAGTAAAAAACCGTTTTGAGATTCGATTGAAAAATGAGCGTGCCTATTATGCAGTCCGTGATTTACTCGTCTATGACAATCCAGAGCATACCGCCTTTAAAATTATCAATCGGTATATCCGTTTTGTAGATAAAGACGATTCCAAACCTCGTTCTGATTGGAAACTGAATGAAGAATGGGCTTGGTTTATTGGGAACAATCGTGAACGATTAAAACTAACCACAAAACCAGAGCCTTACTCCTTCCAAAGGACGCTGAACTGGCTATCTCATCAAGTTGCCCCGACCTTAAAGGTTGCGATTAAACTTGATGAAATCAACCAGACGCAGGTTGTAAAAGACATTCTCGACCATGCGAAACTGACAGACCGACACAAGCAGATTTTGAAGCAACAGTCAGTAAAAGAACAGGACGTGATAACAACAAAAAAAGGATATAATGGGAGATAAGACGGTTCGTGTTCGTGCTGACTTGCACCATATCATAAAAATCGAAACAGCAAAGAATGGCGGAAACGTAAAAGAAGTTATGGAAATAAGACTTAGAAGCAAACTTAAGAGTGTGTTGATAGTGCATTATCTTAAAATTTTGTATAATAGGAATTGAAGTTAAATTAGATGCTAAAAATTTGTAATTAAGAAGGAGGGATTCGTCATGTTGGTATTCCAAATGCGTAATGTAGATAAAACATCTACTGTTTTGAAACAGACTAAAAACAGTGATTACGCAGATAAATAAATACGTTAGATTAATTCCTACCAGTGACTAATCTTATGACTTTTTAAACAGATAACTAAAATTACAAACAAATCGTTTAACTTCTGTATTTGTTTATAGATGTAATCACTTCAGGAGAGATTACATGAACAAAAATATAAAATATTCTCAAAACTTTTTAACGAGTGAAAAAGTACTCAACCAAATAATAAAACAATTGAATTTAAAAGAAACCGATACCGTTTACGAAATTGGAACAGGTAAAGGGCATTTAACGACGAAACTGGCTAAAATAAGTAAACAGGTAACGTCTATTGAATTAGACAGTCATCTATTCAACTTATCGTCAGAAAAATTAAAACTGAATACTCGTGTCACTTTAATTCACCAAGATATTCTACAGTTTCAATTCCCTAACAAACAGAGGTATAAAATTGTTGGGAATATTCCTTACCATTTAAGCACACAAATTATTAAAAAAGTGGTTTTTGAAAGCCGTGCGTCTGACATCTATCTGATTGTTGAAGAAGGATTCTACAAGCGTACCTTGGATATTCACCGAACACTAGGGTTGCTCTTGCACACTCAAGTCTCGATTCAGCAATTGCTTAAGCTGCCAGCGGAATGCTTTCATCCTAAACCAAAAGTAAACAGTGTCTTAATAAAACTTACCCGCCATACCACAGATGTTCCAGATAAATATTGGAAGCTATATACGTACTTTGTTTCAAAATGGGTCAATCGAGAATATCGTCAACTGTTTACTAAAAATCAGTTTCATCAAGCAATGAAACACGCCAAAGTAAACAATTTAAGTACCATTACTTATGAGCAAGTATTGTCTATTTTTAATAGTTATCTATTATTTAACGGGAGGAAATAATTCTATGAGTCGCTTTTTTAAATTTGGAAAGTTACACGTTACTAAAGGGAATGGAGATAAATTATTAGATATACTACTGACAGCTTCCAAGAAGCTAAAGAGGTCCCTAGCGCCTACGGGGAATTTGTATCGATAAGGGGTACAAATTCCCACTAAGCGCTCGGGACCCCTTGTAGGAAAATGTCCTAAGTGGGATATCTGTCAACTGGTATGGTTGACTAAAAATACTTCCTACGAAAATGTAGGGGGTATTTTTTTACGAAAAAATACAATCGATTCTTAAAAAGAAAAATTTTTGATTGGCAAAACCATAACAAGTTCGTTTTAGGGTTTTGATTTTGCGATTGATGCCTTCTAAAGGACCATTAGAGTATTCAAATTTAGCGCTATTTAAGACATATTTTCTGTTTTGACGAAGGGTTTGAATAGCAGTATCCATTTCTGTATTGGTTTTTTGGTAGTCTAAGATGGTTGACTCTAGTAATTCACTATTGCGCTCGTTTAGGGCTTTCGTGATATCTTGGTAAGTTTGGTATACTTCAGCGAACTTGGAAAATTTACTAGTAATGAGATCAACAGCATTTTGGCGAGTCATATATTGTTTAACGCCGCGAAGAAAAACTACTTCTTCAGGGTGAAGATCTTCAGCTTTTTTATGGAATAGCTTCCAATGTGACTTCATAATTTTATATTCTTGGCTCTGTTTATCAAGTTGCTTTAGGATAGAGATACGACAATTGTCCAAAGCGCGACCAGCTAATTGTACAAGGTGGAAGCGATCAATAATGATATTGGCATTAGGGAAAAGGCGATAGATAAAACTTTGATATTGAGCATTTAAATCAATTACAACTGATTGAACGCATTCGCGTTCGGCTTTTGAATAACGACTTTCAAAATAATCAACAATGGTAGGTGATAGACGATCCTGTAACTTTGTGACAATTTGGTGGGTTTCAGCGTCACAACAGATAAAGGACATCACAGACTTAATTGAACGAAACTCGTCAAAACATAGATGCTTAGGCAACTTAGCCACACGATAGTGTGGTTCCATGCGCTCTAAGATTGTTCGACGAACACTGCTAGGAGAGCAGTGACACATTTCAGCAATAAGCTGACCAGATAAGCCTTTACGAGCTAAAAGCATGATTTGATTTTTGAGATCACTGGATAAGGTTTGATTTTCTTTGGTTAAATTAGTAATAGCACCAAAAGTAGTATGGCATGATTTACATTTATAGCGTTGTTTACGAAGCTCTAGTTCATATCTTCTCCCATTTAAACTTGCCAGTCGTACATGAGTTTTGCGAAAGCCATCCTTATTAACTGTGGGAAAGCCACAGTTACGACAACGATTAATCGGATAAGAAAGAGTAGCTGTTATTAGCGTTATATACTCTTTAACAGAATCGTTGTTGTGTTCAGCTTCTTCAACAGAAATAATTTTAATATTTTTATCTTTAATTCCAAGAATATTTAGGATAGAATCATTATGGGACATTTGTTTAACCTTCTTTCATGATTTTTGTGGTGAATTGATTGTATAACGAGGGGACAGCAAATGTCCTCTTTTTTGTATAAAAAAATCTGGCATGGAATCTCTATCCATACCAGAAAGTGTATACCCCAAAAAAATAACTCAAATACAAATTCATTGAATATAGAGAGGAGAACATTTTTATGAATTTTGGACAAAACCTTTATAACTGGTTTCTATCAAACGCTCAATCACTGGTGCTTTTAGCAATCGTTGTGATTGGCTTGTATCTTGGCTTCAAGCGTGAGTTTAGCAAACTGATTGGCTTTTTAATTATTGCGATTATTGCGGTTGGCTTAGTCTTCAACGCTGCTGGAGTAAAAGACATTTTACTAGAGCTATTCAATCGCATTATTGGTGCTTAAATAAAACCGTTCTTTTGTGGAATATAAGTGGTTTTCTTATGTTCCGCAAAGGAATGGTACACCAAACGAAGTGCGGTAGGGATTTTTGAATCTCTACAAAGAAAGGACGTGAATATATGGACGATATGCAAGTCTATATTGCGAATTTAGGCAAATACAATGAGGGCGAATTGGTCGGTGCGTGGTTTACCTTTCCCATTGACTTTGAGGAAGTCAAAGAGAAAATCGGCTTGAATGATGAATATGAGGAATACGCCATTCATGACTACGAGTTACCCTTTACGGTTGACGAATACACTTCCATTGGCGAACTCAATCGACTATGGGAAATGGTATCGGAATTACCCGAAGAATTACAATCGGAGCTATCTGCTCTGCTCACTCATTTTTCAAGCATTGAAGAACTAAGCGAACATCAAGAGGATATTATCATTCATTCCGATTGTGATGATATGTATGACGTGGCACGCTACTACATTGAAGAAACGGGTGCTTTAGGCGAAGTACCAGCTAGTCTTCAAAACTATATTGATTATCAAGCCTATGGTCGGGATTTAGACCTTTCAGGAACGTTTATCTCAACCAATCATGGGATTTTTGAAATCGTCTATTAAATCTGTCGGTACATTACTACTGGCAGATTTTCTATTTTACGGGGTGGCTCAATCAGCTACCCCTATTTTTTATGAAAGGATTGATTACATGAAGAAAATACGAAGCTATACCAGTATCTGGTCTGTGGAAAAGGTACTGTATTCTATCAATGATTTTAGACTTCCGTTTCCCATAACCTTTACGCAAATGACATGGTTTGTCGTGTCACTCTTTGCAGTGATGATACTTGGCAACTTGCCCCCTCTTTCCATGATAGAGGGAGCATTTCTCAAATACTTTGGGATTCCTGTGGCTTTCACATGGTTTATGTCTACAAAAACTTTTGATGGTAAAAAGCCTTATGGATTTTTGAAGTCTGTCATTGCTTATGCACTGCGACCAAAGCTGACCTATGCAGGAAAAAAAGTAACGCTTGGCAGAAACCAGCCACAAGAAGCCATTACAGCAGTTAGGAGTGAATTTTATGGCATATCCAATTAAATACATTGAAAACAATCTCGTCTGGAATAAAGACGGGGAATGTTATGCTTACTATGAGCTTGTTCCTTACAATTACTCATTTCTAAGTCCAGAACAGAAAATACAAGTGCATGATTCTTTCAGACAGCTTATCGCACAAAATCGTGATGGCAAAATTCATGCTTTACAAATCAGTACAGAATCCAGCATACGTTCTGCACAAGAGCGTTCCAAAAATGAAGTCACTGGCAAGCTCAAAGCGGTTGCCTATGACAAAATCGACCAACAGACAGACGCTTTAATATCCATGATTGGCGAAAATCAAGTGAACTACCGTTTCTTTATCGGCTTTAAGTTGCTTCTCAACGATCAGGAGTTTTCTATGAAAAGTCTTACCGTTGAAGCAAAAAATGCTTTGTCTGATTTTGTCTATGATGTGAACCATAAGCTGATGGGCGATTTTGTTAGTATGAGTAATGATGAAATCCTGCGTTTTCAGAAGATGGAAAAGCTCTTAGAAAATAAAATCTCTCGTCGTTTCAAAATCCGCAGGTTAGATAAGGACGACTTCGGCTATCTGATTGAACACCTTTACGGACAGACAGGCACTGCCTATGAAGAGTATGAGTACCATCTATCAAAGAAAAAGCTGGATAATGAAACGCTGATTAAATACTATGACTTGATTAAGCCTACTCGCTGTTTGGTGGAAGAAAAACAGCGATATTTGAAAATCCAGCAGGAAGATGAAACCGTCTATGTAGCTTACTTTACCATTAACAGCATTGTCGGAGAACTGGACTTCCCGTCCTCTGAAATCTTCTACTACCAGCAACAGCAATTTACATTCCCGATTGATACGTCAATGAATGTGGAAATTGTAGCGAATCGTAAAGCCCTATCTACTGTCCGCAATAAAAAGAAAGAACTGAAAGACTTGGATAACCACGCTTGGCAAAGTGATAATGAAACCAGCTCCAATGTGGCGGAAGCTCTGGAAAGTGTGAATGAGCTGGAAACCAATTTAGACCAAAGCAAGGAATCTATGTACAAGCTGTCTTATGTGGTAAGGGTATCAGCAAATGATCTTGACGAACTCAAACGTCGTTGTAATGAAGTGAAAGATTTTTATGACGATTTAAGCGTAAAACTGGTACGACCATTTGGGGATATGCTCGGCTTACATGAAGAATTTTTACCTGCCAGCAAGCGTTATATGAATGATTATATTCAATACGTGACCTCTGATTTCCTCGCTGGTTTAGGTTTTGGTGCTACTCAAATGCTGGGGGAAAATGAGGGGATTTATGTTGGCTACAGCTTAGATACTGGACGCAATGTCTATCTGAAACCTGCTCTTGCCAGTCAAGGGGTTAAGGGTTCAGTAACCAATGCGTTAGCGTCGGCTTTTGTTGGTTCGCTGGGTGGTGGTAAATCCTTTGCGAATAACCTTATCGTCTATTATGCGGTGCTTTATGGGGCACAAGCAGTGATTGTAGACCCAAAAGCAGAACGTGGCAGATGGAAAGAAACCTTGCCAGAGATTTCCCATGAAATCAATATCGTCACTCTGACTTCTGATGAGAAAAACAAAGGCTTACTTGACCCTTATGTGATTATGAAAAATCCCAAAGATTCTGAATCACTGGCTATTGATATTCTGACATTCCTTACGGGGATTTCCTCTCGTGATGGGGAACGCTTCCCAATCCTTAGAAAAGCCATTCGTGCAGTAACCAATAGTGAAGTACGAGGGTTGATGAAAGTGATTGAGGAATTACGGGTTGAGAATACGCCACTAAGTACCAGTATAGCCGACCATATCGAAAGTTTTACAGACTATGACTTTGCACATTTATTATTCAGTAATGGTTATGTGGAGCAGTCTATCAGCTTAGAAAAACAACTGAACATTATACAGGTTGCGGACTTGGTACTTCCCGACAAGGAAACTTCCTTTGAGGAATATACCACTATGGAGCTTTTATCCGTTGCTATGCTGATTGTCATTAGTACCTTTGCTTTAGACTTTATCCATACAGACCGAAGCATTTTCAAGATTGTAGATTTAGACGAAGCATGGAGCTTTTTACAGGTAGCACAAGGAAAAACACTATCTATGAAGCTGGTTCGGGCTGGTCGTGCTATGAACGCTGGGGTATATTTCGTGACCCAAAATACAGACGACCTCTTAGATGAAAAACTGAAAAATAACCTCGGCTTAAAATTTGCATTTCGTTCCACTGACCTTAACGAGATTAAAAAGACCTTAGCCTTTTTTGGTGTAGACCCAGAGGACGAAAACAATCAGAAGCGATTGCGTGATTTGGAAAACGGGCAATGCCTTATCAGTGATTTATATGGTCGTGTCGGTGTGATACAGTTCCACCCTGTATTTGAAGAACTGCTCCATGCCTTTGATACCAGACCACCTGTGCGAAAAGAGGTGTAAATGTGAAACCATCAATAGTAAACAGAATAAAATCAAACTGGACGCTGAAACGTCTAGGTAAAGTGGCAATGACAGTGGCTTTCACACTTGTGATTGCCATTTTTCTTTTAGCCATGCTGGGAACGGTGGTTCAAGCTGCGGGCTTGGTAGATGATACGGTCAATGTGGCAAATGAATACAGCCGATACCCACTTGAAAACTATCAACTGGATTTTTATGTGGATAATAGCTGGGGCTGGCTTCCGTGGAACTGGTCGGACGGGATTGGAAAACAGGTCATGTATGGACTATATGCCATTACCAATTTTATTTGGACAATCAGTTTGTATGTTTCCAATGCGACAGGTTACTTAGTACAGGAAGCCTATTCCTTAGACTTCATTTCCGCTACAGCAGATTCCATTGGTAAGAATATGCAGACCTTAGCTGGTGTGAGTGCAAACGGATTTTCAACAGAGGGTTTCTATGTTGGATTCCTCTTACTCTTGATTTTGGTTCTTGGGGTTTATGTTGCCTATACGGGACTGATAAAGAGAGAAACCACAAAGGCAATTCATGCCATTATGAATTTTGTGCTGGTGTTTATCCTATCGGCTTCCTTTATTGCCTACGCTCCCGACTACATTAAAAAAATCAATGACTTTTCATCAGACATCAGTAATGCCAGTTTATCACTTGGCACGAAGATTGTCATGCCCCATTCCGATAGTCAAGGCAAGGACAGCGTGGACTTAATCAGAGATAGCCTGTTTTCCATACAGGTTCAGCAACCGTGGCTACTGCTTCAATACAACAGTTCAGACATTGAAAGTATCGGTATTGACCGTGTGGAAAGCCTGCTCTCCACCAGCCCAGATTCCAACAATGGCGAAGACAGAGAAAAAATTGTTGCGGAAGAAATTGAAGACAGAAGCAATACCAATCTAACCATTACAAAGACCATTAACCGTTTAGGTACAGTCTTCTTCCTATTTGTCTTCAATATTGGGATTTCCATATTTGTATTCCTATTAACAGGAATCATGATTTTCTCGCAGGTACTTTTTATCATCTATGCTATGTTTCTGCCTGTGAGCTTTATTTTAAGCATGATTCCATCATTTGATGGTATGTCAAAACGAGCCATAACAAAGCTCTTTAATACCATTTTGACACGAGCTGGAATCACATTGATTATTACGACAGCATTTAGTATTTCAACCATGCTCTATACCTTATCGGCTGGTTATCCGTTCTTTTTGATTGCTTTTCTACAGATTGTGACCTTTGCAGGAATCTACTTCAAGCTGGGCGATTTAATGAGTATGTTTTCTCTACAGAGTAACGATTCTCAAAGTGTGGGAAGTCGTGTGATGAGAAAACCTCGTATGCTTATGCACGCTCACATGCACCGTCTACAGCGGAAACTTGGACGTTCCATGACTACTCTAGGGGCTGGGTCTGCCATTGTTACAGGTAAAAAAGGACAGTCGGGTTCGGGGAGTTCTGCAAGGACACAAGCAGATCACTCCCGACCAGACGGAAAGGAAAAATCAACACTTGGAAAACGTATCGGTCAAACCATCGGTACAGTAGCTGATACCAAAGACAGAATGGTAGACACTGCTAGTGGTTTGAAAGAACAGGTTAAAGATTTGCCGACCAATGCAAGATATGCAGTATATCAAGGAAAATCCAAAGTAAAAGAGAATGTCCGTGATTTAACCAGTAGTATTTCTCAAACCAAAGCGGACAGAGCCAGTGGACGCAAGGAACAGCAGGAACAAAGGCGAAAAACCATTGCGAAGCGTCGCTCTGAAATGGAACAGGTCAAACAGAAAAAACAGCCTGCTTCTTCTGTTCATGAAAGACCGACTACAAGACAAGAACAATATCATGATGAACAGACCTCAAAACAGTCTAATATTCAGACTTCATATAAGGAATCTCAACAAGCCAAACAAGAGCGTCCAGCAGTTAAGTCCGATTTTTCAAGTCCAAAAGTGGAACGCCAAGGCAATACCGTTCAAGAAAAAACCGTTCAAAAGCCAGCAACTTCAACCACTACAGCAGATAGAACTTCACAACGTCCAATCACAAAAGAACGTCCGTCTACTGTTCAAAGAGTACCACTACAAAATACAAGAAGTAGACCACCAATCAAAACCGCCACCATTAAGAAAGTCGGTAAGAAACCATGAAGTTGAAAACTTTAGTGATTGGTGGTTCTGGATTATTCTTGATGGTCTTCTCACTGCTTCTGTTTGTTGCCATTTTATTTTCAGATGAACAGGACAGCGGAATTTCCAATATTCATTATGGAGGTGTGAATGTTTCCGCAGAAGTGCTGGCTCATAAGCCTATGGTAGAAAAATATGCCAAAGAATATGGCGTTGAAGAATATGTCAACATACTTCTTGCGATTATACAGGTGGAATCGGGCGGTACTGCGGAAGATGTTATGCAGTCCTCGGAATCCCTCGGTCTTCCACCTAATTCATTGAGTACAGAAGAATCCATTAAGCAAGGTGTGAAGTATTTCAGTGAATTATTAGCCAGTAGCGAAAGGCTCAGTGTAGATTTAGAATCGGTTATCCAGTCCTACAATTATGGTGGTGGTTTCTTAGGGTATGTGGCTAATCGTGGAAATAAATATACCTTTGAACTGGCTCAAAGTTTCTCAAAAGAGTATTCAGGTGGCGAAAAAGTGTCTTACCCCAATCCCATAGCCATACCTATCAATGGGGGCTGGCGATACAACTATGGCAATATGTTTTATGTGCAACTGGTAACGCAGTATCTTGTCACAACAGAGTTTGATGATGATACGGTACAAGCCATCATGGACGAAGCACTGAAATATGAGGGCTGGCGATACGTTTACGGTGGAGCTTCCCCGACTACTTCTTTTGATTGTAGCGGACTGACACAATGGACGTATGGAAAAGCTGGAATTAACTTACCACGAACCGCACAACAGCAATATGATGTGACCCAGCATATCCCACTATCGGAAGCACAAGCTGGCGATTTGGTTTTCTTTCATTCTACCTATAACGCTGGCTCTTATATTACTCATGTTGGGATATACCTTGGCAATAACCGTATGTTTCATGCAGGCGACCCAATCGGTTATGCCGACTTAACAAGCCCCTACTGGCAACAGCATTTAGTGGGAGCAGGACGAATCAAACAATGAGAAAGGAAGATTTAATGATGAAATTTAGAAAAAATCAGAATAAAGAAAAACAGATACCAAAGGAAAAGAAACCTCGTGTCTACTATAAGGTCAATCCTCATAAAAAGGTTGTGATTGCCTTGTGGGTACTTTTAGGGCTTAGTTTCAGCTTTGCGATATTCAAGCACTTTACAGCTATAGATACTCATACTATTCACGAAACAACTATCATAGAAAAGGAATACGTTGATACTCATCATGTAGAAAATTTTGTAGAGAACTTTGCGAAAGTCTACTATTCATGGGAGCAATCCGATAAGTCCATTGATAATCGAATGGAAAGTCTAAAAGGCTATCTGACAGATGAACTTCAAGCTCTCAATGTTGATACAGTACGCAAAGATATTCCTGTATCGTCTTCTGTAAGAGGATTTCAGATATGGACGGTAGAGCCAACTGGCGACAATGAGTTTAATGTAACCTACAGTGTAGACCAGCTCATTACAGAGGGAGAAAATACAAAGACCGTCCACTCTGCTTATATAGTGAGTGTCTATGTAGATGGTTCTGGAAATATGGTACTGGTTAAGAATCCGACCATTACCAACATACCTAAGAAATCAAGTTATAAACCAAAAGCCATTGAAAGTGAGGGGACGGTTGATTCCATTACAACCAATGAAATCAATGAGTTTTTAACGACGTTCTTCAAGCTCTATCCTACAGCGACAGCCAGTGAACTTTCCTACTATGTGAATGACGGGATATTAAAACCAATCGGAAAAGAGTACATCTTTCAAGAACTGGTAAATCCTATTCACAATCGTAAGGATAATCAAGTCACGGTATCGCTGACAGTGGAGTATATCGACCAGCAGACCAAAGCAACGCAGGTATCTCAATTTGATTTGGTACTTGAAAAGAACGGGAGTAATTGGAAGATTATAGAATAACAAATATTGGTACATTATTACAGCTATTTTGTAATCACGTACTCTCTTTGATAAAAAATTGGAGATTCCTTTACAAATATGCTCTTATGTGCTATTATTTAAGTATCTATTTAAAAGGAGTTAATAAATATGCGGCAAGGTATTCTTAAATAAACTGTCAATTTGATAGTGGGAACAAATAATTGGATGTCCTTTTTTAGGAGGGCTTAGTTTTTTGTACCCAGTTTAAGAATACCTTTATCATGTGATTCTAAAGTATCCGGAGAATATCTGTATGCTTTGTATGCCTATGGTTATGCATAAAAATCCCAGTGATAAAAGTATTTATCACTGGGATTTTTATGCCCTTTTGGGTTTTTGAATGGAGGAAAATCACATGAAAATTATTAATATTGGAGTTTTAGCTCATGTTGATGCAGGAAAAACTACCTTAACAGAAAGCTTATTATATAACAGTGGAGCGATTACAGAATTAGGAAGCGTGGACAAAGGTACAACGAGGACGGATAATACGCTTTTAGAACGTCAGAGAGGAATTACAATTCAGACAGGAATAACCTCTTTTCAGTGGGAAAATACGAAGGTGAACATCATAGACACGCCAGGACATATGGATTTCTTAGCAGAAGTATATCGTTCATTATCAGTTTTAGATGGGGCAATTCTACTGATTTCTGCAAAAGATGGCGTACAAGCACAAACTCGTATATTATTTCATGCACTTAGGAAAATGGGGATTCCCACAATCTTTTTTATCAATAAGATTGACCAAAATGGAATTGATTTATCAACGGTTTATCAGGATATTAAAGAGAAACTTTCTGCCGAAATTGTAATCAAACAGAAGGTAGAACTGTATCCTAATATGTGTGTGACGAACTTTACCGAATCTGAACAATGGGATACGGTAATAGAGGGAAACGATGACCTTTTAGAGAAATATATGTCCGGTAAATCATTAGAAGCATTGGAACTCGAACAAGAGGAAAGCATAAGATTTCAGAATTGTTCTCTGTTCCCTCTTTATCATGGAAGTGCAAAAAACAATATAGGGATTGATAACCTTATAGAAGTGATTACGAATAAATTTTATTCATCAACACATCGAGGTCAGTCTGAACTTTGCGGAAAAGTTTTCAAAATTGAGTATTCGGAAAAAAGACAGCGTCTTGCATATATACGTCTTTATAGTGGCGTACTGCATTTGCGAGATTCGGTTAGAATATCGGAAAAGGAAAAAATAAAAATTACAGAAATGTATACTTCAATAAATGGTGAATTATGTAAAATCGATAAGGCTTATTCCGGGGAAATTGTTATTTTGCAGAATGAGTTTTTGAAGTTAAATAGTGTTCTTGGAGATACAAAGCTATTGCCACAGAGAGAGAGAATTGAAAATCCCCTCCCTCTGCTGCAAACGACTGTTGAACCGAGCAAACCTCAACAAAGGGAAATGTTACTTGATGCACTTTTAGAAATCTCCGACAGTG
Organism: Streptococcus sp. SI1; assembly: GCF_030439945.1. Classification (NCBI taxonomy): domain Bacteria; kingdom Bacillati; phylum Bacillota; class Bacilli; order Lactobacillales; family Streptococcaceae; genus Streptococcus; species Streptococcus sp. SI1. The sequence goes on from NZ_JAQFJE010000001.1 coordinate 364,453, forward strand.
ACCCGCTTCTGCGATATTATGTGGATTCTGCGACACATGAAATCATACTTTCTTTCTTAGGGAAAGTACAAATGGAAGTGACTTGTGCTCTGCTGCAAGAAAAGTATCATGTGGAGATAGAAATAAAAGAGCCTACAGTCATTTATATGGAAAGACCGTTAAAAAAAGCAGAGTATACCATTCACATCGAAGTTCCACCGAATCCTTTCTGGGCTTCCATTGGTCTATCTGTAGCACAGCTTCCATTAGGGAGCGGAGTACAGTATGAGAGCTCGGTTTCTCTTGGATACTTAAATCAATCGTTTCAAAATGCAGTTATGGAGGGGATACGCTATGGCTGTGAACAAGGATTGTATGGTTGGAATGTGACGGACTGTAAAATCTGTTTTAAGTATGGCTTATACTATAGCCCTGTTAGTACCCCAGCAGATTTTCGGATGCTTGCTCCTATTGTATTGGAACAAGTCTTAAAAAAAGCTGGAACAGAATTGTTAGAGCCATATCTTAGTTTTAAAATTTATGCGCCACAGGAATATCTTTCACGAGCATACAACGATGCTCCTAAATATTGTGCGAACATCGTAGACACTCAATTGAAAAATAATGAGGTCATTCTTAGTGGAGAAATCCCTGCTCGGTGTATTCAAGAATATCGTAGTGATTTAACTTTCTTTACAAATGGACGTAGTGTTTGTTTAACAGAGTTAAAAGGGTACCATGTTACTACCGGTGAACCTGTTTGCCAGCCCCGTCGTCCAAATAGTCGGATAGATAAAGTACGATATATGTTCAATAAAATAACTTAGTGTATTTTATGTTGTTATATAAATATGGTTTCTTGTTAAATAAGATGAAATATTTTTTAATAAAGATTTGAATTAAAGTGTAAAGGAGGAGATAGTTATTATAAACTACAAGTGGATATTGTGTCCTGTATGTGGAAATAAAACACGATTAAAGATAAGGGAAGATACTGAATTAAAAAAATTCCCCCTCTATTGTCCGAAATGCAGACAAGAAAATTTAATTGAAATAAAGCAGTTCAAAGTAACTGTGATTACAGAGCCAGACGCAAAGACGCAGAGCCGATAAAATGAGATTAATACAATCTCATTTTATCGGCTCTTTCCGTTATGTATGGATTCTTTTAATTAGTCTTCGATGTTTCTTGCTTCGTTGATACCGCTGGCTAAAGATTCCATTAAGGATAGTTCTTTGTCTGTAAAGCTATCCATGTATTTCTCTATCTGTAATCGTCGGGTGCTTTTTACCAAGTTATTAGCAGGTAAGAAAAATTCATCAACGGAAACATGAAGTAACGATACAAGGTCATAAAGAACTTGTATGCTGGGGTGTTGCCCTTTATTTTCAATATTAGTTAAGTACCGTGGGTCAATTTCAATCAATGCTCCCACTTGTTCACGAGTTAAACCTCGTTTCAATCGAGCTTCTTTAATGGCTAAACCAAAGGCTCTAAAATCATATTTATCTTCTTTTTTACGCATAGTAGACCACCTCTATACATTTTATTGTCCCTACTGAATTAAAAACAGGTATAGAAAAACGTGTTATATGGTTTATAGGTTTATATTTAATAAAAAGCACTACTAAACGCCAATAAAAAAAACCGTTATATGGTAGTGCTATTTACGCTGTTAAAATATTGTATATTACTTCCAAATGGCGGTTTGTTGGAGGTCAACGTCGCCATGAAGTACATCATATACAATAAATTTCCTTACATTGGGTTCTTGTCAAAAAAAGTCGTCTATCTGCAATAGATAAGTACGTCCACCAATGTGGTTTTATAAATCATATAGATAGAATAACAGAAGCATGTAAACAGAGAAATAAATCTGTTTATATGCTTTTTTGGCTATTCAGAACTTTTTTACAAAGTTTATTTATCAGTAATGCAACAAATCCCCCTTTCACATTGGGACTAAGAGTGAAAGGAGATAAACGAGCAAGGCTCACTTCCTTTCCTAGACAGAAAGGGGGTGAGAAACATGAAACCATCTTCTTTTCAGACCACAATAGAAAATCAGTTTGACTATATCTGTAAACGTGCTATGGAAGACGAGCGAAAGAATTATATGCTTTATCTTTCAAGGATTGCAAAGCGTGAGGTGTCCTTTTCGGATGTTGGCGATTATCTTGTTAGCCAGTTTGCGACAACAGATAACTATTCAACTGACTTTCAGATTTTTACACTCAATGGGTTATCAGTAGGCGTTGAAAATGATTTGTTGAGTGAAGCATTACGTGAGTTGCCAGACAAGAAACGTGAAATTCTACTGCTGTTTTACTTTATGGACATGAGCGATTCAGAAATTGCAGACCTGTTGAAATTGAACCGTTCTACTGTCTATCGGCATAGAACCAGTGGACTAGCCTTAATTAAAAAGTTTATGGAGGAATTTGAAGAATGAAAACACAATATCCTATGATTCCCTTTCCTCTCATTGTAAAGGCAACAGATGGCGATACCGAAGCGATTAACCAGATTCTACATCATTACAGAGGGTACATAACGAAGCGTTCCCTACGACTTATGAAAGATGAATATGGCAATCAAAGTATGGTCGTTGATGAAGTCTTACGTGGAAGAATGGAAACCAGACTGATTACAAAGATTTTGTCATTTGAAATTAAGTAATATCCTCTCTCCTTTCGTGGAAGCGTGCTAAACCATTCCACGCTTCCCGAACAGGGAGGTTTGTTATTCCACCAAAGCATATTGAGCTTTCAATGTGTTTTGATAGGCTAACGAGCCATTGTTCTTTGAAAACTGAATAAAAGTAATCGAATACGTTTCGATAAGAAAAGAGCCAACGGAACTAACCGCCATGACCTATCTTATAAAGATAGCGAGCGATTCATGTTAGTGATCCGAGAAGCAATCTTTAGCAGGATTGCCTGCAACGACATTCTTATCGTGATAATGATACTCCCATACAGTCAATAGTCCGAGCGTGATAAAACCGTCGCAGGCAATGAGTATGGCTACATGAGAACCATGCAGGGGTGGAACTCCCGTGAGCTTTGCTAAAGCTGTTCGATTGCTGGTAAAACAACTTTTATGAAATCCAAATAAGTGATTTGGAAAGGAGGATTTTATGAAGCAGACTGACATTCCTATTTGGGAACGTTATACCCTAACCATTGAAGAAGCGTCAAAATATTTTCGTATTGGCGAAAACAAGCTACGACGCTTGGCAGAGGAAAATAAAAATGCAAATTGGCTGATTATGAATGGCAATCGTATTCAGATTAAACGAAAACAATTTGAAAAAATTATAGATACATTGGACGCAATCTAGCGTCGCCAAAGGGTCTTGTATATGATAAAATAGTATTAAGTCGTATCAAGGCTCTTTCCATAAAGGAAAGGAGCAAATGCCATGTCAGAAAAAAGACGTGACAATAAAGGTCGAATCTTAAAGACTGGAGAGAGCCAACGAAAAGACGGAAGATACTTATACAAATATATAGATTCATTTGGAGAACCGCAATTTGTTTACTCGTGGAAACTTGTGGCTACAGACCGAGTACCAGCAGGAAAGCGTGATTGTATCTCACTTAGAGAGAAAATCGCAGAGTTACAGAAAGACATTCATGATGGTATTGATGTTGTAGGAAAGAAAATGACACTCTGCCAGCTTTACGCAAAACAGAACGCTCAAAGACCAAAGGTTAGAAAAAACACTGAAACTGGACGCAAATATCTTATGGATATTTTGAAGAAAGACAAGTTAGGTGTAAGAAGTATTGACAGTATTAAGCCATCAGACGCTAAAGAATGGGCTATTAGAATGAGTGAAAATGGTTATGCTTATCAAACCATCAATAACTACAAACGTTCTTTAAAGGCTTCATTCTATATTGCTATACAAGATGATTGTGTTCGGAAGAATCCATTTGACTTTCAACTGAAAGCAGTTCTTGATGATGATACTGTCCCTAAGACCGTACTAACAGAAGAACAGGAAGAAAAACTGTTAGCCTTTGCAAAAGCTGATAAAACCTACAGCAAAAATTATGATGAAATTCTGATACTCTTAAAAACAGGTCTTCGTATTTCAGAGTTTGGTGGTTTGACACTTCCAGATTTAGATTTTGAGAATCGTCTTGTCAATATAGACCATCAGCTATTGAGAGATACTGAAATTGGGTACTACATTGAAACACCAAAGACCAAAAGTGGCGAACGTCAAGTTCCTATGGTTGAAGAAGCCTATCAAGCATTTAAGCGAGTGTTAGCGAATCGAAAGAATGATAAGCGTGTTGAGATTGATGGATATAGTGATTTCCTCTTTCTTAATAGAAAGAACTATCCAAAAGTGGCAAGTGATTACAACGGCATGATGAAAGGTCTTGTTAAGAAATACAATAAGTATAACGAGGATAAATTGCCACACATCACTCCACATAGTTTGCGACATACATTCTGTACCAACTATGCAAATGCAGGAATGAATCCAAAGGCATTACAGTACATTATGGGACATGCTAATATAGCCATGACGCTGAACTATTACGCACATGCAACATTCGATTCTGCAATGGCAGAAATGAAACGCTTGAATAAAGAGAAGCAACAGGAGCGTCTTGTTGCTTAGTAGTACAAATGAATTTACTACTTATTTACCACTTCTGACAGCTAAGACATGAGGAAATATGCAAAGAAACGTGAAGTATCTTCCTACAGTAAAAATACTCGAAAGCACATAGAATAAGGCTTTACGAGCATTTAAGAAAATATAAAAAGATAATTAGAAATTTATACTTTGTTTAATATAAAAAACAGTAAGAAAGCGTAAAAAATCAATTCCTGTACTAGCGTGTAATTGAAATTTTTTAGTTTTGGCGTTAGAACTGTTTCCTCAGTCCTAGCCCCTTCTCTTTTTGATAAGTATGCTTGGCAGAAAGTAGTTTGTAAATGATTCTGAGAATCTTATGAGCATAAGCAATGACGGCCTTCATCTTGCTTACTCTTTGGGAAATTCGATTATAAAAAAAAGAAAAAGCTGGATCCTTGGAATGTGCTGCAATTAATCCCGACATGGTCAAAGCCTGTTTTATTTAGCGATTTCCTTGCGTGATGTGTGAGGATTTTTTAATGCCAGCACTATAGGCTAAACATCTTTTTCTGTCATGAGTTAGCAGGCTCTGCCTGATTAGAGTTTTACATGTAATCTATTTTAATAGTAATGTTTTATCATTTTCAGGAGAACGCAGTTTTGGCTCGTTCTCTTTTTTGTTGTGATACTTCTTTCAAGGAATATTTGGTAGGATTGGAGTGAAAAAAGATTAACTAAGAAAGAAGGAAGTATATGGAAGCCATTTATCAACGTGATTCGGATCAAGATGGACTGACTGACGCTCAAGAATTTGCGCTAGGAACCAATCCTCTTAGCGCAGATTCTGATGGTGATGGTCGTTCAGATTTAGTGGAAATAGAAGAAGGAACCAATCCCTTAGAAAAGGATTTACAAGACATAGACCAAACAAGTATCACTGAACCGTCCTCAGTATTTATGGAAATGAAACAAAAGATTTCAGATATGATGGAGAGTCACTACAAGGAATTTATACAGGCTCTGATTAGTATTGAAACAGGGATTGAAAACCAACAAGACCTAGAAGACTTATATACTTACTACATGAGAACGGATGCCGTTTCTCTTTTATCTAGTGATTTAGAAATCAGTCCTCAAGAGGTTGAAATGGAGATAGAGTTGTAGGGGAATCATGTGATTCTCCTATTTTCGTATAGATGAAAGGAGCGAGTATGGAAGTAATACAATTATTGGCTATGTTTCGTGGAACAATTCCAAAAGATAGAGAGAAAATGGACTTATTTCTTCGTTATCAAGCGCAACATTTTGATGAGAAATGGCAGAATTTGGTAGAGAGTTTTTTGACTGAAGAGGGCAAGATAGAGGAGATACCTCATGTCTATTCGTTTCATCAAGATATTATCTCTTTCCTAGAGGCCAGTTCTGAAAATAATGACCAAGATTTAGAAAGTTACACAAGAAATTTTGGACAAGCAGGTCTAAGTAAATTATCTCAATTAAGTAATTTTGAGAAAAACTTGGTGCTAGAAGTCGCAACCTATAATCTTTTCACTCGATTTTACATCCAATCTGAGAAAGAGAAGCTAACACCATTAAGTGAGCTTGTATTTCATCAGAATCAGGATGTCAATTTAGTCAATGTCTATCGGGTTGCGAATAATCTATCTGACCGCATTAGTAGAGATATAGAGGAGTTTCTTCTAATGGTTGATTCCAAAGAACTAAAAAAAGAAGTTCTTGAGATTCATTTTGAAGAAAAAGAAGGAGATGTTCTAGCCTATTTGGGTTCAGAATTGATGGCTACTTTAGATATCGTTACGGATCTTGTCCATCATGAAGAAAACTACACACAACTCCCACTGACACAAAAGCTGAAAATTATTACTTATTTTGATGAAGTAAAGGCTATAAGAGAAAAGTCTAAGCAAGTAGAGGAAGCAGTCTTACCTTTAGATAATATTGACCAGGTAGAAGAAAATGTGGAAGTTCATTCCCTATCTAAAGTAGATAAAATTGTAGAAGAAGCTTTGAGGGAATATCCAATCGGTTCACAAGTAAGTTATAAAGGACAAGTATTTCAGTTGGTTTCGATTGAAAATGCGCAGTTAAATGACTTAGTTCGCCTAGAGCTATTCAATGATTCCAACCAGTTATTTGAAGAGAATCCTATCTTATACTTGAACAGTTTGGAAGAGATTGAACAAGTATTGTCTCATTTAGAACTTGAAAAAGAAGATTCAGAGATTGAGATTGATTCATCAAGTGAAAGTCAGGAAATAGATTTGTTTTCCTACCTGGAAGAAGAAAATGTAAATGAAAAGGATAAGGAAACAAAATCTTTAATTTCAGGTATAGAAGAGACGGATGTCCCTGTTCTAGATTTTGTTTTTCCAGATGATTTAGAGGACTTTTATCCTAAGACAAATCGAGAAAAGATTGAAACGAATATCGCCGCAATTGAACTTGTTAAAAGATTAGAAAAAGAGGGACGACAAGCGAATCCAGAAGAACAAGAACTACTAGCCAAGTATGTCGGCTGGGGTGGTCTTGCCAATGAATTTTTCGATGAACTCAACCCAAAGTATGAAACAGAACGTTTAACTCTTAAGAGCTTAGTAGGTAAATCAGAATACTCCACTATGAAACAAAGTTCTCTCACAGCCTATTATACAGACCCAATGATTATTCGCCAGATTTGGCAAAAGTTACTGGATGATGGTTTTGAGGGAGGAAGGATATTAGATCCTTCTATGGGGACTGGGAACTTCTTTGCGGCTATGCCTAGAAGTATACGAGAGAAATCAGAACTCTATGGAGTTGAATTAGACAGCGTGACAGGCGCAATCGCAAAACAACTCCACCCCAATACCCATATTGAAGTGAGAGGATTTGAAGAAGTTCCCTATCAAAATAATAGTTTTGATTTAGTCTTAACGAATGTTCCGTTTGGAAATTTTCGGATTGCAGATAAAAACTATGATAAACCTTATATGATTCATGATTACTTTGTCAAACACTCACTTGATTTAGTAAGAGATGGAGGACAAGTGTCGATTATCTCATCTATCGGGACAATGGATAAGCGGACAGATAATGTCTTACAAGAAATTAAATCCAACACTCATTTTTTAGGGGGAGTTCGGTTGCCAGATACGGCTTTTAAAAAGATTGCAGGTACTCGAGTGACCACAGACCTCCTCTTCTTTCAAAAGGATCAAGCAAAGAATCTTAATGAAGATGAGCTTGTCTTTAGTGGCTCTATTCCCTTTGAAGAGGATAAGCGTGTCTGGATTAATCCATATTTTGATGGGAAATACAATACACAAGTTTTGGGTCAATATGAGGTACGTAATTTTAATGGAGGAACTCTCAATGTTAAGGGGGTATCAGAAACATTAGCTACTGACATAATGGAAGCTTTAGAGAATGTGGAAGCACCTAAACAAATTGACAATTCTTTGAAAGCACCTGTTTTTATCCAAGAAGAAGTGGATAATTCTATCCCAAGTCGTATACGGGAGGACTTAGCGCTCTATTCTTTTGGATATGAGGGAAATCAAATTTATTACCGAGATACGCATGGTATTCGGAAAAGTTCAAAAGTAGACGAAATTAGTTATTATGTAGACGAGAAGGGAGATTTTAAAGCCTGGGACAGTTCTTTGTCTGAACATAAAATAGACCGATTCGTGCAACTTCATTTGACAGATGAGGAAGCACTAGATGTTTACAAGTCAGAAGAAGCGAGTAAAAGAGGGAAATATAAGGGACTGTTCAAAAAAACTGTCTTTTATGAAAGTCCCTTATCGGATAAGGACATTAGTCGTATTAAGGGCATGGTTGATTTGAGAGAGACCTATCAATCCTTAATTGAAATTCAACGTCATCCAGATTATAGTCGGGCTGATTTTCAGGTGTTACTTAGTAAACTCAATCATGACTATGATCGCTTTGTAAGTCAATTTGGATACTTGAATGCCTCAGTCAATCGGAACTTATTTGATAGTGACGATAAGTATTCTTTACTAGCAAGTTTAGAAGATGAATACATTGATTCTAAAAGTCAGAAAGTAAAATATAAAAAATCTTTAGCCTTTGAGAAAGCATTGGTTAGGCCAGAGAGAGTGATTGCAAGAGTTTCAACGGCTCTAGATGCCTTAAACTCTAGTTTATCGGATGGTAGAGGGGTTGATTTAGACTATATGGTATCAATTTATCCTGAACATAGCCAAGCTGCTATTTTAGATGAGTTGGGTGACCAGATTTTAATAGATCCAGAAAGCTATTTAAGAGGGGAAAGAAAATATCTTTCTAAGAACCAGTTTTTATCAGGAGACATTCTCAATAAGATAGAAGTAGTTCAACTATTAGTGGAGGAAAACAACCAAGAATATGATTGGAGCCATGCTTTAGATTTATTAGAATCTGTTCGCCCTCCAAGGATTCATCTGGCAGATATTGAGTTTAAAATAGGGTCACGTTGGATTCCTCAATCCGTTTATGGTAAATTTGCCTTTGAATGTTTTACCAATCGTGAATTTGAATTGTCTTCGCCAGATGTTGAACAAGTCATTGAAGTGAATCCTGTTGATGGGCAGGTTCATTTAAGGACATCATTTGCTTATCGCTATCCAAGTGCCAAAGATAGTAGTCTTGGAGTTAGTGGGTCACGTTATGATACAGGAAGAAAGATTTTTGAGAATTTACTTAATTCGAACCAACCGACGATTACTATGACTATTACGGAAGGAGAAAAGAAAAAGACCATCACAGATTTGGAAAAAACCTCTGTTCTAAGAGCAAAAGAGCAGCATTTACAAGAGCTCTTTCAAGAATTTGTCTCACGGTATCCAGAAGTCCAACAAGTCATTGAGGAAAGCTATAATCGTCTTTATAATCGAACAGTTAGTCGAGAATATGACGGTAGCCATCTAGTCATTGATGGCTTGGCACAAAACATCAGCCTTCGCCCTCATCAAGAGAATGCCATTCAAAGAATCGTAGAAGAAAAAAGAGCTTTATTAGCTCATGAGGTAGGTTCAGGAAAGACCTTGACCATGCTTGGTGCTGGGTTTAAATTAAAGGAGTTGGGGATGGTTCATAAGCCCTTGTATTTAGTGCCTTCTAGTTTGTCTGCTCAATTTGGCCAAGAGATCATGAAATTTTTCCCTACTAAAAAAGTCTTTGTGACTACTAAGAAAGATTTTGTGAAGGCGAGAAGAAAACAATTTGTGTCACGTATTATTACAGGAGATTACGATGCCATTGTCATTGGGGATTCTCAATTTGAAAAAATCCCTGTCAGTAAAGAAAGACAGATGAACTATATTGAGGATAAACTCAATGAACTACGAGAGATTAAAACACATTCTGAAAATAAGTATACCGTTAAAGAAGCAGAGCAATCAATAAGTGGTCTAGAGAAACAATTGGAAGAACTCCAACGCTTTAATCGTGATAGTTTTATTGATTTTGAGAACTTAGGAATTGATTTTCTCTTTGTGGATGAAGCACATCACTTTAAAAATATTCGTCCCATTACTGGACTTGGAAATGTAGCAGGGATTACTAATACAACGTCTAAGAAAAATGTGGATATGGAAATGAAGGTTCGACAGATTCAGGAAGAACATGATTTTAAAAATATTGTCTTTGCGACAGGAACACCTGTTTCCAATTCTATTAGTGAGTTATACACTATGATGAACTACATTCAACCCGATATCTTAAAACGCTATCAAGTTGATTATTTTGACTCTTGGGTAGGTGCTTTTGGAGAAATTCAAAACTCTATGGAATTAGCTCCTACAGGGGATAAGTACCAACCTAAGAAACGATTTAAAAAGTTTGTCAATCTACCTGAGTTGATGAAAATCTATAAAGAAACAGCCGACATTCAAACACAAGATATGTTGGATTTACCTGTTCCAGAAGCTCATATTATCCCTATTGAGAGTGAGTTAACTGAAAACCAGAAACTCTATCTAGAAGAATTAGTTATGAGGTCAGATATGGTCAAATGTGGAACAGTTGATCCGAGTCAGGATAACATGTTAAAGATAACAGGTGAGGCACGGAAACTAGCAATTGATATGCGTTTATTGGACTCTAGTTATAGTCTAGCAGACAATCACAAACTGCTTCAGGTAGTGGATAATGTTGAAAGAATTTATCGTGAGGGAATGGGAAATAAGGCTACTCAGATGATTTTTTCAGATATTGGCACACCTAAGAAAAAGGATAATGGTTTTGATGTCTATTCTGAGATTAAGGCTTTATTAGTTGATAGAGGAATCCCTAGTAAGGAAATTGCCTTTGTACATGATGCCAATAGTGATGAAAAGAAGAATAGTTTGTCTCGAAAAGTCAATGCAGGAGAGGTGCGGATTCTCCTTGCCTCAACTGAAAAAGGGGGAACAGGTTTAAATGTTCAGAGCAAGATGAAAGCAGTTCATCACCTGGATGTACCGTGGAGACCAAGTGACATTCAGCAACGCAATGGACGGATTATCCGACAAGGAAATGAAAACAAGGAAGTGGATATTTACCACTATATTACCAAAGGTTCGTTTGATAATTATCTATGGGCAACTCAGGAGAACAAACTCCGTTATATTAAGCAGATTATGACTTCTAAGGAGCCGATTCGTGCTGCAGAAGACATTGATGAACAGACTATGACAGCTTCTGATTTTAAGGCACTAGCAACAGGTAATCCTTATCTCAAATATAAGATGGAACTAGAGAATGATCTAACTCTATTAGAAAATCAAAGACGCGCCTTTCAACGCAGCAAGGATCACTATCGTCATACAATCTCCTACTGTGAAGAAAATATGCCCATTCTTGAGAAACGATTAAGCAAGTATGAAGGCGACATTCAACAGTCAGAAATGTCGAAAGACCAGGCATTTTCTATGACGGTAGGTAAGCAAGCTTTTGATCAACGATCTGAAGCAGGGGAATCCCTACACCGTTTTATCCGTCATAATCAAGCTGACAGCAAAGAATTCCGTACCCTAGCAAGCTATAGAGGATTTGACATTAAAATGCTTAGTCTTCCAACAAATCAACCTCTTCCTGAAACCTTCTCTGTTAAGATTGTAGGAGAAAATCAATATTCTGTCAGTTTAGATTTGTATTCTCCTTTAGGGACCATTCAAAGGCTTCAGCATACGATTGAACACATTAAAGAGGACCAAGTGAAAACTCAGAACTTATTGGATGAATTAAAGGATAAATGGACTACTGCTAAGGTAGAAATTGAGAAAAATTTTCCAAAGGAAGAGGATTATCAAACAAAAAAGGCCGAATACGATGTACTCGCGCCATTGATTGAAACAGAAACGGATTTAGATATTATAGATCAAGCCTTAAGACAATTCCATGAAAAAGGAAACGAAAAGCAGGAACAACTTTCTTTTGAATTGGATTAAAAAATAGATACAAATAGCGGACAAGAAATGAAAAGCGCGGTAGAATAAAGATAGAAAGAAACGAGGTAACAATTATGATGGAAGATACCTATTATCAATTAGAAGAGGCTTTGGTACAGGGATTTCAAACACCTGAAGAATACCAAGCCTACAAGGAGTTAAAGGAACATTATGAGGAAGTGACAGGCGATTACAGCTTTTCCAAACGAGAACTCACTAGCCAATTGGAAATCACTCTTCAAAATCATCGAGGTGTGGACTTTGAAGAACATGAAAAAGAGGAGTATTTGGACTTAGTTCAAAAATTAGAAGAGTTTGATTCCTCTCTTGCCACCCATTATCGTCAATTGATTGATTAGGAAGGAGAAAGTCATGAATGATTTACTCCTTATCCCAGTAATTTTTTTAGCAGTAGGAGGAATTCTCATTCTTTTATGGAGACTCTTTCTTATTGCCAGTGGACTTTTCCTTATTGGTTTTATCAGTTTTCTTATTTTCGTGGAGGTCTATGGAATTTATTTGTTCTTTACTGAACCGACTTTATACTTTGATGATATCAGGCAACATGGTTTAACTAGTTTTACGGCTGTGTACCTTTTCATCAATCTGATGTTGGTTCTAGGATTCAGTTGGCGTTTCATAAACTCCAAAACTAAGGAAAGTATGTAAACTTGTTAGATGGTTAAAAAACTTTATCTGAATCTAAATTCGGATAGGGTTTTTTATTTGCCTTGATTCTTTCATATACATCATAGCTAAATTGGAGTAATAATTTATGAAAATCATTATCCTCACTATTATTACTTGTATTTATGGCTTGTTTATGGCGTTCAATATGAGAAAGAGCTCTTCTCAAATTTTCTTCTTTTAATTTGTTCATATTTATATTATAAACTGAAGACAGCTAATTTTGATATTTTTCTCTGAACTGTACGATTTTTCGCCTGAAATGTAGGAATTACCTTTCGTTGTGATGTGATAAAACTTACAAGTTCTTTTTGTTATTCTTGACCTAGTTTTTATAGAAAGAAGGTCTAAGATGTTAAATAAAGTCAAAACTAAAGCGTTAATTAGTGTTGGAGCAGTAGCCGCAACTAGCTTTATTCTCATGATGGGATATACTGTTGGTCAACATTCTACTGCTAAAAAAAGTCGCAAAGAAATCGAATTGGCTGCAGCTAAACTTGTAGAGGACAAACAAGCAGAAGATAAAGCAAGTATTTTGTCATCAGATACTGTAAAAGAATTTTTGACACAGTACTATACGAAAGAAAAGCTCGGAGAAAATAATACACGTATTCAACCTTATATGACTGAATCGGCTTATTCCCAAGAATTGTCAAGTCAAAATGATGCCATGAACCAAGTGTATAAGGATTATATTTTAGATTATCATTTCGAAAAAGCTGATATCTTTGTCAATCAGACTACGAATCAAGCTATTGCCATGGTCTCTTATAATGTAACCTATGTATCTGATTTAAAGAATGCCAACCAATCAAAGACGAATCAGACAGAAACAAGAACAGTTAAGTTATCCTATTCTAAACTACCTGGTAAGTTATTGGTCAACCAAGTACAGGTTTGGAAATCTGGGTTAGATGATTTAGATAAGGCAACTCCTAAAACTTTAGAAGAATCCTCATCTGTTCCATCACTGCCAAATACTACGACAAAATGATGATATTGCATGGAAATAGAAGAATGTAAGAAAATTTCAATTCTTGATGTAGCAAGTCGTTTAGGTATCTCCTTTAAACAAGTTTCGAGCAGTGTCTATGAACATCCTGAACACGATTCATTTCGGATTTTTTCAACTACCAATACTTTTAAATGGTTTTCAAGAGATATTCAAGGTGATGTCATTGATTTTGTTCGACTTGTTAAGGGAATTTCCTTTAAAGAAGCTCTAGCCTTTCTTTCTGAAGAACCTTTTCAAAAAGAAACTGTTCAAGAAAAAAGAGAGAGACCATTTTATTATCCTTTAAAGAGAATAGAAGATTCTCACTGTAGTCTGGCCAGATATTACTTAACAGAATGTAGAGGAATTTCAGAAGAAATCGTACAAAAGATGATTCAACAAGGTTTGATAGTACAAGCTAGTTGGAAAACAAATGAAACAGTTGAACCTGTTATTGTTTTTAAAAGCTTTAATCATCGTCACAAGCTGCAGGCAGCAAGTCTCCAAGGGATTTATAAGAATCACTCTCTTCCTAGAGAGAGGTTAAAAACGATTCTAAAAGGAAGCCATGGACATGTTGGAATATCCTTTGATATTGGTAAACCTAATAGACTGGTCTTTTGTGAATCGTTCATCGACTTAATGAGCTATTACGAACTTCATCAACAAAGTCTAACTGATGTTCGTTTGGTATCTATGGAAGGATTAAAAAGGTCTGTTGTTGCTTATCAAACTTTACGACTGATAGCTGAAGAAAATCAGAGGTTGGAATTTTTGGATACAGTAATACCTTCAAAGTTATTGCCTTTAATCAATACAATTCGTGATACCACCAGCTATTTTGATAATCATCCTGATTTATTGACACTTGCGGTAGATTGTGATGATGCAGGAAAAGATTTTTCTGATAAGTTATCTCAATCAGGATTTCCTGTTTTTCTGGATTTCCCTGATAATAAATCTGGGAAAGAAAAAGTAGACTGGAATGATGTCCTTAGAGAAAAGAAATCAGATTTACAATTGATGATAGAGAATGCAAAAGAGACATTGAGGAATCAACCAGTAAGAAAAACCTCTCAATGTTTAGAATTGTGATAACAAAATCAAGATGTTTTAGCTAATATTAGAATGAAGGAGGATCGTATATGACCATTATTGAACGCTTAGAAGAAAAGGTCACTAGGCAAGAAAGTAAGGTAGCAAGAGAGACAGAAAAACTCGCTGCTTACAAAGAACAACTGGAGACAGCGATGTTTGCGACGTTCAAAAGGCGTCAAAGCATTAGTCACATGAGTTTTGAAGAAGCTCTTGACCATGCCTTTGGTAAAGAAAGACAATTCGATGATTCTGAATTTAGAAAGGATGAAATGAGTGAATGACAAAAGATTGGAATTTTAATCAACCATTAGAAAGTAAATCAGAAAATCAAGAAGATCCAGATAAAATTGCGGCCTTATTTAGAAATCATCAAGGAGGTAATGATGTAAATTATGAAGCAGCTTTTCAAAAGCGAAAACAAGCACCTGTGACGGATTCAAATTCTAGTTCTAAACCCAAAGTTACAGAGGTTAGAACAGGAAAAGAGACAGATATCACTACAAGTTATCAGCAACATCTTAAAAGACTTATTGCGGATAACAATAGCGATATTCAAAGCAGTCAAAAGAAAATTGAAGAGCTACATACATTTATTGACACAAAGAATAAAGACAATAAGAAATTACAGTCCATTTATGATGCGATTTCGGAATTACACTAAGCAGTCCTGATAGGCTGCTTTTTTTGAGAGGTTATAGATGTTTACAACATTTTTTAAGAAAAATCACGACAATAGTGATGTATTTAAAAAGCTGATTCATAGACTATCTGATATGTCTGTCCAAGATCTTGAAAAAATAGACCGACTGTTAGATATCATTTTCACTCCAGATCAAGAATCAGAACAAGTAAAAACAGAATCAATTTATAGGGAAGAAACTTTGGACGACACATTAAAGGAAGCTAAAAATCAACTTCATAAGGAACAATTGGAGAAGAATTTAGAGAGATTTAGGAAAAACAGCCAATAATGCACCAAAAATGGTGCATTTGCTTTTTCTAAATGTTATAATGGTGGTATAAAAATAAAAGGAGTTTGCCATGATTGGAAAGAACATAAAATCCTTACGTAAAACACATGACTTAACACAAGACGACTTTGCCCGAATTGTAGGAATTTCTCGAAATAGCTTGAGCCGGTATGAAAATGGAACGAGTTCAGTCTCTACGGAATTAATTGACATCATTTGTCAGAAGTTTAATGTATCTTATGTCGATATTGTAGGAGAAGATAAAATGCTCAATCCTGTTGAAGATTATGAATTGACTTTAAAAATTGAAATTGTGAAAGAAAGAGGTGCTAATCTATTATCTCGACTCTATCGCTATCAAGATAGTCAGGGAATTAGCATTGATGATGAATCTAATCCTTGGATTTTAATGAGTGATGATCTATCTGACTTGATTCATACGAGTATCTATTTAGTAGAAACTTTTGATGAAATAGAGAGATATAGCGGTTATTTGGATGGAATTGAACGTATGTTAGAGATATCTGAAAAACGGATGGTAGCCTAATGGAAATCCAAGATTATACCGATAGTGAATTCAAACATGCTTTAGAGCGGAACATTCGCTCACTGACAAGAGGAAAAAAGTCCAGTAAGCAACCTATAGCGATTTTGCTTGGAGGGCAAAGTGGTGCCGGTAAGACTACAATTCATCGTATTAAACAGAAAGAATTTCAAGGAAATATTGTTATCATAGATGGTGATAGTTTTCGTTCTCAGCATCCACACTATTTAGAACTGCAGCAAGAATATGGCAAAGATAGCGTTGAATACACCAAAGATTTCGCAGGGAAAATGGTAGAGTCTTTAGTAACAAAATTGAGTAGTTTGGGATACAATCTTTTGATAGAAGGAACTTTACGAACAGTTGATGTTCCAAATAAAACAGCAAAACTCTTGAAAAATAAGGGGTATGAGGTACAATTAGCCTTAATTGCAACAAAGCCTAAGCTGTCCTATCTGAGCACCCTTATCCGATACGAAGAACTATACGCTATCAATCCAAATCAAGCACGCGCAACTCCAAAAGAACATCATGATTTCATTGTAAATCATCTAGTTAATAATACACGACAATTGGAAGAACTAGCTATCTTTGAAAGAATTCAAATTTACCAACGAGATAGAAGTTGTGTATATGATTCGAGAGAAAATACAACTTCAGCAGCAACAGTTCTTCAGGATTTACTGTTTGGGGAGTGGAGTCAGGTCGAGAAAGAGATGCTTAAATCTGGAGAAGAAAGATTGAAAGATTTAACTAATCGAAATGGTTGTTAGATCATGAGTTTTAAAATATAGTCTATTGGATCGTCAATTAAAAAATAACGATCCTTTTTTATACTCTCTATTTTCTTCTTCTTCATATTTTTTCAAAAGTTTTAGCATTCTTCAGTCATGATTTCCTAACACTATAAGTACAAATTTAGCACAGTTTATGATTATTTTAAATCTTTGGGGTTTATTAAACTCTTGATTTTTTCAAGAAGCTATGGTATTCTTTTGTTAGTTAATAAACTTACAAAGGAGAAAAGATGTTTTCACCTACTAAATTAAAAGAAAAAAGAGAGAGTCAGGGCTTATCTCAATCTCAACTTGCATCCAGTTTGGGAATTAGTAGAGCTTCGTACTTTAATTGGGAATCAGGTAAAACAAAACCGAATCAAAATAATCTAAGCAAATTGAGTGAGATTTTTAATGTAGACCCTCGATATTTTGAATCAGAGTATGAAATAGTAGAAACCTATCTCAAGCTAACTAAAAAGAATCAAAAAGCAACACTTCATTATGCTACAGAATTGTTGAACAAACAGAATGCGAAGGTTGTAGAAATTCCTGAGCGTTTTGCTTATAAAGTTTACGAAAAATTATCAGCTGGTACAGGAACAGCTTATTTTGATGATGGTAATTACGATACAGTTTATTTTAATCATCAATTTGATTATGACTTTGCATCATGGGTGTTTGGAAATTCAATGGAACCGACATATGAAAATGGTTCTGTAGCCCTTATTAAGCAAACGGGATTTGATTATGACGGGGCTATCTATGCCATAGATTGGGATGGTCAAACCTATATTAAGAAAGTGTATCGTGAAGAAAATGGGCTTCGTTTAGTTTCACTCAATCGGAACTATTCAGATAAGTTTGCGCCTTATGATGAGAATCCTCGCATTATAGGGAAAATAGTTGGGAACTTTATGCCTTTAGAGGACTAAGCATGAGTTGGTTTGATTATAGTCTAGAACCTCAAAGTGACATTGCCTTTATTGATATGAAATCTTTTTACGCAAGTGTAGAATGTGTAGATAGAGGATTACACCCACTTAAGACTTCGCTTTGTGTTATGAGTCGTGCAGATAATTCTGCTGGTTTAATTCTTGCTTCCTCTCCTATGTTTAAAAAGGTCTTTGGAAAGTCGAACGTTGGACGTTCCTATGATTTACCATTTGATGTAAAGACTCGCAAATTCTCTTATTATAATGCTAAGAAGCAAGGTTTACCGACAACGATAGACTATGTCCGCTATATAGAGGAATGGGCAAAATCAACCGTGATTGTCCCTCCGAGAATGGATACTTATATAGCAGTCAATATGGAGATTCAAAAAATCTTTCATGATTTTGCGGCACCAGATGATATTTATCCCTACTCAATTGATGAAGGATTTATTGATTTAACAAGTTCATTAAATTATTTTGTACCAGATAAAAGTATTAGTAGGAAAGATAAATTAGATATTATTTCGGCTGCTATTCAAAAAAAGATTTGGAGAAAAACTGGAATCTATTCAACTGTAGGCATGTCTAATTCCAATCCCTTATTAGCTAAGTTAGCACTAGATAATGAAGCGAAAAAGACTCCGACAATGAGAGCCAATTGGTCCTATGAGGATGTCGAAAAGAAAGTATGGGCTATTCCTAAAATGACAGATTTCTGGGGAATTGGAAATCGGATGGAGAAGAGATTACATGGTTTAGGTATCTTTTCGATTAAAGAATTGGCACAGGCTAATCCTGACTTGATAAAAAAAGAGCTTGGCATTATGGGTCTAGAGTTATGGTTCCACGCCAATGGGATTGATGAAAGTAATGTTCATAAACCTTATAAGCTAAAGTCAAAAGGGATAGGGAACTCTCAAGTTTTACCAAGAGATTATATTAAACCAAGAGATATTGAAATTATCCTTCGTGAGATGGCAGAACAAGTTGCAGTTAGATTGAGAAGAGCTGGTAAAAAAGCAACAGTAGTTTCTATACACTTGGGTTATTCTAAGGCGGAACAGAAACGATCTATTCATACTCAAATCAAGATTGAACCAACCAATCAAACAGCACTACTGACAAACTACGTTTTAAAGTTATTTCACACTAAATATACTTCAGGAGCTATCAGGAATGTGGCAGTGAATTATTCTGGTTTAGTGGATGAATCCTTTGGATTGATTTCATTATTTGATGATATTGAAAAAATAGAAAAAGAAGAAAGGCTCCAGTCCGCAATCGATGCTATTCGAACAGAATTTGGTTTTACTTCACTATTGAAAGGAAATGTCCTAGATCAAGCTTCTAGAACAATTGCAAGAAGTAAACTTATTGGTGGTCATTCAGCTGGAGGATTAGATGGACTAAAATGATGAATCGTTCTTATTTGCCTTTTTTGTCTGCAAGAGAGTATCAAGATCGTGGGATGGCTAAGTGGATGGGCTTCTTTTTGTCAGAACATTCAAGTTCTCTTTGGGAAGAAAAAAATAAAGAAGATATCTCCATTTCCCTATCAATGGAAGAGAAAGTTCTATTTGTTCGGCAACTGTATACAAATGTCTTCCCAGCAACTTTTGTTTTTAAGTTATCCAATAGAAGAAAAGTAGTATCGGGTATTGTTAAAGAGATTGGAAAAGAGTTTATATCTATTAAATCAGATACTGGTTTTCTTCGATTAAGATGGGAAGATATACTCGATATCCAAATAGAAGGGGTGGATTTATATGAATCGTAAAGAATTATATGATGATAAATTGCAGCTGGATTATTTTTCTGATTCTTATTTACGATTTGAGTCAGATTTTTACAAGTATTCTGCTTTAGATATACCATTAACATTTATCACTGATGACATTTTACGCACAATGGCTATGTCTCAAAAACATTATTTTAAACTTAACAAAAGCAAATCTTTAGACGGTCGTGACCATTATTTTGTTTTTTCTATCAAGATGAACAAAGACAGTAGTGGCATTAGACAGTATGAATATCAGAGACATTGTTTTAGTTTGTAAGAGTCCGACAGGGCTCTTTTTTCTGTGATAATTTTATCAAAAAGTATTTGTTATACTTTTTTTAATTTAGATTTATCTTGGGGGTTTGGGGGCGTGCCACCACATTTTCATATCGTTTGTTTTTTGAACCGTATGGTTTGAAATGGCAGGCGATATGATTTTTGGGATATTGTGGACACAATATCTGAGCTCGCAAAGCCTAACAAAAATAATGAATCTATTTTGTAAAACGTACTGACAGTGTCTGTAAGCTTACATTGTCAGTACAGGTATCTATGAGAGAGGATAAATTATATGAAAAGAGATATACGTAGTATTCGGAAACAATTTCGCTTAACAGAAACGGAAGAAAAACAAATACTAGATTTAATGAGAGAAAAGAGAGAGGATAATTTTTCTGATTTTCTCCGTAAAAGCTTGCTATTATCTGATGGACAAAAACAAATGGAAAAATGGTTCAACCTTTGGAAAAAACAAAAGTTGGAACAAATTAGCCGTGATGTTCATGAAGTATTCATAATTGCAAAAATAAATCATCAGGTTACTCAAGAACATGTTTCTATTTTGTTAACTTGTATTCAGGAATTAATTAAAGAGGTAGAAAAAACAGGTCCTCTTAGTGAAGATTTTCGTAACAAATACATGAGGTAGTAGAGTGGAGCACCGATATAGAACAAATTTAAAAAAAGTTTTTCTATCTGATTTAGAATTAGTCAAATTGAATGAAAATATCTCAAAAAGTAACTGCTTATCATTCTCAGAATATGCTAGACGAACTCTACTAGATCCTGGTATGAATTTTATCACCATTGATACAAATAGTTATCAAGATTTGATTTTTGAATTAAAACGAATCGGAAATAATATTAATCAAATAGCCAGAAGCATAAATTATTCGAACTTAATAACGGAAGTTGAATTAGATGAATTGAGAAAAGGTATAGAAGAGTTAATAGTAGAAGTGGAGAAAGATTTTCTTATCCAATCTGAAAAATTGAGGAAATTTTATGGTCATCACTAAACACTTTGCGATACATGGAAAAAATTATCGTTGTAAATTAATTAAATATATTTTGAATCCAAGTAAAACAAAAAACCTAACACTAGTTTCAGATTTTGGTATGAGAAATTATTTAGATTTTCCAAGTTATAAAGAACTAGTGAAGATGTACAATGATAATTTTTTAAGTAATGATACTCTTTATGAATTTCGTCATGATAGGCGAGAAGTAAATCAACGAAAAATTCATTCTCATCACTTCATTCAGTCCTTTTCTCCAGATGATCATCTAACTCCCGAACAAATCAATCGGATTGGTTATGAGACAGTTAAAGAGTTGACAGGAGGTAGATTTCGTTTCATTGTAGCAACTCATGTCGATAAAGATCATATCCACAATCACATCATCCTAAATTCAATTGATCAGAATTCTGATAAAAAGTTTCTATGGGATTATAAGGCAGAACATAATCTACGAATGGTTTCTGATCGTCTTTCAAAAATTGCAGGGGCAAAAATTATAGAAAATCGTTATTCCCATCGTCAGTATGAAGTTTATCGCAAATCAAATTACAAATATGAAATAAAACAACGAGTATATTTTCTAATCGAGAACTCGAAAAATTTTGAAGATTTCAAGAAAAAAGCAAAAGCTTTACATTTAAAAATTGATTTTAGACACAAGCATGTTACTTTTTTTATGACTGATTCAAATATGAAACAAGTCGTACGTGATAGTAAATTGAGTAGAAAACAACCGTATAATGAAACTTATTTTAAGAAAAAGTTTGTACAAAGGGAAATCATAAACATCTTAGAATTTTTACTTCCGAAAATGAAGAATATGAATGAATTGATTCAACAAGCACAATTTTTTGGATTAAAAATAATTCCGAAAGAAAAACATGTTCAATTTGAATTTGATGAGATAAAGCTTTCAGAACAGGAATTGGGAAAAATGAATCGGTATAGTGTTAGCTATTTTCAAGACTATTTTAATAACAAAAATGAAACTGTTGTCTTAGATAATAAAAATTTAGTTGAACTTTACAATGAAGAAAAGCTAATTAAAGAAAAAGAGTTGCCGACAGAAGAGGTGGTATGGAAATCCTATCAAGATTTCAAGAGAAATAGGGATGCAGTTCATGAGTTTAAAGTAGAGTTGAATCTTAATCAAATAGAAGAAGTAGTAGACGATGGAATTTACATTAAGGTACAGTTTGGTATCCGACAAGAAGGACTTATTTTTGTACCAAATATTCAAATCAATATGGAAGAAGAAAAAGTTAAAGTATTTCTCAGAGAAACTAGTTCTTACTATGTATATCATAAAGATTCAGCAGAAAAAAATCGCTTTATGAAAGGTAAAACTTTGATTAGGCAATTTAATCTTCAGTATGAACCGCAGTATATGTATAGAAGAATTCCTCTTAGCAAAATTAAAGAAAAAATAGAACAATTAGATTTTCTTATATCTGCGGAAAATAGTCCGAATGATTTTGAAGATATAACAAATGATTTCATTGCCCAAATATCATATCTAGAGAATATGATTGAACAAGTCCAAAATAAAATTGATGATTTAACTAATTTAGAGGAAGTATTGTTGAATAATACGGCAAATAGTTCTAGCAATTTAGAAAATAGTATTCAAGGTAAAAGTTCAGTAGATACAATAGAGAAGGATTTATACATATATAAAGGAAAGATTGAAACACTGAAGGAACAACATAGAGAAGCAATAAATTTATTTGAAATGTTTAATAAAACAATAAAGAAATATAAGGAAAAACAAAATATGAAATCTATTAAGGAAAATGAGATACATTTAGAGTAAACAGTTTCTTAAAAAGTATATATAGAATAGTTTCATGTTCCAATTTGTCACATATTTAAAAATAAGAAAATAACTATATTATACTTGTTTTAGGAGACATTGGATGTTGAAAAGGATTAGAGATTTACGCGAGGATGATGATTTAACACAAGAATATGTTGCAAAAACAATCTTAAATTGTACAAGATCAGCGTATTCTAAAATGGAATCAGGTACCAGGTTAATCTCTATAGATGACCTTATCAAACTTGCAGATTTTTATAATGTAAGTTTAGATTACCTTGTAGGTCGAGTGGATAATAAAGAAGACCATTACTCCAAAAAGTAGTAGGTTAAGAAAGCACATTGACAATTGAATAGTCCAAAATGGTACTTTCCTCATTTGTGGAGCAGATTTGAATGGCTCGCCATGATAAGAGCGATTTTAAAACCATCAATAAAATAGAGCGATACTTTATATGCCATGATACAAATGATATACAATGATACTTCTGACCGTTCAGGCTGCCACCGTAAAAGAGCAGCAAGTGAAATTCTTATGATGACTTCATCAGTCATGCCATGGAGGTGAAAAAATCTAAGAAAGGAAGTAGTAAAATCATGGAAACAGTAAACTATAAAGATTTAGTTGCGATTGGTTTTCCAGAGCACACATCGAGAAATATTATTAGACAAGCAAAAAAGATTGCTGTAAAAAAGTTTGAAGAAGCTAGAAAAAATGATAAGAATGCGGTACAATTAGGATGTTCACCTTTCGATAATAAAAGGTTAGGCATTGCTCCTAAAAATATTGTAGAAAATTTAATTGGTATTTCTTTTTCAGATATAGAAGGTGAGAAAAATGGTTATATCAAAGACAAAGAAATATAAAGGTGTATACAAAGATTCAAAAGGAAAAATTTACTTTCAAATTGAATTAGGAGTTGATCCAATAACTGGGAAAAGAATTCAAAAGAAAGGAAGGAAAAATCAACAGGGACTACCGTTTAATTCTTTTAAGGAAGCTTATGAAGAGATACTTCGTTTAAAACATGAATTTGTGAACTCTACTATTAATAATAGTTTTCTAACTTTTAGAGAGTTTATGGAAGAGATTTATTTAAAATATTATCAACAAAAAGTTCAATTTGTAACTTATCAGACCGCTTTACCACATCATCAGTTATTTATTAAGCAATTTGGTAGTAAAAAATTATCAGATATTAGTACTATTGACTGTGAAAGATTTCGCTTAGCTATTATAGACAAGTATTCTAGTAACTATGCTAAAAATATGTGGTCTAGATTTAAAGCGTGTCTGGGCTATGCAGAAAGATTGGGTTATATTGATAGAGTTCCTTTTAAAGGATTAGATAATCCTAGAGGAAAGCACCCTGATACAAAATTTTGGACATTTGATGAATTTAAGAAGGTAATAAACTCTTTTGATATTAGTGAGTATGAGGGACTCCATAATTACATGACGATCTGGTTATATTTTATGACTGGCTTAAGAGTTAGTGAGGGTATTGCTCTTAAATGGAAAGATATTGATTTTGAACGTAAATGGATTCATGTTCATTCGACAATTGAGAAAGACAAAAACGGTGTATGGTATGCCAAACAACAAACAAAGACAGTAGCAGGGAATCGTAAAATTGATTTAGATGATTTTACGATTACAATACTTAAAAAATGGCGAGAAGTTCAAATCAAGAATGATGATAAAGATTATGTAATATCACGTTTTGGTGCCCCCTTGTGTAAGTCTACAATTTCTAGGATAATAAAAAGGCATGCTAGGGTTACTGGTGTACCAGAAATTACGGGGAAAGGTTTAAGACATAGTCATGCTTCCTACCTTATAAATGTATTACATAAGGATACCTTATATGTTTCATATCGATTAGGACATGCTGATAAGTCAACCACGTTGAATACATATAGTCACTGGTATTATTCAGGTGACTCAACAATTTCAGAAGAGATTACAAACAGTTTAGATAATCTTGGAATATCAATTTACCTACCAAATTCCTGCCAAAGTTGAAAATGGAGGAATTAACCCACTAATACTGGGAGAAAATAAGATTAGCAAATTGTTACTCTTAAATAAGAAGCACATAGCAATTTGAGAGCGGAATCCCGATTTACCAGTCTTTTAGAGCTCATAGCGATTTGAAGAAACTGATAAATTGATTCGGTTTCCTGCCAAAAATCCTGCCCAAAAAATCTTTGGCAGGATTTTTGTTTTTTGAAGAATGATTTATCTCAAGCGAGAACCATAAAAATAGTTCTCGCTTTTTTGCGTTTAAGGAGGAACTATGCGGAAAGAAATGCAATCGTCACATCACATCGTGATTTCTTATCTAATCCGACAAATGGGGTTACCAAGCCTATAAGGAACTCAAAGAAAATTACGAGGAAGCGACAGGAGACTACACCTTCTCTAAGAGAGAAATTACTAGTCAACTAGAGATTGTCCTCCAAGAGCACCGTGAAGTAGACTTTGAAGACCATGAAAGAGAAAGATTATCTGATTCTTCCTCTCATTCCCATGGCTGTGAGAGTGATTGCCTTGATTCTTTGGTGACCCCTAATCCTAGCAAGTGGGCTATTCTTGATGGACTAGCCTGTGCTATCCTTTTACAGAGGTCTACGGATTCTATCTTCTCTTTAAAGAACCCGAGCTTTATACAGCTTTTAGTAGATTGACAAGGAGACAAATGAAAGAGTGGGGGATATTTATGAGGAGTTTAATTTATATCAACTTGCTTAGGAAATTATTAAAAATTGGAACTTTTCTAATTTTCTGATTTGTACTTGAATCATTATTTTAATAGATGTATAATATATTTAAAGAAAGTTAAAGAGGTGATAATATGAAGTTATCACGATATGTATTAAGATATGACACTGAAGATAGCAGTGTGTATTTCAATACCAAAAATAATCATTCATTTTTGATTACGAATGAATTAAAACAAGCTATACAAGAAAATAAAACAACGGAAAGTGAATATATTGCTTATTTGGAGGAGAACAAATATTTTCCTGAAGAAAACGAGGTAAACAACTATTTAAAACAGATAGAAGATAGTAATAATGAGGTATTAGAATTTACGATTCTAACACACGGAGATTGTAATTTTCGATGTAAATATTGTTATGAACACTTTAAAAATATTGGAATGTCTCATGAAACAGAAAATGCTATTTTAAAATTTGCCGAAGAAAAGTTAAGTAGTGGAAATTATCGTTTTTTCCGTATAGCTTGGTTTGGTGGTGAACCTTTGCTAGGTTATAAAACGATTCAACGTTTATCGTTAGAGTTTTTAGAACTCTGTAAGCGATTTAAAATAATTTACTCTTCTAGTATCACTACCAACGGATTTCTTTTAGGAGCTAAAAAATTTGAAAAATTGGTAAAGGAATATCAAGTTACAAATTTTCAAATTACGTTAGATGGAGATTGTGAGAGTCACGATTCGCAACGTGTTCTAAAAAATCATAAAGGCTCTTATACTCGGATTTTAAAAAATCTCCATTACATGAAAGATAGTAATTTATCTTTTCTATGTACATTAAGATTCAATATATCTAAAGAAAATTATAATCATATGGAATCATTTTTGTTAAACGATGGTCGATATTTTAGAGGAGATAATCGATTTTGTTTGCTATATCATAATATTGGTAATTGGGGACAAGGAGACCGCTCTAAAGAGGATTGTGTAACAATATTTAAAAATGATATGAGTTTTGGTCTTTCGAAGAAGGCAATTGACTTGGGGTATCATTTATCTTTACCTAATATTGTGGTCCATAATTCTTTTGGTTGTTATGCGAATCGATTAAATCACTATATGTTTAACGTTAGAGGTATTGTGCAAGCCTGTACGGTTGCTTTGTATAATAATCAAAATATTTTTGGAAATATTAATACTGGATTGATTAACAAAGACAAAATGAGAGGATGGTTACTCTCTGTTAGAGAAGATTGTAAACCATGTCCTTTTGTGTTGGTTTGTAAATCAGGCTTTTGTCCAATGGCCAAGCATATTACGAAATTGAGCTCTACAGTTATTTGTAAAAATATGCAAGAGAAAATTCGTAAAAATCTAGCACTATATGTTTTATCCGGTTCGTATGAAGATATTTTAGATGTGGACTAGAAAGGATATTACAAAAGATGGTTGTTAAGAAAAATAAAAACCTTCCTAAGAGACCAGAAACTGTAACCAATACTTGTAATATTTGCAGTTAATAGATTAGAAATGGTAATATGGAGAGGAGTGCTAGCCTCTCTATTTTTCTAGGAGGACATTATGAATAAAATTTTTCACTATCTGGATAAGAAAACGAAATTTTATACTGTCATTGGGGCACTGGCAAATGGAGGATTGGCTCTTGCTCAACCTTTAGTAGTATCTCGAGCTTTGTCCTTAAACCAAGGAGAACTAACCTATTTTAAGATAGTGCAATTTGCTCTTTTTGGTTTTACAGTCTATTTTGTCTTGTATAGCTTGATGCTCTTTTGCAATCACACGCATAACGTATTTCGACGTGAGATTCAGATGAATATGAGAGCAGATTTATTTGGTAAGTTAATGACAAATAAGGATTATAGTGAAGATGAAAAAATCACCATGCTCACACAGGATATGGAGTATTTGGGGGATAATTATTTAGAAAAGTACATTAACATAATTTGCTGGGGATTTGTTGCTTTACTAACAGCAATTTATATTATTACGCAAAATCTGTTACTGGGGAGTATTTTTGTCTTCTTTACTATCTTACGCCCTATTCCTCAATATTTAATGAACAAAAGGCTCAAACATACTGGTGACGATATGGCTCAAGGCAGAGTGGAGGTTCATAATCAGGTATCTGACAGCATCCGAGGGGCGCAGACTCTGCTCATGAATCAAGCGATTCTGGAAAATAGACAAAAATTATGGAATGTAAATTGGAAATATCAACGAGCTATCCAAAACTTTTGCTTCACCCATAATATCGTTTTCTTTTGTAATGGCTTTATGGTATTTCTGAGTCAGGTTTTACCGCTTGTGTTAGGTTTCTTCTTTGCCATGAATGGTCATAGGGTATCTGTCGCTAGTCTTGTCGCCATGTATATCGCAGCTGGTCAGTTGGTGAGTCCTATCCAGACAATCATGTATGATACAGTAGATATCCAAGGGGCAAAAACGACTGCGGACAAGATTTATGGAGTATTAGACAGTAAAGATGATAAACAACTGGCGAAAGATGATATGCAAGAACTTCGTGCCCTGCACATCCAAAATTTAAGTAAATCTTATGGTAGCAGACAGCTTTTTACCCATCTGAATTTGGACATCCAAACTGGTCAGAAAGTTTTAATCAAGGGACCGAGTGGCTGTGGGAAATCGACCTTGTTTCGGATAATTATTGGTGAGGAGCAAGCTGATGAAGGTCAGATTACTGGTGTGACAACAACTAATAAATATACATCTCATTTTGTATCTAGTGTTGGTATTATTAGCCAGCATCCATTCCTTTTTAATGACACAGTTCGATATAATTTGACTTTGGGACAAGTCTTTTCTGATGAAGATTTGTGGTTTGTTTTAAAACAAGTCAAGCTCGACAATGAATTAACAGAAGGGTTGGACTTTATTGTCAGTAACAATGGTGACAATATTTCGGGTGGTCAGAGGGTTCGGATAGAACTGGCAAGATTTCTCCTGCGTAAAAAGGATGTTTTACTAGTAGATGAGGTAACCGCTGCTTTGGACGAGGAAAACAGCCAGATGGTGCGTGAGCTACTGTTTTCTCTACCTGTTATGATGCTAGAAATTGCTCACCATATTGAGGATGAAAGTAGATATAATCAAATTTTAGACTTAGGAAAATATTGAGCTATTTTTGATAGCTCTTTTTTTGTGATAGAAGCTCCAAGCTATATATAATACGCTTGAGCTAATTTATAGAAAGTATAGGAAAACTCCCCTTATAGTTTTAGTGAATTTTTGTTTTTTCATTGTCCACTATAAGGGGAGTATATCACATCACGGCGTGGGTGGGGTTATTTGTTTTCTTGAGAATTCCCTTTATTCATGATAAAATAAATAGGATAATGCTAGTATTTGGAGAGAAAATGAACTATTATAATGTTGGAAAAATTGTAAATACGCAAGGTTTGCAAGGGGAAATGCGTGTACTATCGGTGACGGATTTTGCAGAGGAACGTTTTAAAAAGGGAAGTATGTTGGCTCTTTTTGATAAGAAAGATAATTTTGTCATGAATGTGGAAATTGCCAGTCATCGTAAGATGAAAAATTTTGATATTGTCAAGTTCAAAGGAATGTACCATATCAATGACATTGAAAAATATCGTGATTTTACCTTGAAAGTGGCTGAGCAAGACTTATCGGATTTGGATGAGGGCGAATTTTACTATCATGAAATCATCGGCTTGAATGTTTATGAACGGGGTATCCTGATTGGAACAATTAAAGAAATTTTGCAGCCCGGTGCCAATGATGTCTGGGTGGTAAAGCGCAAAAGCAAGCGTGATTTACTGTTGCCTTATATTCCACCTGTTGTATTGAATATTGATCTTGAAAATAGTCGAGTAGACGTGGAAATTCCGGAAGGACTGGACGATGAAAATTGATATTTTGACCCTATTTCCGGAGATGTTTGCCCCTTTAGAGCATTCAATAGTTGGCAAGGCGCGCGAAAAAGGATTACTAGAGATTCACTATCATAATTTTCGAGAAAATGCAGAGAAATCGAGACACGTTGATGACGAGCCTTATGGGGGCGGTCAGGGAATGCTGCTCAGAGCGCAACCAATTTTTGATGCTTATGATGCGATTGAAAAAAATCAGCCACGAGTCGTTTTGTTGGATCCTGCTGGTCGAACATTTAATCAAGCCTATGCGGAAGAACTTTCTCAAGAAGAAGAATTAATCTTTATCTGCGGGCATTATGAAGGTTATGATGAGCGGATTAAGAGTTTGGTGACAGACGAGGTCTCTCTTGGAGATTATGTTTTGACCGGTGGAGAGTTGGCTGCTATGACAATGATTGATGCGACGGTACGACTGATTCCTGAAGTTCTTGGTAAGGAAGTTAGTCATACTGATGACAGTTTTTCATCAGGTCTTTTAGAATATCCTCAATATACGCGCCCTTATGATTTTCGTGGAATGGTTGTGCCAGATATTTTGATGAGCGGTCATCATGAAAATATTCGAAAATGGCGTCTGTATGAGAGTCTGAAAAAGACTTATGAACGTCGTCCAGATTTATTAGAAAAATATGAATTAACAGCCGAAGAAGCAGGAATGCTAGAAGAGATTCATAGAGAAAAGAGCAATGATATAAAAGATTAAAAGTTTTCTAATTTAGAGGGCTTTTTCTTATTGTAAAAAAAAATAGATAAAAAATTCTTGACAGTTAATTTCTATCGTGGTATCATATTAACCGGTTAATAAACTGGTTAAGGAGTGGTTTATGAAATTAAAGAAATATCTATTTTCTATTTTTGTGGTAGGGTTGACTTTGTTGTTGACAGCGTGTGGAACAAGTACAAAAAAACAGAGTAAAGGTCTGAAAATTGTAACAAGTTTTTATCCGATTTATGCTATGGTCAAAGAAGTATCAGGCGATTTAAATGATGTTCGGATGATTCAATCAAGTAGCGGTATTCATTCCTTTGAACCATCAGCCAACGATGTAGCAGCTATCTATGATGCAGATGTCTTTGTTTATCATTCTCATACGTTAGAATCTTGGGCTGGAAGTTTAGATCCGAGTTTGAAAAAATCTAAAGTGAAGGTACTTGAAGCTTCAGAAGGGATGAAGCTGGAGCGTGTGCCGGGATTAGAAGATGTAGCTGCTGGTGAGGGAGTGGATGAAAAGACTCTTTACGATCCACATACGTGGTTAGACCCAGAAAAAGTGGCAGAAGAAGCACAGATTATCGCTGATAAACTTTCGAAGATTGATAGTAAAAATAAAGAAACCTATCAAAAAAACGCGAAAGAGCTGGCAGGTAAGGCAAAAGAATTGACTAAAAAATATCAACCGATTTTCAAAGCTGCAAGGCAAAAAACATTTGTGACTCAGCATACTGCCTTTTCTTATTTGGCGAAGCGATTTGGATTGAGGCAATTAGGCATCGCAGGCATTTCACCAGAACAAGAACCAAGTCCACGTCAATTGACAGAAATTGAAGAATTTGTCAAAACTTATAAAGTTAAAACCATTTTTGTGGAAAGCAATGCTTCATCAAAAGTTGCTAAAACCTTGGTCAAATCTACAGGTGTTAAACTAAAACAATTAAATCCTTTGGAAGCTGATCCGCAAAATAATAATACTTATCTTGAAAATCTAGAAGCCAATCTAGCGACATTGGCAAAAGAATTGAAAAAATGAGAGGAGAATCATGAAGAAAAAATATCTTATCGGTTCTGTTGCAGTTGTTGTCCTAAGTTTGTGTAGCTATGAGCTGGGGCGTCATCAGTTTGTATCTAGCAAGGAAAATAACCGTGTTGCTTATGTAAATGGAAAATCTAAAGCAAACAAGGGCAAGCAAGCAGAGAACTTGTCGCCTGATGAAGTGAGCGCAAAAGAAGGAATCAATGCGGAACAGATTGTTGTCAAAATTACAGACCAAGGTTACGTAACTTCTCACGGTGATCATTATCATTATTATAATGGGAAAGTCCCTTATGATGCGATTATCAGTGAAGAGCTGATTATGCGGGATCCAAACTATACCTTGCAGCAGTCTGATATTATCAACGAAGTGAAAGATGGCTACATTATCAAGGTAAATGGGAAATATTACCTTTACTTGAAAGATCCAAATCATACCAGTAATGTTCGTACAAAAGAAGAAATTGCTCGCCAACGGGCAGAATATAGTGGCAAAGGCCATAAGGGAGCGAAAGGTGGTGCTGTAACAACAGCTGTCAAAGAAGCTCGTGCACAAGGTCGTTATACGACGGATGATGGCTATGTTTTCAATCCGACAGATGTGATAGAAGATACTGGAGATGGCTTCATTGTACCGCATGGCAATCATTTCCATTATATTCCAAAGAAAGATTTGTCTCCTAGTGAGTTAGCAGCGGCTCAAAATTATTGGGATAATAAAATTGGGAAAAATCGTCCGTCTTATTCAGCAAATCCAGGTCATACTCCTCATCTAAACGGAACTATTCATAATCCGGCATTGAACTATCGTCCGTCAAATCCAGGGGTCTCACCTCGTCCAGAAAATCATCACGCAAGTCGTCCTTCTCAACAAGCACCCAAACAAGCTGAGCAAAAACGAGGGAATAAAGCTGAAATCATACGATTGCTACGACAATTGTATGCAACTCCTTTGAATCAACGGCATGTGGAATCAGACGGTTTAGTGTTTGATCCTGCGCAAATTACAAGTCGAACTTCCAGTGGTGTGGCTGTTCCGCATGGCAATCATTATCATTTTATCTATTATCGTGATATGTCTGACTTGGAACGAAAGATTTCTCAAATGATTACACCAGGTGAGGACTATTCGGAAGCTAAACAATCGGATCAAGCTCAACAAGGGCATCAAACTGCGCCTGGTAAGAACGAGCAAAATGCTGGCAAAACTTCTGATAAAAATGGGAAAAAAGAAGGGTCTACTGAAACAGAAGTTAGTGATGAGCAAATTAAAGCCTTTATCGATAAGGCAGAAGCTTTGCTAGATAAAGTGCCAGATAAACGTCAAAAGGCAAGTTTTGAAGAACAAATTGCTAGTTTGAAATCTAATCTTTTATTAGGTTTAACAGAAAAATCATCCCTTCTTGAACAAGCGAAATCCTTGTTAGCCGAAATGGTGAAGGCAACTGGTTCAGCTGATAATTCTGCTTCTCAAAGCACAGCATTTGCGGATAAAGCGAGAGTCGTATTGAATTCTATTCGTAAGACACTGATTTCAAAAGGAGCTTCAAAGGATAAGTTGGATCAAGTAGATGACTTGCTCCAAAAAGTTGCAGATAAGAATGCAGATAAATTGGCTTTGTTAGATAAAATCTTAAAACTGTCAACAGAAGTACTACACCCTGACCGCGCAGGTAAAGCAAATTCGCAAATTGCTTATACGGCTGATGAAGTAGCATTAGCTAAAGCTGCAGGTCGTTATGCAACATCGGACGGTTATATCTTTGATCCACATGATGTGATTAAAGATGAAGGAGATGGCTATACTGCTCCACACATGACACACAGCCACTATATTCCTAAGAATGATTTGTCAGAGTCTGAGCGTAAGGCAACGGAAGAGTATCTGAAAACGAAAACTCCGAAGAAGAAAGAGGAGAAGCCAAGTACGGATCCAAAACAACCTCAAAAAGAGACTGCACAAGCAATCTATGAGCGTGTGACACCGGCTAAAAAGGTACCTGTTGAGGCAATGCCATATAATACAGCTTATGTCGTTGATTATAAAAATGGTCAATTAATTATTCCGCATTATGACCATTATCATAATATCTCTCTTTCTTGGTTTGATGAAGGACTTTACAAAGCACCTGACGGCTACAGTATGGAAGATTTTCTTGCTACAGTGAAATATTACGTCACTCATCCAGATGATCGTCCGCATTCTAACAACGGTTTTGGAAATGCCAGCCAGCATGGTAAGAAGAAACAATCATCCGATAGTGACAAGAACTATGCACCAAATGAAGAGCCAAAAGAGAAGGACAACAACGCTTCAAGCAAAGAAAATGCTAATGAAAATTCGAAAGCAACTGAAGAAAAGCCAACTGTTGATCCAAAAGAGGAAGCTGAAAAAGCACTAGCTAATAAATATGGCTTATCCTTGCAAGAGTTTAATAAAAAGCTGATTAATATTGCTCTTAAATACAATGTGAGTTTAGAAAATTTCAGCTATCAACCAGAAAATAAAACAGTTAGCTTTACAGATGCCTCTGGTACGACCAAAGTTGTCAATGTTCTCACAGGAAAACTGGTATCTTAATAATGCACCCCTCAAGAGTTGGAAACTATTTCCAGCTCTTTTATATTTTTGGACGGACAAGGCAAAGTAAAAGTAATTCAATTCGCCAGCCCAGATTGGAGTAAATCAGAAATCAGGTGAAATTTCAGCTCGGGTGATGGACTTAAAGGCAAAGTAGGTTGAAGCGTTCGAATGGGTCGACAGTCTCAACTGAAACTGATTTACTTCGCTAGAATGATAGGCGTTTTTTACAAATGGGGAAACTCTATCATTTTTGAGGGATTACTTTGCTAGTGGTATAATAGGCTATAGCAAAAGAGAAAAGGAAAATAGGCAATGCAGGATAGACCAGATTTTACAATGATAAAGACCTATCAAGAGTTTTCACAATACTATTGGTATCGTGCAGAATTAGCAGAGATTTGTAAACAGTTGGGATTGGAGTATTCAGGTATCAAAAAAGAGCTAGAAGAGGAAATCAAAAAGTATTTTGCAGGGAATGTCAGCCAACAGAGAGTCTATAAAAAGATCAAGAAAAAGAAAGGTGCAGAGTTGACTTTAGATACCCCTTTGTTGTTCTGCGGCTTTGCCTTTAATGCGCACTTTCGGAAGTTTTTTGCTCAGCAAACAGGCATTCAACCTTTTAAATTTACAGCGGACATGGCGGCAGCTTGGCGAAAGGTAAAAGCAGAAAAAGATGTCGAATTCACACTGCGAGATATGTTAGCGATTTATCAAGGACAATCAAGCTATGCTCAATATGATACTTCTAGCTGTCAGTGGAATCAATTTGTCAAAGATTTCTGCGCTGACACAAGCAATGCTTCTTTTCAGCCTAAACTAAAAGTTGCCGCTATTCTTTGGAAGAAAGTAAAAGAAAGCAAGGAGCCAAAAGTGTATTCATCGCAATTGGTTAAGCGATATGAGTCGGAAATTAGTGATTATCGAAGGGAGAAAGTATGAATGCTGTTATCATTGGCGTTGCTATTTTGTTCTTCTTGCTTTTTTTATATTTACTCAAACAATCCAAGCAACCGACAGGTCTAGTGGGCATTTGGATGATGAAAATCTGGAATCAGGTTTATTTCCCTATGGTTGAGTGGGCGATTAGCCAACTAGAGCAGCAAAATATCAAAAATATTTTAGATGTTGGAATAGGAAATGGTCAATCCACTCTCTATCTCAAACAGTATTTTCCAAATAGCAAGGTTATCGGAATTGATATTTCGAAAACAGCTATTACCCAAGCTAAAAAATGGAACATTGCAGATTTGAATTTTGAACTCAAAGATGTGGGTCAAACAACTTATTCAGCAGAGTCATTTGACTTGATAACTGCTTTTCAGACACATTTTCATTGGCCAGATTTATCCAGAGCTTTTTTTGAGTTGAGGCGAATTCTAAGGCGAGACGGGCTTATCTTGCTGGCCTGTGAATGGAGCAAGTTAACCTACTTCCAGCCAGAGCTTAAGAAAGAGGAAGAATTTGCAGCTTTTTTAAATAACAAGGGTCTTAAGCTGGTTAGCAGTCAGAGAAAAAATCAATGGATTTTGTATAAAATTGTTAAAAAGCCAGAAGGTGTTATATAAAATAAAGTGTGTTATTTATAACAATAGTTGGAGATGCTATGTGTGGTTTATAGATTCTTTAATTTGCTTCCCATTACAAAACTGGATAGAAGCAAAAATATAAAGTTTTTAGCACAGTCTGCTGTCTTTTTTGATATAATAGAAAGTATGAATCAATCAGAAAAAATTTCAAATTATCAATTACTTTTAGACCAGCTTGAAGCACTACTAGAGGGTGAAAGAAATGCTTTGGCTAATTTGTCGAACAGCTCTGCTTTGCTAAACCAAGCCTTGCCGCATTCCGTTTTTACAGGTTTTTATCTTTCTAACGGAAATGAGTTGGTTTTAGGGCCTTTTCAAGGTGGTGTTTCCTGTGTACATATTGGTTTTGGGCAAGGCGTTTGCGGAGAGGCTGCTGCTAGTCGGCAGACAGTAATCGTGGAAGATGTTACTCAGTATGATAACTACATTTCCTGTGATAGCAGGGCACGTAGTGAGATTGTGGTGCCTATGGTAAAGGATGGTCGCTTAGTAGGAGTTTTAGATTTGGATTCTCATTTGCTGGGGGACTATGATGAGATTGATCGGGAATATTTAGAAAATTTTGTAGCTATCTTGCTAGAGAAAACAAATTGGAATTTTGAAATGTTTGGAGATAAATCCTAATGTATCAAGCTTTATATCGGAAATACAGAAGTCAAACTTTCGGTCAGTTAGTTGGGCAGAAAGTTGTAGCAACAACTTTACGGCAGGCAGTTGAACAGGATAAAATCAGCCATGCTTACCTCTTTTCAGGTCCTAGAGGAACAGGAAAGACTAGCGTAGCCAAGATTTTTGCCAAAGCCATGAATTGCCCTCATCAAAAGAATGGTGAACCTTGTAATGAGTGCTATATTTGTCAAGCTATAACAGAAGGAAGCCTAGAAGATGTTATTGAGATTGATGCAGCTTCCAATAATGGTGTGGATGAAATCCGAGATATTCGCGACAAATCTACTTATGCTCCTAGTCTAGCAAAACATAAAGTTTATATCATTGACGAGGTTCATATGCTCTCAACTGGAGCTTTTAACGCTCTTCTCAAGACTTTGGAAGAACCGACAGAAAATGTGGTCTTTATCTTAGCAACGACAGAATTGCACAAGATACCAGCTACTATTCTGTCACGGGTGCAACGCTTTGAGTTCAAGTCAATTAAGACCAAGGATATTGTTGCTCATGTTGAATGGATTTTGCAGCAGGAAAATATTGGATTTGAAAATGATGCGGTGCAGATTATCGCCAGGCGGGCAGAAGGTGGGATGCGGGATGCCTTATCTATCTTGGATCAAGCTCTCAGTCTCACTCAAGACAATCAGCTGACAACAGCTATTTCAGAAGAAATTACTGGCTCTATTAGTCTAGGTGTACTGGATGCTTATGTGACAGCTGTGTTGACGCATGATACATCAGCAGCATTAGAAAATCTTGATGTGATTTTTGATAGCGGTAAAAATATGGCTCGTTTTGTCACTGACCTGTTACAATATCTTAGAGATTTGCTCATTGTTAAAACAGGTGGTGAAAATACCCATATAAGTGAAATCTTTTTAGCTAATCTCAATACACCACAAGAAAGATTGTTTGAGCTGATTGAGATTGCAACGAAAAGCCTTTCGGAAATTAAAAATAGTCTGCAGCCTAAGATTTATACAGAAATGATGACCATTCGACTAGCAGAAGAGCAAGAAAAAGTAGAATTACCATCCAATCTAGTAAGCGAGATAGAAACACTAAAAGATGAAATTAGCCAGCTTAAGGGTCAATTGGCAAATTTACAGCCAAGTTCTACTTTTAGTCAGTCAAGACAAACAACCCGTTCAGTCAAATCAAGCAAGGGTTATCGCGTGGATCGACAGAAAGTAAATGCCATTTTGCAAGAAGCAGTTGAAAATCCTAACTTAGCCCGTAGCAATTTGACTAAATTACAGAATGCTTGGGGAGAAATTATCGAAAGTTTAGCTGGTGCAGATAAGGCACTTTTAGTTGGTTCGCAACCTGTAGCAGCTAATGAGAATCACGCAATTCTCGCCTTTGAGTCGAGCTTTAATGCAGAGCAAACAATGAAGCGGGAAAATCTCAATACGATGTTTGGGAATTTATTAAGTACTGTGGCTGGATTTTCTCCGGATATTTTAGCAGTTTCGATGACTGATTGGACAGAAATTCGCGCTGAGTTTTCTGCTAAGGCACGCGGAGAAAGTACCAATTCAACAGAAGAGGAAAAGGAAACTGTCATTCCAGAAGGTTTTGATTTCTTATCGGAAAAAATTTCGATTCAGGAAGATTGAAGATCTTTTATAATTCTTTAAGATAAAAAAATTGATAATGGTGTTTATACCATTATCAATTTTTTGTTATCAGCTTTATTGATTCCTTTGATAGATTGAATTATAATTTTTTTTAATAAAATTATAATTTTGTGTTGAAAACGCATTCAATTTATTATATAATAACAGTGTAATTAAATTATAAAATTTTATAATAAAAATAATATTCATAAAGGAGAATGCGATGCCAATCATAGGAATTTCAGCAAGTATCATTGTTGACCAATCAGGGATGTTTCCTGGCTACCACAGAAGCTATGTGAATGAAGATTATGTCAATTCGGTTATTCGCAATGGGGGAGTAGCTTGTATCCTTCCGATTTCTGACAATGAGGAAGTGCTAGATAGCTATTTGGAAATCATCGATGGTTTAATTTTATCAGGAGGACATGATATTTGTTCTTTCAATTATAATGAAGAGCCGAGTCCTAAAATGGGAGATATTTTTCCAGCTCGTGATAAGTTCGATTTTGCACTCTTGGAACGTGCAACTAAAAAGGGTATTCCTATTTTAGGAATCTGCCGTGGTGCACAAATTATCAATGTATATCATGGAGGAGCCTTGTATCAAGATTTATCCTATTGCGATACAGCTAAGATAAAACACTGGCAGGGCAGCTGTCCTGATATGGTCACTCATTCAGTGGATGTAGAAGCCGATTCTTTGTTGCATCAAATTCTACGAGTTAATAAGATTACGGTCAATTCTTTTCACCATCAAATTATGAAAGATGTTGCTAAAGAATTTAATGTTGTCGGTAGAGCTCCTGATGGGGTTATTGAAGCCATTGAACATACTGATTATCCGTTTATGATAGGTGTCCAATGGCATCCAGAAATGCTTCATAGAGTATCAGAAGAGATGAATCGTATATTTGCTGCTCTAATTGACCATGCTCAACAGAAAAAATTAAAGCAATCTGTTGTAAATGTGTGCCAAGCCGGCTAGAAAGTGAATGAAAATGAAGAAGAAACTCGGATTTTATTCCATTGTATTATTGACTATCAACTCCATTATTGGAACAGGAATTTTCCTCTCGCCAGGGAGCGTTGTTGCTACAGCTGGAGATAAAGCACTGTCAATTTATTTGATGGCAGCTGTTTTCGCTTCTGTTCTAGCAGTAACGTTTGCTTCGGCAGCCAAGTATGTGGCACAAGGGGGAGCTTCTTATGCTTATGCTAAGGCAGCTTTTGGAGAAAATATTGGATTTTATGTGGGTATTACTCGTTTTATTGCAGCTAGTATCGCTTGGGGTGTTCTTGGAACGGCTGTTGTGAAAACAGTGCTGAATATCTTCCGCCTAGATAGCTCAAACCTTGTTCTAATTACGATTGGTTTTGTATTTTTAATGGGGATCCTAATGGGAATTAACCTTTTAGGAACTCAGATTTTTGAATTGATAAATAACCTTTCGACGATTGGAAAAGTGGGGGCTCTTTTGACTACGATTTTGGTTGGGGTAGGCATTATCCTCCTTACAGGTGTCAATGAATTTAACACGATTAAAAACTTAACAGATGCTACAGGTACAAAATTGGGAGCTAACTTGGATTTATCAGGCTATGTTACAGCTGTTATAGCAGCTTTCTATGCTTTTACAGGATTTGAGAGCGTGGCAAGTGGTGCACAGGACATGGAAGCACCAGAGAAAAACTTACCAAAAGCTATTCCATTAGCAATTGGGATTATTGCAGTTATCTATATTGGTATTGTCGGGATAGCTATGATGATTAACCCTGCGGCCATTGTGGCAACGAAGGAAGTTGTAGCACTCGCTGCAGTCTTCACAAATCCAATTATTCGCACTATTATTCTAGTTGGAGCGTTAATATCTATGTTTGGAATTAATGTAGCAGCATCTTTCCATACGCCACGAATCTTGGAGGCGATGGCTTTACAAGGACAAGTGCCAGAGTGGTTCAAAAAACGGACAGAAAATGGTTTCCCAACTCGTGCTTTCTTTGTAACAATTGGGATTGCAATTTTACTTCCTATGGCATTCCGTTATAATATGACTAGTATCATTGTACTTAGCTCGATTTCTCGCTTTATTCAATTTTTAGTTGTGCCAGTGGCTGTCATTATCTTTTATTTCGGTAAGCAAAAGGAAAGTATTGTTGAAACGGCTAAAAAGAGTTTTACAACTGATGTTATCATTCCTTTCCTTGGTGCAATTTTGACTGCCGTACTTCTCTATAAATTTAATTGGAGTGGACAATTCACTGTTGTTAGTAAGACAGGTGCGACTTCTCTAAATATCTTTGCGATTAGTGCGATGGTTATTGGTTATGTTGTGCTCCCTATTGTGCTCATGATTTGGAGAAAGAAAAAATAGAAAGTAGGTTATAAATATGAAACGTTTAACAAGTACAAGCATTCCAGCAGCTGTGGGAAGTTATTCTCCAGCCAGTCAAGTAGGTCATCTCATTTTCACATCGGGTCAACTTCCGATTAACTGTGAAACTGGGAAAATTGATCAGCCAAATTCAGTTGAATGGCAAGTAGAGCAATCTCTCAAGAATATCCGTTCAATTCTCGAAGATAATCATTCATCTATGGAACATATTATTAAAACCACGGTTTTTTTAGCAAATATTGAAGATTTTGCTACCTTTAATCAAGTATACCAATCATTCTTTGAAGGGAGTTATCCAGCACGTACAGCCTTTCAAGTTGGTGCTCTTCCAATGGGTGCCTTAGTAGAAATTGAAGCTATTGCAGAGGTAGCAGAATGAAACAGAACACAAAATTATTGCATGGTTACAAAGTGATTGATCCTTATACAGGGGCTGCGTCTATTCCAATTTACCAAACATCAACGTTTCATAATCAGTGTTTGTACGATGACTGTCAACAGTATCTCTATACTCGTTTTTCAAATCCGACAGTTGAAGCGTTAGAAGATGGTTTGAAATCTCTTGAAAATGCAAATTATGCTGTCAGTTTTTCATCTGGCATGGCGGCAATTTCAAATGTGCTCATGTTACTCAACGCAGGAGACCATGTTATTTTTCCAAAGGAAGTTTATGGTGGTACTTGCCAGTTTGTAACCAAGATTTTGTCAAAGTATCAGATAGACTATACCTTTGTGGATATGGCGGATTTAGCTCAAGTAGAGAGAGCATTACAAGAGAATACACGTATGCTTTATCTAGAAACACCATCAAATCCTTTGTTAAAAATATGTGATATTCGTGCTTTAGTTGATTTAGCGAAAAAATATCATTTGATTACTGTGGCGGATAATACATTTATGACGACTTTGTCTCAAGAGCCGTTGGCACTTGGTGTGGATATTGTGGTAGAAAGCATTACTAAGTTTATCAATGGTCACAGTGATGTAGTTGCAGGTCTAGTTGCGACGAATTCAAAAGAACACTATGAAACTTTGAAACTATTTCAGAAGAATTTTGGTGCAATCTTAGGAGTCGAAGATGCTTGGTTGATTCTTCGTGGTATGAAAACAATGGGGATTCGTATGGATCGCGCAGTCAGTAACGCTCAGAAAATGGCAGAATTTTTGAAACAGCATCCCAAGATTAAAACAGTTCATTATCCGGGATTAAAGACACATCCAAATCATGATATTCACATGAATCAAGCAAAAGATGGTGGAGCGGTTTTATCTTTTGAATTGGAAAGTTGTGAGGATTTAATGACATTTACAAATAAAGTGACGATTCCCATTCTTGCTGTAAGTTTAGGTGGTGTGGAGTCCATTCTCTCTCATCCGGCAACAATGTCACATGCCTGTCTAAGCCCAGAAGAACGCGAAGAACAAGGTGTAGTTGATGGACTCCTGCGTTTGTCTTGTGGCATTGAAAATATTGACGATTTGATAGCAGATTTTGAACAGGCATTAGCAGATTAAAAAATGCAGAATGAGGCATAAAATATTTTAGATGTTTTGTGCCTTTTGTATAGAAAGAAAGATAAATATGGAAAAAACAAAAATAGATTGGCTTGATGAAGTATTGGTGCGCAAAACAGAGCTATTGGAGATATTAGAGAAATTATTGCGTATTCCCTCAGTAAGAAATGAAATGAATGCAAATTCGAATTATCCAGTCGGGATTGAACCCAGACGTGCTTTGGTAGAGATGATGAAAATTGGACAAGAAGCTGGTTTTACTCCTCGTGATTTTGGTCCTCTGGTAGGACGACTTGATTGGGGAGCAGATGATTTAGAGCCTTTTGCAATTCTTGGGCATGTTGATGTAGTACCCGTAGGTGATGATTGGAAGACTGATCCTTTTGTTCCGACTTATAAAGACGGCAAACTCTATGCGAGAGGAAGTTTGGACGATAAAGGTCCACTGGTTTGCTCTTTCTTTGCGATGAAATTACTCAAAGAATTAGGTTTTACTCCGAAAAAACAAGTACAAATGATCATTGGAACGGATGAAGAATCGGACTGGAAGTGCTTGACATCTTACCAAAAACAAGCTACATTACCAGAACAAGGATTTGTACCGGATGCGTATTTTCCAATTGTTAATGGTGAGAAAGGTGTAGCGCATCTGATTTTCCATTATGAAGCGGAACAAGTTCTTGCTAAATATCAACTTTTACAATTTACAGCAGGCTTAAAGGAAAACATGGTACCAGCATTAGCCCAAGCAATACTTGTCGGAGATAAAATTACAAAATTAGCTATAGATTATGAAATTTATCTAGATCAGCAAGGGTTATTAGGAGAATGTTCTATTGAAGGCAATCAACTTTATCTAACTTTACATGGTAAGTCTACCCATGGGTCATCTCCGCAAAATGGGATCAATGCTGCAACCTATTTAGCAGCATTCCTAAAACATTATGACTTTGGTTCAAGACAAGTAAGTTCATTTTTATATACAGCAGGTGATTTGTTGCATCTCTCTCATAATGGAATGAAATTAGGAATTGCTAATCATGATGAGCAAATGGGAGATTTAACTATAAATCTTGGCTTAGCCAACTTCAATTTGCAACATGGCGGTAAATTAGTGATTGATATTCGTTATCCAAAAAGTATAACTCCAAATGAGATGACTAAAGCGATTCTTCAAGTTGGAGCGGAATCACAACAGTTTGAAGTCATAGAGCAAAAACCTCCTCACTATGTGTCTGGAAGTTCTCCATTGGTGAAAAAACTACTTGATATATATGAAGAGCAAACTGGTCAAAAAGGGAGTGAACGGGTTATTGGAGGTGCAACTTATGCAAGATTGCTGAAGGAAGGTGTAGCATTTGGAGCGCTTTTTCCAACTACGCAGGACACCATGCACCAAGCTGATGAACATATCCCTGTAGCAGATTTATTAAAAGCAACTGCCATTTATGCGCAAGCGATAGCAGAGTTAGCATGTATGTAGCAATAGAATCTTACTAACTAAATGAGATAGATATTCCACTAAAGTATCTTAAACATTTGTGATTTGAAGATGAATGTGATAGACTGAACAAAGATAAAGCAATGAATAGGATGACGATTATGGATAAACGTTTGCAAATCTATGTTCCTTTACTAGATTTTCTATCAGCAATTCTTGGAGAAGATACTGAAGTAGTATTACAAGATCTTACAAAAGGATTCGACCACTCTTTGGTCTACATCCGTAATAATCTCTCAAATAGAGAAGTTGGCGCTCCAGCAACGGATTTTGTATTAGATATTGTACAGTCAAAATTGTATAAACAGACAAATTTTCTAGTCAATTATCGAACAAAAACAGAATCGGGAAGACAGCTATATTCATCCAGTTTTTTTATAAAAGACAAACGAGATGGACTGCTGGGGATGATTTGTATAAATGCAGACAAATCAAAAGAAATGAACCTAAAATATATGTTAGAATCTACTTTGGAGATTCTGAATAATAGCTTAACTCCTTCAAAAGAGAAAATACATGAGGAGGAAAATATTGTTGAGAATTTTTACGCAACAGCAGAATCTTTGATTGACGATGTTATTTTTAGAGAAACACAAGGAAAAGATTTGTCAAAAACAAAACTTACGAAGGTAGAAAAAGTAGCGATTGTTCAATCTTTGTATACAAAAGGATTTTTTGATTTGAAAGAATCTGTTTCAAAAATGGCAGAAGCATTTGGAATGTCAGAAGTTAGTATTTATAAATA
Source organism: Streptococcus sp. SI1 (assembly GCF_030439945.1). Lineage (NCBI taxonomy): Bacteria > Bacillati > Bacillota > Bacilli > Lactobacillales > Streptococcaceae > Streptococcus > Streptococcus sp. SI1. The sequence goes on from NZ_JAQFJE010000001.1 coordinate 408,401, forward strand.
TATTCAAGATATTAAAAAGAAAGAATCATAATGTATGGAATTTGATACCTTTATCCTGATTTGCAATTATATTGGAACAATAGCCTTTGCAGCTTCAGGCGCGATTAAGGGCTTTGATAAAAAATTGGATATTTTTGGAATCACACTTTTAGCCATTGTAACCGCAGTAGGCGGAGGTATGTTGAGAGATAGCATTATTAGTCATTTTCCATTTGCTTTATCTGATCCAAGTTCTATTTATCTGTCAATTGTAGTTGCACTTGTTATGTATGTTTTCGTTATCAATAGGCGTTTAAATAATATACAAACTAAGAGTTTTTACTTATTTTTACGATGGGCAAATTTAGTATTTGATGCTGTTGGTTTAGTTATTTTTTCGCTGATTGGGGCAACAGTTTTAGATAGTAGTCAACAAAATATGATGGCAGTTGGAATGTTAGCAACTTTAACAGGAGTTGGTGGTGGAATTATCCGTGATTTGCTAAGTAATGAAGTGCCTAGTGTTTTGAAAAAGGATATTTATGCCGTGTTTTCTTTCGGTGTTGGCGTGACTTATTATTTGTTGATAACCATTCTTCACCTTCCCAGAATTCCATCGTTTATAGCTGTATTTGTTATAGGACTTTTTCTTAGGCTATATATTATTAAGCATTGTTTGGCTTTACCAAATATGGATAAGTTACATAAATAAGAATAAGGCCGGGATTGCCAGACCTTAAAAATCACTTCGCTCAAAGTCTATAGAAGAGATATTGAACTGAATGAAGACTGAATTTAGATTTTTCTATTTTTTCGTGCTATAATAGAATTATGACAAGACAACAATTTCTTACAACAGCTTTTTTTACGGCAATTGAAACCTATTTTTTTAACGAAGCAATAATGTCAGGACACTATTTATTTGCTGTTTTTTGGGCATTTCTAGTCATTCGCAATTTACAAGTGAGCTACGTCATGGGAAAAATAGTGGATGAAATTGATAAACATATCAAACGTAAAAAATAAGCAGAAAGGTTGTGACAAAAATCCTCAACCTTTTTTCTTTTGTTTGATTCAAAAAAATATGCACATGGTTAAATAAAAGGAATTGATTTTGTGCTGAAAAAAAGAAGGGAATAAGTTGATTTTTACTCAACTTATTCCCTTCTTTTCTTTACCAACTTGTTAAAGAAATTTCACCACTATTTAGCCACATTTCTTGGCCTGTATCTAATTGAACTAATAGTTGGCCATTATCTGATATTTCTTTGGCAATTCCTTTATAGTCTTGATCGTTCTGGTAAAAAGTGATTGTCCGACCCAAGACAAGGGAATGCTGTTTGTAAAGATAAATCAGCTCATCTGGGTCACATTCATAAAAATTTTTCCAAATCTCACTAATAAGTTCATTTCGCGTGATAGGATGTTTTTTATGGAAGAGAGAGGCAGCCTTATGCTGTAATTCTTTTGGAAAATCAGCAATGGCAAAGTTAATGCCTACTCCAATAATTACATCCGTTACCAGCCCTGTCTCAATAGAAGTAATAGCTTCAGTTAAAATACCAGCTATTTTTTTACCTTTGTAATAAATGTCATTCACCCATTTAATTTCCATCTCCATTAAAGTGAGCTCTTTGATGGCCTTGTAAATGGCTCCAGCAGTCAAGACAGTGTAGGCGGGAATTTGTGGAAAAGGCAGATTGGGCTTCAAGTGAAGCGTCATATAAATTCCTCCTTGTTCTGGAGCAAAATAACTTCTACCAAAGCGTCCACGACCAGCTGTCTGAGAAGAAGCAAGATAGAGCGTATTGGCAGGCTTACCAGCCTCAATACCAGCTTTGGCATCCAACTGAGTGGATTTGCAGTTTGGATTGAAGGAAACTTGGATGGGAGCAGCTTCTTCTATTTTTTTAGTAATCAGCAAGTCACCAGAGATGAGTTTATAACCTTTATTTTTTATGGATTCAATGTGAATCCCTTCTTTTTCCAAGCGCTGAATAGCTTTCCAGATAGAAGTACGTGAAATACCTAACTTTTGTGCTAATTTTTCACCACTGACATAGTCAGACTCTTGGCTAAGAATGTCAAATAAAATTTCATATGTTTTCATGTCTATAAGCTGCTCTTTCTTAGGGTTAGTTTGGTAGCGAGAGTAATCATGCGTGGAATAGATGGTTTACTATGTTGAAAGTTCTCATGCAGCAGTTGTAGTCCTTGTCTGCCCATTTCCTCTGTAAAGACAGTAACCGTGCTGAGTGGTGGATAGACGTACTTGGCAATAGACGTATCATTAAAAGCAATTACATTAACACGATCTGGCACAGGAATATCTGCTTCTTGTAGTGCTCGAAGTGCACCCACAGCTAAAGCATCACTTGCTATGAAAAATGCAGTCGGAAGTTGCTTGCCTAAATTTTCAATCAATTCTTTCATCATAGAATAACCTGATTCAGATGAAAAGTTTCCTATTTTTACATATTTTTCTTGATAGAGTTGTTTTTTAGTTAGGTAATTTTTAAATGCTAGCAAGCGTGGATCGGATAGAGTAGTGGTTTTGTCAGAAGTTTGTTCTTGACCAATCAGCAGTCCAATTTGTTGGTGTTCCTTTTCTAAGAAGTGATTAAGAACAGCTATAACAGAATTTTCAAAGTCAGCCATCACACAGCTATGTCCATAGGCAAGTGTATTACTATCAATAAAAACAAGGTGTTTTGTATAGAGTTCTAGTTCCCTTATCTTTTGAGGGCTGAATTTTCCAATCGCAATGATACCGTCAACTTGATCGAGATGATTTAATTCTTCATTATTGAAAAAACGTATAACATTATAGCCTAGTTCTTGAGATTTTTTTTCTACTCCAAGTCGAATAGCGTAGTAGTAGAGGTCATCTAGTTCTTCCTCTTCGGTGTACCATTCTACAATCGCAATTCTACGACTGCGGGAATTGCGATTGCTTCCTCGTTTTATTTTTTTATACTGTAGTTCTTCTGCAATGTCAAATATTTTTTGGCGCGTCTCATCGCTGACAGACATGGATTTGTCATGATTTAAAACGCGTGACACAGTTGCTGGAGAGACACCAGCTATGTTTGCTATATCTTTAATGGTTGCCATTATTTTTCCTATTCTCTCTAACGAATAAGTATATTATACCTTAAAAATTAGTAAAATACAAAAAATATTTAGTAAAAGATAAAGACCTTTTGGGAATAGATTTTATCTTTGATTATAGCTTTAGTTGATAACTACACATAGTAAAAATTTACTAAAATACTTGAACTTTTACTGATGATATTTTATAATAAAGATACTAAAACGGTTACAAAACCATATAAAAAGGAGACCTCTTATGTCAACTACTATGTCTATTCAACAATTGCGTTCAAAATTTGAAAAAGTTTTTGGAACAGAAGCAGATCATACATTCTTCTCACCAGGTCGCATTAACCTGATTGGTGAGCATACCGATTACAACGGCGGGCATGTCTTTCCTGCAGCTATTTCATTAGGAACTTATGGAGCAGCGCGTAAGCGTGAAGACAAGAAACTCCGTTTTTATTCTGCGAACTTTGAAGAACAAGGAATCATTGAGGTTCCTTTAGAAAATCTTTGTTTCAACAAGAAGCACAATTGGACGAATTATCCAAAAGGGGTTATTTATTTCTTACAGAAAGCAGGACATATCATTGAAAAAGGAATGGATATCTATGTCTCTGGGAATATTCCAAATGGTTCAGGCCTCTCTTCGTCAGCTTCATTGGAACTATTGACAGGAATTATTGTAGAGAAACTGTTTGATTTAAAATTGGAACGCTTAGATTTAGTAAAAATCGGTAAACAAACGGAAAATGAATTTATTGGTGTGAATTCAGGAATCATGGATCAGTTTGCTATTGGAATGGGAGCAGATCAACGAGCGATTTATCTGGATACCAATACACTTGAATATGATTTAGTACCGCTTGAACTTAAGGATAATGTGGTTGTTATCATGAATACAAATAAGCGCCGTGAACTTGCGGACTCTAAATACAATGAACGCCGTGCTGAGTGTGAAAAAGCTGTTGAAGAACTTAACCGTAAGCTGTCTATCGCAACCTTAGGCGAGTTGGATGAGTGGTCCTTTGACGAGTATAGCTATCTGATAGAGGACGAAAATCGTCTCAAACGGGCTCGTCATGCCGTCTTGGAAAATCAACGTACTTTGCAAGCGCGGGCAGCTTTGCAAGCAGGCGATCTTGACAAGTTTGGTCGTCTGATGAATGCTTCTCATGTTTCGTTAGAGCATGACTATGAGGTGACTGGTTTGGAGTTGGATACTTTGGTTCACACGGCCTGGGAGCAAGAAGGTGTTCTGGGGGCTCGAATGACTGGAGCTGGCTTCGGTGGTTGTGCCATTGCTTTAGTTCGTAAGGATGCGGTCGCAGCTTTTAAAGAAGCAGTTGGCAAACGCTATGAGGAAGTAGTTGGATACGCTCCAAGCTTCTATATCGCTGAAGTTGCATCGGGGACACGAGTTTTAGACTAGGAGAGAAGTAAATGGAAGCTGTATTATTTGATTTGGATGGCTTATTAGCTGATACTGAGATCATTTCTCTAAAAGTTTATCAAGAATTGCTTGAAGATTTTGGAATTCCTTTCACAGAAGAAACATATTCTAGAGAATACAGTGGACATAGGGAAGAGGAGAATGTTCAACGATTTTTGGATACCTATGATTTACCTTGGAACTTTGACCAAACCTTGGATAAAGTTTATGAACTAGAAGCTCGAATATTAGCCAAAGGTGTAAATTTAAAAAAAGGTGCTAAAAATTTGCTTGCTTTTTTGCAAAGAGAAGGTATCCCAATCGCCTTAGCAACTTCAAGTGTTGAATCTAGAGCTAGAATGATCTTGGATAGTAATGGTATACTGTCCCTATTTGACCATCTAGTTTTTGCAAAAGATGTAAAGCGAAGCAAACCTTACCCTGATATATTTTTAAAGGCCTGTAGTGATTTGAATGTTTTACCAGAGAATTGCTTAGTACTAGAGGATAGTGAAGCAGGGATTGAGGCAGCGTATAGAGCTGGGATACCAGTCATTTGTATTCCAGACTTAAAAATACCAGCGCAGTCTTTCTTAAATAAAACAGAACAAGTTTTTCAGGATTTAGATGCTGTCAGAGACTATTTAGAATGTAAGAAGGAGAATCAATGAGTCAGGGAGTTCTAGATGCATTTATCACAGAAGTCATTTCTGAAAGTTCATTTGAGGAAATGGATCGAATCTACCTGACCAATCGTGTTTTGGCACGAGTGGGGGATGGTGTTTTAGAAGTTGAGACTGAGTTGGATGACTTGATTGACATCAAGGACCAGCTGGTTGAGGAGGCAGTTAGATTAGAGACGATTGAGGATAGTCAGACTGCGCGTGAAATCCTTGGTGCTGAACTTATGGACTTGATTACCCCTGCCCCTAGCCAGCTCAATCGGGACTTCTGGACGACTTATGCCTCCAATCCCGAGCAAGCTGTAGCTGATTTTTACCATCTTAGTCAAAAAAATGATTACATCAAGATCAAGGCTATTGCTAAAAACATTGCTTTCAAAGCACCGACCGCCTATGGAGATTTGGAAATCACCATCAATCTTTCTAAACCAGAAAAAGATCCCAAAGAGATTGCAGCAGCTAAGAAGGCCAAAACAAGCCATTATCCAACCTGTCAGCTTTGTTTTGAAAATGAAGGGTATCAAGGTCGACTAGATCATCCAGCACGATCTAATCATAGAATTATCCGTTTTGACTTAGTCGGACAAGAATGGGGCTTTCAGTATTCGCCCTATGCTTATTTTAATGAGCATTGCATTTTTTTAGATAGCAAGCATACTCCTATGACTATCAGTCGTGCTACTTTTGAGCGCCTTTTGGACATTGTAGAAATTTTTCCGAGCTATTTTGCAGGTTCTAATGCTGACCTTCCTATCGTGGGAGGATCTATTCTCACACATGATCATTATCAAGGGGGAAGGCATACTTTTCCTATGGAAAAAGCAAATCTGGACAAAGTTTTCACCTTTGTAGGATTTGAAACTGTAGAAGCTGGTATTGTCAACTGGCCTATGTCGGTTTTGCGGTTGAAATCAACTGATAAAGCTGCATTAATAAAGTTGTCGGATACGATTTTACAGAAATGGCGTGCATACTCTGATCCGACTGTTCAGATTTTAGCTGAGTCAAATGGTGAACAACATCACACTATTACTCCTATTGCTCGGCGAAAAAAGGGCAAGTTTGAATTAGATTTGGTTCTTCGAGATAATCAAACATCCAAAGAGCATCCGGACGGTATTTATCATCCTCATAAAGATGTTCAGCATATCAAGAAAGAAAACATTGGTTTGATTGAGGTCATGGGCTTAGCGATTCTTCCACCTCGTTTGAAAAATGAATTAAAAGAAGTTGAAGAATTTCTTTTGGGACAAAGAGAAGAAGTGGCTCCTTATCATCAAGCATGGGCTGACCAGTTAAAAGCTCATCATCCAGATGTAACACTAGAATCAGCGCAAACAATCGTGCGTGCTTCAGTCGGTCGGATTTTTAAACGCGTCTTGGAAGATGCGGGTGTTTACAAGCGAACAAAAGAAGGTCAAGCAGCTTTTATGCGCTTCATTGAGTCTATAGGTCTTGTGAAATAATGCTCATAATGCTCATTTTATGATAAAATATAAAAATTTAGAGTGAGTTGCCTTATGTTAAGATGATGATAGAAGCAACTTGAAAACAGTCTTTGACAATCCTGATAGTTAGAATGTTTGATACCAAAATCCAGTAGGAAGTTTGCTGGATTTTTCTTTGCGGAAATTTGCAATTGAAATACATTCTTTTCAGCTAGTATTTGAAAAACTCTCACCTTCATGTTACAATTAAGAGAACAAATTAAATACATAGAGGTAATATTGTGGCTTTTGGTGATAATGGACAACGGAAAAAAACAGGATTCGAAAAATTGACTTTGATTGTCGTTGTTATCATGTTGTTGGTAACTGTTGGAGCGATCTTTGCAAGTGCGCTTGGTGCTCTGAGTAATTTCTAGTCCTCGAACGCTTGAAAGAGCGTTTTTTTAAAGTGAAAATCGAGAAAAGAGAAAAATATGAGTATGTTTTTAGATACAGCTAAGATTAAAGTCAAAGCTGGAAATGGCGGTGATGGTATGGTAGCATTTCGCCGTGAAAAGTATGTCCCCAATGGCGGTCCTTGGGGTGGCGATGGCGGTCGTGGCGGCAACGTCATTTTTGTCGTAGATGAAGGGCTTCGTACCCTGATGGATTTTCGTTATAATCGTCATTTTAAAGCTCAGTCTGGTGAGAAAGGAATGACCAAAGGAATGCACGGTCGTGGTGCGGAAGATTTGATTGTTCATGTGCCGCAAGGGACTACGGTTCGTGACGCCGAAACAGGAAAAATCCTAACAGATTTGATTGAAAATGGTCAAAAATTTATCGTGGCGCACGGCGGTCGCGGCGGTCGCGGCAATATCCGCTTTGCAACCCCTAAAAACCCAGCACCAGAAATTTCTGAAAATGGTGAACCAGGTCAAGAACGTGAGCTACAGTTGGAGTTAAAAATTCTAGCAGATGTTGGTTTAGTTGGCTTCCCGTCTGTTGGGAAATCAACTCTGCTAAGTGTTATCACATCCGCTAAACCGAAAATTGGAGCGTATCATTTCACGACAATTGTACCTAATCTTGGAATGGTTCGAACGCAGTCTGGTGAATCATTTGCTGTGGCAGATTTGCCTGGATTGATTGAAGGTGCAAGTCAAGGAGTGGGATTGGGGACACAGTTTCTTCGTCATATTGAACGAACGCGTGTCATCTTGCACGTCATTGATATGTCAGCTAGTGAAGAGCGTAATCCTTACGAAGATTATCTTGCAATCAATAAGGAATTGGAATCATACAATCTTCGTTTGATGGAGCGTCCGCAGATTATTGTCGCTAATAAAATGGACATGCCTGATAGTGCAGAAAATTTGAAGACATTTAAGAAAAAATTAGCAGAAAATTATGATGAATTTGATGAATTGCCACAGATTTTTCCAATTTCAAGTTTGACCAAACAAGGATTATCAATGCTGTTAGATGCGACTGCAGAATTACTAGATAAAACTCCTGAATTTTTACTTTATGATGAGTCTGAAATGGAAGAGGAAGCTTATTATGGCTTTGATGAGAATGCTCCTGCCTTTGACATCTCACGTGATGACGATGCAGCTTGGGTACTTTCAGGTGATAAATTAGAAAAACTTTTTGTTATGACGAACTTTGACCGTGAGGAAGCAGTCATGAAATTTGCCCGTCAATTGCGTGGTATGGGTGTAGATGAAGCCTTGCGAGCTCGTGGTGCAAAAGATGGAGACCTGGTTCGTATCGGCAACTTTGAATTTGAATTTGTGGATTAGAAAGGAGTGATACTGTGGGTGATAAACCGATATCCTTTCGTGATGAAAATGGTAATTTTGTTTCTGCAGCAGATGTCTGGAATGAAGAAAAGCTCGAAAAACTTTTTAACAAACTCAATCCGAACCGAAAGTTTCGTTTGGAGCGTGAGAAATTAGCACAAAAGAAAAAAGAATAGGACTTGCTCATTTTTGAGCTAAGTCCTATTTTTCAGTTTGTAGCAATTTCATTCAATAAATCTTGTGCAGTTGTTGTCGGATTGACGCGAACACGGTTGAGGGTCAAAAGTCCATCATTAAGAGAAGCCAGTCCGTTGTTGGTTGTCAATCCCATTTTATAACCAAGGCTTTCAGCAATCTGTGTCGTTGTTTGAGTATAACGCCCTGAAGGATATGCAACTGTTGTCGTATTTTGTGAAAGGTTATTGTCTAGGTATTGTTTGGAAGCTTGTAATTCTGTCGTTTGTGTCTCTGCATTTGCAAGGGATAAATCCGGATGGTTAACCGTATGATCTTCAAAAGACATTCCCTTTTTTTTCATTTCTTTGATTTGCTGCAGAGTTAGCATATCTTCGCGCCCATTTTCGACAAAGCCAGTAATGACATTGTTTGTTGCTTTCATTTGATATTTTTGAAGCAATGGAAAGGCGTTTGTATAGAAATCCCTCAGACTATCATCGAAAGTCAACCAAACGACTTTTTTATTTTCCGGAAGGACATTTTCAGTCAAAACTTTATATGCTTCTTCTGGAGTAAGAGTATAATAACCAGCATCTTTTAAGGCTTTTAAATGACTTTCAAATGTTTCTGGTGAGACAATCAAACCTGCATTTGCTGCTTCAGAAGGATCCATATTATGAATCGCATGATACATCAAAATAGGAAATTTAACCGGTTGATCCTGTTTCGCCCATTTGATTTTAGTCTTTTTGTGACTAGAGTCCATTGTCTTTTTAGCTGTTGATTGTGAGGAAGAAGATTTATTTACTGTTGAAACAGCAGGTTTTGTTTGGTTATTAGCGAGATTTACTCCAGAGTGTTTCCACATGAATGTCCCTACAATTACTAGAATGGCTAATAAGAGGAGACTAATAATAGCGTGTCGTTGTCTCCTCTTACGAATACGATTTCGTACAGAACGATTACCAGAATGTTTGCCCATTATATTGAACTCCTTTTTAACTTTTAAATCACTATATTTATTTTATCATATTTCTGACTATCCGCTTATAAATTTTTTAAAAAATAGATGTCTATTGATTGTTATAGAAATGGTAACGTCTGCTTACTAGAAATAAATTAGTTTCTTTGCTATAATAAAGAGCATATAAATCTCAAGGAGTGGTCATGTCTATAAAAATTGCTTTACTTGGTTTTGGGACAGTTGCTAGTGGCATTCCGTTTTTATTGAAGGAAAATAGTGATAAGCTTGTGCAAGCAGCTCACTCAAAAATTGAAATTACGAAAGTATTGGTGAAAGATATTGCTGAAAAAGAGCGCTTGTTAGCAGCTGGTGGGAATCATTTTAATTTTGTTACGACAATTGACGAAATTTTAAATGATAAGGAAATAAGCATTGTTGTTGAGTTGATGGGGCGTATCGAACCAGCAAAAAACTTTATTATACGTGCATTAGAAGTAGGTAAGCATGTTGTTACTGCAAATAAAGATTTGTTAGCAGTTCATGGTGCGGAGTTGCTTGAAATTGCTAATAAAAATAAGGTAGCTCTTTACTATGAAGCAGCAGTAGCAGGAGGAATTCCGATTTTACGCACACTTGTTAATTCTTTAGCATCTGATAAAATTACGCGTCTTCTCGGTGTGGTCAATGGGACGTCTAACTTCATGCTGACTAAAATGGTAGAAGAAGGTTGGTCTTATGAAGCAGCGTTATCTGAAGCGCAACAACTTGGATTTGCAGAAAGTGATCCAACTAATGATGTCGATGGCATTGATGCTGCTTATAAAATGGTTATTTTGAGTCAATTCGCCTTTGGAATGACAGTTAAATTTGAAGATGTTGCTCATCAAGGCATTCGCAAGATTACACCAGAGGATGTAACAGTTGCGCAGCAATTAGGCTATGTTGTCAAATTAGTTGGTTCTATTGAAGAAACAAAATCAGGTCTTGCTGCAGAAGTCACACCGACTTTTTTACCAAAATCTCACCCTCTTGCTAGTGTAAATGGTGTGATGAATGCAGTTTATGTGGAATCTATTGGAGTTGGCGAATCGATGTATTATGGGCCAGGAGCTGGTCAGAAACCTACTGCAACAAGTGTCGTAGCAGATATCATTCGGATTGTTCGGCGCATCAATGAAGGTACTGTTGGAAAAGCCTTTAATGAATTTCAACGTGAACTGGTTCTTGCTAAACGAGAAGATATTAAGAGTCCTTACTGCTTTTCAATATTGACACCGGATTCGAAAAGTCAAGTTTTACGTTTGGCAGAAATTTTTAATACTGAGGATGTTTCCTTGCAGCAAATCTTACAGCAAGGAACAGACGGAAATACTGCACGCGTTGTGATTATCACCCATGCTGTCAACAAAACACAACTAGAAAATGTCATTCGAAAGTTGCAGGCAACTTCTGGTTTTAAATTATTGAATACGTTCAAAGTACTAGGAGAGTAGAATGAAAATTATTGTACCTGCAACGAGTGCTAATATTGGACCGGGATTTGATTCGGTTGGTGTAGCTGTCAGTAAATATCTGATTATTGAAGTTTTGGGAAAAAGTGATCAGTGGATTATTGAGCATGATTTAGGGCGGCGCATTCCTTCAAATGAACGGAATTTGTTGATTAAAGTAGCGCGTCGAATTGCTCCAGCCATCCAACCTCATCATTTAAAAATGACGACCGATATTCCTTTGGCGCGTGGTTTGGGATCTTCTAGTTCTGTTATTGTTGCAGGGATTGAACTTGCTAATCAATTAGCAAACTTGCAGTTATCAAATACTGAAAAGTTAAATCTTGCGACGAAAATTGAAGGTCATCCAGATAATGTGGCACCTGCTATTTATGGTAATTTGACGATTTCTAGTTATGTAAACGGAGAAGTTTCAACAGTTGTGACGAAATTTCCAGAAGTAAGCCTTATTGCCTACATCCCAAATTATGAATTGCGCACAAAAGATAGCCGTGGCGTTCTTCCAAAAGAGTTATCTTATCAAGAAGCTGTTGCTGCAAGCTCGATAGCAAATGTAGCAATTGCTGCTTTAATGAAGGGAGACATGGTCGCAGCGGGACAAGCTATTGAGTCTGATCGTTTCCACGAACATTTTCGCCAAGGCTTGATTAAGGAATTTCCCAAAATCAAGATGATGGCAAAAGAAAATGGTGCGTATGCGACTTATCTATCAGGAGCAGGACCTACTGTGATGATTCTAGTACCAAAAGAGCGTTCGAATACACTAAAAGAGAAGATAGAAGAGCGACAATTTAAAGGACAAGTTTTTGAACTTCAAATTGATTGCCAAGGGGTTCGAGTAGAAAAATAAGATAGACTAAAGAGTTGATATTCTTGCAACTCTTTTTATGTTTCTATAATAAATTCCCCTTGTATATCTATTCCAAAACATGCTATAATATATGAAGAATATATAAAGGGGTGTAATTATGAATAAACTTGATTTGCAGGCATTTGCGGATGAGTTGGGATTGCAGTTTGATGAAGTAGCATCTGTTATTTGGGGGCAAAAAGAGGGGTATACTTTGTATATTGAACAAACTGACCAAAAAAATCAATATCGTATTTGTTGTTCGGTAAAAAATGGCGAAGCTTTACCGTCTTTGGAAGAATGTAAAGAGTTAATAAAAGCTTCTAAGGACTTGAAAACCTATCAGGTTAATTTATATAAAGCAACTTTTTACACTAAAGCAGGTATGACTAAAGGAAAAACTCGTGCACATATTCAGCAGGGATTACAAGATATTCTTTCTTTCTTGAAGGAAAGAAATTTTACAAATGTGTGTGAACAAACTGGAAAAGTAGGGCAAGTAGATCTTTATCAAGTTGGAGGAAATCTTTTGCTACTTTCACCAGAAGCGTTTCAAGAAATAAGCTCAAATCTGTCTATTGAAAATCAATCTTATAATCATCAAAAGGGGAGCATCTTAACAGGAACTGTCGGAGCTTTTCTAGGGAGCTTGATAGGAGGAATTGTTACCTTAGTGATTGCACAACTTGGTTATGTAGCTGTTGTTTCAGGTATTATCATGGGTGTTTGTACAATCAAAGGATATGAATTGTTAGGTAAAAAGTTATCCAAAGTTGGGATTGCAATCAGTGTCGTGTTTATGTTTGTGATGATGTTGGTTGCACATCAATTTGACTATGCGATTCAGCTTGCAAAAACAGAAAGTTTGGATGTGTTTACTGCCTTTACTTATTTGACAAATTATATTTTGAAAGGAAATGAAGTACATATCTCTTATTGGACAAATCTTGGCTTACTATTATTGTTCACAGGTGCCGGTGCTGTAGGGACGATTGTTAGTGTTCTTTCTGCACAGTCACAAAAATATCTTACAAGAAAAGTAGGATAAGACGAGTTAACTGGCTTAGATTTTATCTGAGCCTTTTTGATTTGTATAAAAAGTCTTGAAGATGGCTTATATTTGTTTAACAGAATAGTTAGGGTTTGATTTTTGCCAAAGTTGATTGAATTGTTATTTTAACTATGATACAATCAAGCTATGATCTTTGATAAATTAGGTAGAAAAAAATTTGTAAATCAATATTTACTGAAAAAGATGATTGCTTTTCGACGGAATAGTTTTATTAAAATTACGCAAAAAACCTTGGTATCACTATTTCCTTTTTTCTTGCTAACAACGACAACAATGGTTTTGTCAGAGTCGGTTTTTTCAGTAAATGGTTATATTAACAACCTATTCAGTGTTCGCTCTTGGTTTCCGTATTTTTCGACAATTGGATTGGTTTTGACAAACTGTACTGCTTTGATAGGTGGGATGGCGGGCCCTTTAGCGACTTATTTTAGTGCGAAATATACGGCTGGTCACTATGGACGTAGTACAGGAACGGCAGGAATTACTGCTTTTATTTTTAGCTTGTTAATTCATTCGCGAAAGTTATTCTCCGTACTTTTAAAAGATGGCGCCTTGACGAGAATCAGCCTTCCTGTCAATATCAATTTAGTAATTGCCATATTGATGGGTTATATAGTAGGGCAAATCTTTCGCTTTTCAAGTCCAAGTGATGATCAAATCGTGGATAAATATTTTGTTTATCGTCCAAAAACAGTTCGCCCCATTCTTTCTTCTTTGTCTCTAGCACTTGTTTGCAGTTTCTTTCTGTTCCTAGGTAATCGTTATAATGTATTTTCGACCATTTCTAATTTTTTTTCAAACTTAATTGTTAATCGAAATAATATCTTCGTAATTGAAATGAACACTGCCTTACGGACTTTTAGTGCTTGGATTGGAAATAGCAATCTCTTCAACAATATTCCTTTTATCAATGATTCGTTTGCATTAGATAATCTTAATTATGCTTTAAAACACCATACGACGAGAGGAGTTCCTTATCTCTTTTCCTCAACAAACCTTTATGATGCCTATGGTGCCTTTGCAGGACTTGGTGGAGGATTGGCACTCTTGGTTGCTATTTTATGGAAATCCCGTAGCGACAAAGATCGTGATGTTAGTTTGAAAAGTATTTTCCCTTCTCTTTTTAATCATGGCGCTGCCTTCATGGTCGGCATTCCTATATTTTTCAACTTTCTTTTTTTGATTCCTTTTATTCTTGTACCCATGATAAATGTCTTTATAGCCAGTATTTTTCTTTATTTCAGATTAATGCCACCAGCTGTGTATCCAGTTCCTAGCGGAGCACCGAGTGTACTATATGCTTTCATTGGGACAGGAGGAAGTTTGCGATCTCTAGCAGTTGGGATTTTCATTTTTATCATTGATGTCATGATATATCTTCCGTTCGTTACATTTAATGATCAGATTCATGATGAACTTCGTCGAATAGATCCGAAAGGAGGTAAGCATGACTAAACAAGTAAAACTTGTTTTGCTAACAGTTTTAATATTCCTCATTGTTTTAGCAGTCCCTTCTTATAGTTGGACAAGAAAAAATATCGATGAAATTGCTAAATTTTATAATGCTCGTTTGTCGCCAATCATTATGATACCGGGAAGTTCTGCTACAGAAAATCGATTCGATGGTTTGGTTCAGAAACTAAATCAAAGACGTCGTGGGGTTAAGCATAGTTTACTTAAAGTGAAAGTATGGAACGATGGACGGATTACTTATAGTGGTTCGATTGCTGCTAATGACAATGAACCGATTATTGTTATTGGATTTGAAAACAATAAAGATGGTTATAGTAATATCAAAAAGCAAGCTAAAATGGTTAACGCTGCGTTTGAGGACTTGCAAGGAAAATATAATTTCAATAATTTTAAAGGATTGGGGCATTCTAATGGCGGTTTGATTTATACAGCATTTATCGAGAATTATCTTGGAGATTATGATGTGAATCTAAAAAAGTTAATGACAATCGGAACGCCTTATAATTTTACTGAAACAAATATTAATAACAAAACAGAAATGTTAGCTGACTTTATTAAGAATCGTAAAAATATTCCTAGGACCTTAGCGATGTACTCCGTAGCAGGGACTATTACTTATGATTCGGATGAATTGGTTCCTGATACAAGTGTAAGTGCCGGTAAGTATATCTATCAAGGACAAGCAGCTCACTATACAGAAACTACTGTCACAGGAGAAGATGCACAACACTCTGACTTGCCAACCAATGATGAAGTTGTGTCGTTAATCCAAGAACGCCTTGTAGATAGACAAAACCAGCGAAATCAAAGAAATTGAGAAGGAGTAGGACAGATGACTAGGGTTGCTGACACAATCTTGGTCATCTATCCTAGTATCTTCTTTTTTTGTTGTTATAAATTATGAATCGGATGATAATTGCTATTCATTTTTTGCATACTACTCTGCAATTTTACTATTGTACTTTTTCTGAAAAGAGCGTTATACTTATGACAAAAATTACGAAAAAAGGAAATCACATGCAAAATATAACCTTAAACAACGGTGTCGAAATTCCAATTTTAGGTTTTGGAGTGTACCAAATCGCTCCCAAAGATACCAAAAGTGCTGTGCTAAATGCTATCAAGGCAGGTTATCGTCATTTTGATACTGCTCAAGCATATGCCAATGAAAAGGAAGTAGGCGAGACGATTCGAGAGTCTCGGATTGACCGCAAAGGTTTTTTCATCACTAGTAAAGTTTGGCTATCCAATTATGGGCTTATGCCTCGGTTTTAGAATCTCTTGACAGAATGGAGTTAGATTATCTGGATCTTATGTTGCTCCACCAACCTTTTGGTGACTATTACGGTGCCTATCATGCTTTGGAAAAACTTTACAAAGAAGGAAAACTTCGAGCGATTGGTGTGTCTAATTTCTATCCAGATCGTCTCAGCGACATTGTAGCTTTCAATGAGATTACACCACAAGTCGATCAAGTGGAAACTCACCCACTGAATCAACAGATATTCGCACAAGAAAATATGATAAAAAATAAGGTGCAAATTGAATCTTGGGCTACTTTTGCAGAAGGTCGTGGTGACATTTTCAATAATCCAATTCTCAAAAGTATTGCTGATAAACATGGTAAATCCACTGCACAAGTCATGGTTCGCTGGCAAGTTCAACGGAGAATCGTTTGCTTGACTAAGTCTTCACGTTTTGAGCGAATGAAGGAAAATATTGATGTTTTTGACTTTGAACTCAGTGCAGAAGATATGGCAAAGATTGCAAGTATGGACACCCAAACCAGCCTTTTCTTTAATCATCAAGAAGTCAGCACAGTAGATCTCTTTTTAGGATTTCTGGGGAGAAAATGAGAACAAGATTTGAGTTTGATTTCAGAAAATAACTATGTTAGTTTTCATTCAGATAACATTTTAATAACAATTGGGTATAATTACTTGATTTTCGCTTGAAAAGGATTATTATACATGTAAGTAATCTGATGTAAAGAATGCTTTATTATAATTTTTGAAAGGTTATCTAATGTTAACTCCAAAATTTAGTCTATTTGTTCTTGCTAGCTATTTTATCTTACCAATTATTGCATTGTTATTTCCAAACAAATATGTTAAATTAATCGTATTTGTGATATTTCTATTAGAAAATATTTTGGTGATAGGTCTGTATATAAAGGGCAAGTATTTTAACTGATAGCCTTATCTTACAATACAATAGTACTAAGAAAAAGCCTAACTTTTTATTTTGATTGAGTTGGGCTTTTTAATTTCTCAAATCCTTATATCGCTAATGTCTAATCTCGGAGTAGATATGCCTATTTCAATTTATTTTGTAGTTTTTGAAAATTACAAAAAACACTTGACAAATTTTTGATTAGTGGTAGAATAATTTTGTAACGATAGATATAGTAATTTCAGAAAGGCACGGTTTTATAGTGAAAGTGACAGAATTCATCACATTTGAAAGTGGATCTCCTCAATTTAGAATTAAAGAAACTGTAGATAAGGCTGCTCCCCTCTATTTTTTTTACGGACAAAATGAGCTGGAAAATGATTTATCCCAAATAGAAATGAATCAGAGTGAAACAAAGAGCATTCGGACTTTTGATCCTGTTTTGACAGTTGCAGAAGGAGATATTGTGTTTAGTTTAATATCCGGGAAAGCGGCAATTGTCGGGAAGAATCACGCAGGCTTCTTAATCACTCAGAACTATCTTAGATTAGTTGTAGATACTCCTGTCATACCAAGTTATATCGTCTATCTTTTAAATGAAGATTTGAGCATTAAACATCAATTTCAGTTGAGTTTACAAGGTTCTTCAACATTAAAATACACAGTAAAACAAGTAAAAGAGTTACGATTGCCAGCATTACCGACTATTGAGCGTCAATCTTTAATAGGAAAACTCTATCTAAAACAACTTCATTTAGAAGCACTTCAAAAACACCTAATAGAACTCAAAACGAAACGATTGCTATTTCAACTGAAGGAGGCAAGCAGCCATGAAAGAAGCGCAATTTGAGAAAGAACTTATTGAATATTTGTCGACAGGTACGATCGTTCAAGATACAAGTGATTCGACAGTTCATGATCGTCTAGCAGATTATGTGACGAAAACCAAATTATGGACTTATGAACCGTCCATTAAAACGACGGAAGCGCTCTGGGAGAATTTCAAGAAGATACTGGAGCAGCACAATTATCAAAGATTGCAACGTCCACTTAGCCCGACTGAGTTTGCTCAAGTAAAAGCGATTATCTCAGATCTCCACACGCCATATATGGCAGGTCAGTTTTTGTATGGGCTGAATGGCATTTCAGAGATTGGAATTGACTCAGATGACGGACAGCATATATTTTTGACTGTCTTTGACCAAAGACAGATTGGGGCAGGTGACACCATTTATCAGATAGTCAGTCAGATTGAGCGGCCTGCAGTCATCGCTGGAAAGCAAGATCGTCGTTTTGATACAACGCTTCTGATTAACGGCTTGCCAATTATCCAGATCGAAGAAAAAAAGGATACTCATGATGTCAATGAAGCACTCAACCAAATGCACCAGTATATTGAAGAAAATCAATATCGCGATATTTTTTCAACCGTACAAATTTTAGTTGCTATTACACCAAATAACGTCAAGTACATGGCAAACACAACTGCAGATAAGTTTAACAAGGATTTTGCTTTTAACTGGCAGCGTAAAAGTGACAATAGCATTGTCCGAAATTGGAAAGAGTTTGCAGACTCCATGCTCTCTATCCCGATGGCGCACCAGATGGCGACCAATTATATGATTTTGGATGGAACCAAAAACAAACAGATGCTAAAAGTCATGCGCCCCTATCAGGTCTATGCCACTCAGGAAGTCATCGAAGGACTAAAAAAAGTTGATTTTGAAATGGGTACCAATAAAGTGGGCTATATCTGGCATACGACGGGGTCTGGGAAGACCATTACCAGCTTTAAAACAGCATGGCTAGCTAGCCGTATGCCTAAGATTGATAAGGTTGTCTTTGTCGTAGACCGGATTGCTCTTACCAATCAGACAACCGAAAATTATCAAGCCTATGATCCAGATGGAGCGGGTGAAAAAGACGATGGTAAAATCTTTGATACAAAAAATACAACTGATTTAAGCCGAAAGTTAAAATCAAAAGAGAATGGTATCGTTATCACATCGATTCAAAAACTGAACACACTCATCAATCGTAAGTCCTTTAAATCACCTGAGAAAAATATAGTTTTTGTAGTAGATGAAGCACACCGGTCAACCGGCGGCAGCTCTTTCTCAGATATTCAAAAAGCCTTTAAGCGAGCAGCCTGGGTTGGCTACACGGGGACACCGATGTTTGACGATATGGGAAAAGAAGTGCGGACAGAGGACGTTTTTGGCAGACTGCTGCATGCCTACACCATCCGTGAAGCGATTGCGGATCGCAATGTATTAGGATTTAAAGTCGACTTTGAGACCACCATTAGCGAAGAAGAAATGAAGGAAAATTACCTACCAGCTTTCTATCGGGAACGCTATCCAAAGTGGTCCGAGGAGCAGATTCAGGAAAAAATCGCCAATCTTTCGCAAGAAGATATGGATGATGCCGTGGAACCCAGCTTTTATGATGAAAATGAAGCCCATGTGAAAGAAGTTGTAAAGGATATTTTTGCTAACTGGCGTAATCGTTCCAGTGACGGTAAATACAATGCTCTCTTGACTACTCATGTCGGTGGCAACAAGGCCAGCACGCCAATGGCGATGATGTATTTCAGAGAGTTTCAGCGGGTTAATCAAGAGTTGCTCGAAGCTGAAAAAGAGAGTCAAACTTTGAAAGTGGCAGTTACATTTAGCCTTAATGCTTCTAACAATGATAGCATGGTAGCTACCAATAAAGGGCTACATGAAGCTATGCAGGTTTATAATGATACTTTTGGCACTAAATTTGGTTTAGACAACGTCTCAGGCTACACAGAAGATGTCACTTCACGATTGAATAAAACGGCCGCAGATGGACAGTTTCTAGATCTTGTTATCGTGATTGATCAGCTTCTGACGGGATTTGATGCTCCAGAGCTCAATACACTATATGTCGATCGCACATTGAAAGGCGCTGGGCTAATACAGGCATATTCACGAACGAATCGTGTCTCAGACATGCAGGAAAAACCATGGGGGCGCGTGGTGAATTATCGCTGGCCTGCTCAGAATGAAAAGCTGATGAATAAGGCATTGGCCATCTACGCCAACAAGGATTCTGCCAAACTTTCAGACAAAGAACTCCACGAGCAAAATAAGGAAGATGGCATTACTGCGCCAGAGTTTAGAGAACTGTTTAACAAAGTGAAGCAAATCGTTCAAACTCTGTCAGAGATGACGGATTCTTTCACCCAGCTTCCACCTTCTGAAAAGAAAAAGGAAAAAATGTTGGAGTTGCTTCAGAATTATAATGCTGGCATTGCTAAATTGAAGCAATATGATTATAATCCAGATAGTGATGTAGTAGAAGGTTTCGACTATGATAACCCGGATGCTCTCATTGAAGCTCTGGGCATGACAAGCACGCAGGAAGTAATGCTGACAACTGTTTTGACAAATGAGCTCAAGACGCACCTTTCTAAAGCAAAGAAAATTCCTTTCTATCAGATTGAGCTGAGGATGACGCATATCAAGGATGTGAAGGTTGACTACGACTATCTGACAGAATTGGTAGAAGCCCTCTTGAATCAGGTACACGAAGGTCGGATAGAAGAGGCAGAAGTAACACAGGAAAAAATCAATCAGTTTGCCAATGGTTTGGACGATCGAAGCTATGCTCAACAGATTGTGGATGCAGCAGATATGATTATCAAAGGGCACTTCCCTCCGGCTGGCAGTGAGTTCCACTATCCCGCTAAATTGAATGAAGATGATAGCAAGAGTATTATTCAGGAGGCGAGTACTATTAGTCTCGACCGGACGCTGCTTGATTTTCGTTTGAAGTGGGGAATTACGGACGTTATCACCAGTAGTCAAATGCGTCAGTTGTTTAGCCGTCACCGCTTGGGGCAGCAAGATCTGGATGATACAGGGCAGATACAAGATATTGTGACCCAAGCCAGCAGCAATTATAAAGTCATGGCTAGTGATGACGCTGTTCAAACTCTCTCAAAAATCAAATATCGGAATAGCCTGCGTCAAGCCATTTACCAGCTGGCAGATGATTTGACAGAGAGATGAGATTGACAAATAATCGAAATAAACGTAGTGATAGAGCTAAGATTGTAGCTTACCTTCTGCGGCTCCTATTATGGATATTTTTGTACGTATCAGTGCTGAGTTATTTTGTGATAAAATTAACTAGTGTTACAAGGGGTGAGGGAGTAAAATAATATTTATTTAACGTTATTTAGGCGAATTTAAGTTGGAGATTTGAATTATGAGTCATAATCATTCAGAACATTTAGAAATTAAAGAGAATGTTCATACGTTTTATATAGGATTTGATTTGGATAATTTTGGGAAGATATCACAAGTAAAATCAAGATTCTATGATGAGTTATTTGATGATATTACTGCCTTTGCGTTTGGCACAAAGAATGTGATGGAAAGAATAAAAACACCACAAGATATTTCTGTTGTACAAAGAGAAGCGTTTAGAAAAATGTATAATATTCCAGAGTTACAAGAAGCGAGTAAGTATTATCTCGAGTCTAATAATGTGGAAGATAAATATTTGAAACGTGGAGAATTTGGAGAATTACTCTTATACCATCTGTTGCATGAATATTTTAATGCTGATGCTCTAATTTCAAAAATATATTTCAAAGATAGTATGGGTTTACCTGCTCACGGATTTGATGCTGTTCATGTTGATTCAAAAAATCATATACTATGGCTAGGGGAATCGAAATTATATTCAGCAGCTAATTCTGCGATTGATGCTTTGATGAGAGATTTGGAGGAGCATTTTAATACGAATTTTTTTGATTCTGAGTTTGCTATTATTGATAACCGAGTTCATGATAGTGGTATTGAACTTGATGATTTCATGAAAACTCTGATAGATCCACAAACGAAAGTATTGAACAGGTTAGCTAATATTAATATTGCTCTTTTCGCAGGTTTTGATAGCAAGTCACTTCAAGATTATAGTGACGACCAAACCTTCAAAGAAAATTTAGAGAGTGAAATTAACTTATTAAGAGAAAGAGCAAATAAAAAAATTGTGAACCATCCATGGAACGAACATTTAAATCTTTTCTTATTCTTATTTCCCATTGATAATAAACGTGAATTTGTTAAAGATTTACACTTGAAACTGAAAGGAGCTCAGCAAGGATGATAGATATGGATGATTTTTTTAAATGTTCTGAGTTAAGAGATTTTGATGATAATTTTTCTTTAATTAAGTATGTTTCCAGTAAAATTGATGAGTCAGAAGCTCGAAAAATCATTATTCACATCTTAGATATTTGGGATAATGTAAACAAAGAGGCAAAAAAAATATGGATTGATTTAATTGGTCGAGCTGGTTTTTATCCTTATTTTATGGATAAAGTAAAATCACAAGAAAGGGTTCATTTATCTGTTCAAACCCAAATAAAAACAGAATTTTTTAAATCTGATTATCTTCCAAATGTTTATTTTCATGAGCAGCAAAAGGAAATAGAACAGGCTCTATCAAACGGTGAGAATGTTGCTGTTAGTGCACCAACGAGTTTTGGAAAAAGTTTATTGATTGAAGAAATTGTTGCTAGACGAAAATTCAATAATATTTTAATTATCCAACCCACTTTAGCTCTAATTGATGAAACAAGGAAAAAGCTATCTCACTATAAAGATTTTTATAATTTGATAATTAATACACGCCAAAAAGTAAAAGAGAGAAATATTTTTATATTAACTGCTGAACGTGTATTGGAATTTCCCGATTTACCCCACATTGATTTTTTTGTTATTGATGAATTTTATAAGATTAGTAACCGTTTGAATGACAGTAGAATTGATGCTTTGAATGTTGCGTTGCTTAAAATTATGAATTATAAACCTCAAGCTATGTTTTTAACACCAACAGTTGACTCATTGTCTGAAACTTTTAGAGAAAAATATCAAATTAACTTTTTTAAGACGGATTATGCATTGGTAAATACAAATGTTATTGAAGTAAGAAACAAAAATAATAATACTTTAACAGGAAATTCTAAAAAGAATAAATTATTTAAGATGTTGTCCGAACAAGACAATTCTAGTATTGTGTATGTCAAATCACCTAAAGAAGCTTACAAGTTGGCTGGAGAATATATAGAATATTTAAAACAGTCAGATTATGAAATTAGAAATAATGACTTAGAAATATTTGATTGGATTGATGAAAATATATCACCAGATTGGCAGTTAAAAAATTTATTAAAATATGGCATTGGTGCTCATAATGGAGCATTGCCACGACATGTTGTTACTACGGAAATCGATCTTTTCAATGAAAGAAAGTTACAAGTCCTTTTTGCTACTGTTTCCCTAATTGAAGGGGTAAATACTGTTGCTAAGAATATGTTTATTTTTAGTCAAAATAAAGGAACTAATAAAATAGATTTCTTTGATTTTGCGAATATAAGAGGACGTGCAGGCCGAATGAACCAGCATTTTACTGGCAATGTATATCTATTTATAGACAAAATAGAAGGTGAAGAATTTGTTATTGATGTTCCAAGTATTGACCAGTCTCCAGTGTCAGATGAGATTTTAGTTAATATTCCAGATGATGAAGCGAAAGAAATTGAAAGAAAGCATGAGCTGGAAAAAGATTTGGATGCAGAAATTCAAGATATTATCAGAAATAATCTTATTTCCATTAAAGGGCAAAAGTCGTTATATAAATATATCGAAGAAGAAAAAGAAAAACTCACCTTCTTAAAGTGGGATGGGGTACCCGCTTATGATGAACTTTGGCAAACATTATATTTAGGTTATAAATTTTTGAAAGAAAACGAAAATGAAGGTTTCGTTAAGAATAAAGCAGTCACAGCGTTAAAATTTGTAAATCAACCGCTGAAAAAAACTATTAACGAACAATGCGAATATTTTGAAAGCGAAGGCAAGAGAGATTCCTTAAATAAAGCAATCGATCATGTACTAAAATTTCAAAGGAATGAAGCAAGTTTTGAGATTCCAAAGATTTTAGCTGTTGTGGATTCTATTCAAAGGTATGTGTTCAATAAAGCATATATGAAGGCTGGAGATTACACAACATTTGCCTCTCTTTTAGAAAACGAACAAGTTGACGAAAGGCTACAATTTCTAATTGATTATGGTGTGCCGAGTTCAGCAGTAAAGAAAGTAAAAAAATTACCTAAAAATCTTGAGGAAGACTTACAAATAATACAGTATTTAAAGAATAATTTTAAAGATTTTAATGATAACCTCATTGCTTATGAAAAAAAATTATTATGGCAGGCCATTGAATAATTTTTTAAACGTATTTTATGGTTATTTCAATAATTACTTTAATAAGTCTAATGAGATGCTTATGAGGAAATTAACATAAAAGTGACTCCATGTACGTGTAAGTTATCGTTTATTGACTTATTTCTATTAGGAAATATATTGATTTTTTGTAAGGAAGAAAATTATTTACAATATTGTTGTTCTAGTTGAAAAAATAGTGAAAGCTGTTATAATTAAATTATTAATAGCGGTAACGTTTTTCGGAACTTATTTAAGGGCACTGGACGTAAAACACCGGTGTCTTTTTACAGATATGATGAAAATTTTAACAAAGTCAAATTAAGAAA